>JBGCGC010000036.1:0-47124 GCA_045110475.1 Granulosicoccus sp.
TCGGCTACGAGCAGCCCACTTTTGGCCAAATTTTGCGCTCATTTTCGTCACTTAGCCAGCTAAACTCCTCAAATGAGCACAAAATTTGACTCAAAATTGGACTACTCTCGCTCGATCGCTTTCTGCCGCGCAGACTCCTAGATTATTCACGCTCTTTCAACCTGCAGTCTCTTTTGAAGCTACCGTTCTACAAACCTAATCATCGAAGTCTGACGTTTTCACTGGTCTTGCTCATGATTTTCATTTTGCTTCTGTTTACGGGCTTGGGTGTGTTTCGCCTGTATTTTGCGTTCGAATGGACGGGTGTTGATGATACGGGGCAAGTATTTGCGCTAAAAATCAGAGGCGGTCAGGCATTGAACGTATTTGAGGCGGCACCGTTTGGTCGTGTTTTCTGGATAACACAATTTGCACTTTTACTGCTTTGTGCCGTGCTGCCACTGTTTCGCATCAGTGGTGGTTTGCTGATTGCAATCACAGTGGCGGCAGGTGTTACCTATGTGCATACGCAGCAACCTGTGCAAACGACAGGTACCCCGCTGGAATTCGAGTTATTGGTCATCGGCATCATTACTGTTGTTTACGTGTTGCTGAGTTATATCGGTGATCAACGTGATCAGCAAAAAATTGCCAGTTTGCTCTCGAAGTTTGTCCCGGAAGAGCTATCCAGACAGTATCAACGCGATCCTGATCTATTGTCGGTTGCTGGAGAAGAGCGCGAAATCAGTGTGCTGTTTTGCGATATCTGCGACTTTTCAACGGTCGCTCAGGTTCTCGACTCGGCAAAACTTGCACAGTGGCTGAACTTGTATTTCGCTCATGTCAGCAAGATCGTTGTGCGCTATCGGGGAAGTATCGATAAATACATGGGTGACAGTGTCATGGCCGTGTGGGGTGCCCCGGCACGCAGTACCAGCCACGCTTACGATGCATTATGCGCAGCCCTGGATATAAGCAAAGAGCTCGATCAATTGAACGAGACCTATCGCTCGATGGGCTTGCCAAGAATTTCCATGGGTATCGGCATCAGCACCGGACCTGCGATGGTCGGCCCTTTGGGTTCCGAGCATCGCATGGACTACACGGTCATCGGCGACACAGTCAATATCGCACAGCGTCTGGAAGCGCAAACCCGCAAGTATCAAGTGCCCATCATTGTTGGCGACAAGACCATCGAGGATTTGCCGGATTTGCTATTTCGCGAGCTGGATACGGTGGCTGTCAAAGGGCGTGATGAAATGGTGACCATGTACCAGCCGCTATGTGCCGTCAGTGACGCCAGCGATGCCTTGCTGGAACTTCTCGATATGCACGAACGCGCAATGGAGGCCAGTGTTGCGGGTCAGTGGGACGAGGCTTTTGCCTTGTTCAGCGAACTCAAAATACATTGGGGCCCGGAAAACATGTACGAACGGTATCTACGTGGCATTGAACAGGCGCGCTGAGAGCTGACGTTGGATGGTAGGCAAACTATCAGTAGTCACAAGAAAGTAGTCACAAGAAAGCCCCTCCTGGTCGTCAGTTGCCGAAACCGACCCATTCGTCACCGTTGAAATGTTCCTGAGGATGGAAGTCTGTCTTGTATTGCATCTTCTGACACCCATCAACCCAGTAACCAAGGTAAAGGTAGGGGTAGGCCATCGCCTTACATAATTCCACTTGCTGCAAAATACAGAATTTGCCGAGCCCGCGTTGCCGGTGCTCAGGATCGAAAAACGTGTAAACCGCAGAAAGTCCATCAGTGGTTGCATCAGTAACGGCCACCGCAATGATCTGCTTGTCCAGCCTGACGTCTAGAAACAGGGTCTCTCCCCATGGATTGAGCAGAAAACGGGAGAAATCCTCTGGTGCTGGATTATCCATACCGCCGTTTGCGTGTCGAGAGTTCAGATAACGGCAATAGAGATCGTAGTATTCATCGGTGTAACGCGATTTCTGAAAATCGACGCGTAAATCAGAATTGGTTGCCAGATTTCGTCGGTCTGTACGACGTGTCTTGAACTCGCTACACCTTATCCGGACCGGTGTGCAGGCAGAACAATCAGTGCATCCAGGTCGGTAGACGTACTCTCCTGAACGACGAAAACCTTTTTTTATCAGTTGGTTATAGACAGCGCGGGGATGTGAATGATGCGGATCTGCGTAGATATTTACCGCTTTGCGGTTTTCCAGGTAGCTGCAGTCGTTGACTGATCCCTGATAGAGCTTAATTCGTTGCTGCGTCATCCTTATCATCGTATCAGAGCCTCGAAAATGCGCACTGACAGGTTGTTTTGCATCGTAGAAATCAACAAGAGACGTCAGAAAAAAGTCAAATTGCTGACGCTATGCTAATATATTGGTCGTGTGTGTAGTCTAAGCTGATATGTGATGAGGTTTGCAATGTTTCACACTGTTACCCAAATGGATGATTATTTAAACGTTAAGTTTATGTAATAATTAACACAGTGTAATTAAAGATAACGGGTTTTGTTAATCCGTTTTCAGTGAGACATCAAGGGATTGTCAAACATGAGTAGTTCACCACGCAACTTTGGCCAATTTGTGGTTCGGCGCCTAAACGCAAAAACCTTTACTCGTCAAGTCAAATTTCCAAGCCTGCTTCGGGGATTTACTGAGTCCCTGCTGTTTTGCGGTGTGTTTCTGGTAGCAGGCTATGTGAGTCTGGGACTATCCATTTTTGACATGCTCCCTCCTATGGTACCGGTCGTGTTTCTGATGATGCTGGCCATGGTTTTTAGTGGTGTCTACCGACCAGAAATCAACAACTCTATCATCAACCTGTATCTACACTCTGCCTATGGGTTTGTCCTTGGGTCAGCCGTATTTCTGGCCTACGTTATATTCGTTGCGCCTGAATTTGCCACACTGAAGTTCGAATTTTTCTTCCTGTTTTCTTCATTTTTCGTTCTCAACGCTGTGCGACCCGTAATCAGCGGTAACGACTACATGAGCGGTGGGGGCCGACGCGCTAATCAAAGATCTACAACGGACTCTGTATAAGTAAAAACTTGATTGCGGTAGTCGATCAGCGATTGCTTCAGCTCAATTTCATTGTCAGCCCATGTTGTGCCAGCAATCTGATCGTCAAATTCCTTGAATGTCAGCCAGGGCGATGCTGGATCATTGAGTTTTGTCTGGCAGTGGTCGTACCAGTCCTGACGTTGCTCTGCATCCAGAGATTCAGGAAAGTTGCGTGCCTGATAACGCCATGCCAACTCAACAAGGCGCCTGTCGTCAAAATGTGCGGCGATGTCGTGCATGGACTGCGGATTGCTACTCCTTAATTCAACCGCCCGATCCTTGTCAGCCTGAGTCAGGAAAGAACCGCTGTAAAGCGATCCCTCAACATCCGGATGCGTATCTGGCCATGAACGGGTCATGGCATTGATGATCTTTTGCTGCATATCTGGCTCAGCCAACTTGCGTGCGGTATTGGCATGTTCGTAAATGAGATCAAGGTCAACGCCCAATCTGAGCGCATCGTCAGGTCGCATGGTATTCAATGGCACGATAACCGGACACTTGTTGATTTGCACCGTGCGAAGACCAGGCCTTGCAGATGCACGACCATCCTCGGAGCGCCTGGCAAAAACGCGTTGCGCAATATCGTCTGCATCCATGCCGAGTAGTGGGGTTGGGTCTTGCTCAAGATCAATGACAATCACGCTGTTGCGATTGCCCGGATGGTTCATTAGCGGCAAAATAGCGGCAATATGCGATCGTTGTGACGGGATAGTGCCCGCTACCAGCAGGCTGATCTCAGCCTTTGTCGTATTGAGTTTGTCCGACAGAGCTTGTCTTGTTCTATTTTTAAACGCGTAGTCAAACAGGCGAGGCTGCTTCTGCCGGATAAGCTTTGCCATACCAATTGTTGCCCGCACATCGCTGAGTGCGTCATGCGCCTGACCGTGCTCAATCCCGTTAATCGCGCTCAGGTGCTCCAGTCGATTGCTTGGACTTCCATCATCGTTGTGTGGCCACTCGATGCCTTCGGGTCGCAAGGCACGAGCCAGACGAACGATGTCAAGAAGATCCCACCGACTACTGCCGTTCTTGTATTCGTGTTCGTACGCGTCAAAAAAATTTCTGAACAAGGTATGTCGCGTAAACTCATCGTCAAAGCGAATGCTGTTATAGCCAAGCGAGCAGGTTTCCGGCCTGCCGATCTGCTCCACTATTGTCTGGATAAATGCGTTTTCGCTCAGCCCCTGCCTGTTGACTTCCTGAGGTGTCAAACCAGTCACCTTGCAGGCCATCGGGTGGGGCAGGTAGTCGGGGCTCTGCCGGCAATAGATCACCATCGGGTCATCTATTTCGTTGAGCTCGCTATCTGTCCGAATTCCCGCAAATTGACAAGGCCTATCCCAGGCCGGATGTGTACCGAATGTCTCGTAGTCAAACCAGTAGAAGCTGGGGGAGGAACTCATTGTGTCACTATCTCAAGTGGGTTAGTGGGTGAGATACCACTACCAGACAAGATCATCCGGAATAGGGAATTCATCATCGTCATCGCTCGAGTCTTCCACGTCCGTGGCGAGAAAAACCAACCACTGAGGATTGATTTTTCGGATCTCGATGACCGTTTGTGCAGGGACCAGACAGGTCGCGCCATTGAGCCTGGTAATCGCCAGTTCTCCATTGGCAAGTTGCTTGCGATGCGACTCGGACACCAGCAGTTCACGTATTTTGTTCTGTAAGGTGAATCGATAGATTTCTTCACCCTTGAAGTCTTTGATCGAACATTTCTCAATGAGTGCTTGCATCGCGGCTTTCATGGCGCGGCGTTGCTCTGCTAGTGCCGGGTCTGACTTTTTCTTTGGCTCCTGGCTTGCACTATGGTCTCGTGTACTCCACGAACCGGCCCGCGGTTTGACTGCAGGGGCTTTTTTCGATTTCTTCTTTTTGGGTGGAACGTCAGGGACATGCGTATACCCGGCTCTGGGACCGGTCTGTGCTGGTGTGGTGCCGGATGGTGTCGATTGAGAGGATGGACTCGCTCCGGGTTTGTGTTTGCCTGACTTTTTATTTCGTGACCCGGATTTTGGCGCGGGTTTGGGTTTTGCCTTGGGCGCGGCAAACCCGGCCTTGAGCAACTGATCGCGTAGAGAATCAGACATGACGGTGAGTGATCATTGTTCGGGTTGGAAGTTTGGTAAGTAGGATGTTCCTGACAATGCACTGAACGCGATTAACGCGTGGGCGTGCCAGACTGGTGCTCGCTGTTACTGACACCGAGAAATTCCTGACAAGCGCGTGCAAATTGTGCAGGTTTTTCAGCGTGAGGCCAGTGGCCAGTGCCATCGATGACAGACAGGCTGGGGTGCAGACAAATACGCCTGATAAGTGGCTCGTCTGCGGCTTCAAGATAATCGCTCTGACCACCTTTGATAAACAGCACGGGTTGTTCAATTGTTTGCTCAACTATCGGTGCTTTACTGATCAATGGGTAATCTGTTGCCAGTTGCTGCAGATCAAAGCGCCACCTCCAGCGGCCGGAGTCGTGTCGATACAGACTTTTCAACAAAAACGCTCTAACCCCCGCCTCTGTGATTTTTGGTCTGAGTATTAACTCTGCTTCGCGCCTGTCGGTCAGTTCTTGCAAATTTATTGATTCAAGCGCATCGAGGATTTGCTGATGATGTGGAGGGTAGTCCTTCGGAGCGATATCTTCAACAATGAGCTTTTGCAAGCCTTGGGTACGGGTGTTACCCGCGATGCACATGGCAACTTTTCCACCCAGTGAATGGCCCAGCAGGTTGAATTCCTGAATGCCGAGCGCATCCAGTTCGTTCAGTACCGCCTGTGCCATGGCTTCTATCGACAAGGTGGGCAGGCCAGGTGACTGCCCATGACCTGGTAGATCCATACGTAACACCGACAGGTTACGCTCCATGTGGAGTGTGACCGAGCCAAAATTATCCAGATTGCCGAACAACCCGTGCAGCATGACCAGCAGCGGGCCATGCCCTGTACGAATACTGTTCAATCTGCTCATGATGCGAACGGCTGGGTTACACTTCTGTGACGACACTGCAGGAACATCATTGTGTACTCCGAGGTAAGAAAAAAAGCCGACCTCCTGACTGGCAGTTGTGGGCCAGGGCTGTTTTCAGGCCGCAAGACAGGACTGGAAAAAGAGTGCCTGAGAGTCAGCGCATCTGGCGGCATATCACAGCGTGACCACCCGGAAACACTGGGCCGGGCATTGACGCACCCGTTTATCACCACAGACTTTTCAGAAGCCCTGCTGGAGATGGTAACACCGCCGTGCGACTCTGCACCGGAGGCTATGGAATTCCTGACCGCGATCCATCAGTTTATTGTCAATCGCCTGCCAGCGGGTGAGCACATCTGGAACACCAGCATGCCATGCATCCTGCGTGGTGGCCAGAGTGTGCGCATCGGAGAATACGGCAGCTCGAACAGTGGTCAGATGAAACATGCCTACCGCCGTGGACTGGGCTTGCGTTATGGACGCCGGATGCAGGCCATCGCTGGCGTGCATTTCAATTTTTCGATGCCTGAATGCGCCTGGAATATTCGCAGGCAACTGGACGCACAGCATCCTGATCTGGGCGATTGCGAGTCGCAATGGCAACAGCTTGGCGACAAGGAGCAGCAGAGGTTACGCTCACAGGGTTACTTTCAGATGATGCAGAACCTGTTGCGAGTGGGTTGGCTTGTGCCCTATCTTTTCGGTGCATCGCCTGCCATTTGTGCCAGCTTTCTCAACGACGGCGAAGGTGAGGAACTCGACGTGTGGAACGGCAGTACCCGATACGCGCCGTATGGTACTTCTTTACGCATGGGCAAGATCGGCTACCGTTACCGTGAAGATCAACCCATCGATCTAAGCGTGAGGCATACGGATATCGACGCCTACATCGAGGATGTCATAGGCCATGTCAGCAGTGAACACCCGGCTTACAAAACGTTGGGCTTGCTCGATGAAAACGGTGAATTTCAGCAATTGAGTACATCGCGCCTGCAGATTGAAAATGAGTTCTACAGTACGGTACGTCCCAAGCAGATTGCGCGTGCGGGCGAGTTGCCTATCCATGCATTGCGTGAGCGGGGTATTCGTTATCTTGAGCTACGATCTGTTGATGTTGATCTTGCTCAACCCAATGGGCTTGAGCTTGAGCAGGTGGCGATGCTAGAGATGCTCATGATGTTTGCATGGCTGGCCAAGCCTGAATCGCTTGACGCGGAAGAACTGCAGGCGTGTACGCGAAACGTGCAGACAGTCGCTCATCGTGGTCGTGAACCAGAATTGCAGCTCGAGACGCGGCAAGGCTTGATCGGTCTGCGACACTGGGGTGAACAAGTTCTGGAAACACTGGTGCCTGTTGCGCAGTGGCTAGACAAGGCATGCGAAGAGCCGCTGTATGTCCGGGCTCTTGAACAGCAAATGTCCAAGCTGGCCTCTCCGGAGCTGACGCCATCAGCAGTGATGCTTGACGGCATAAAACGCACGGGTTCGTTTTTTGAGTATGCGCAATCATTGTCCAAAAAACATCACCAGTATTATCAGGAGCAGCCGGTTAATGATGCAGTACAGGCTATCCTGGCCAGCAAGGTTACCGAGTCGTTCGACAAGCAAACGCAGCTGGAAGCTGATAGTCACGGTGAGTTCAGCGAATTTCTTCAAAACTACCTTAACCAGATAACGCCTGCAGCGCTGGTAGATGTCTGAGTCGTCGATGACATCAAAGAGCGCTCGTCATCCGGATGTTGGTGCTGTTGTCCTGGCTGGTGGTCTGGCAAGGCGGATGGGTGGGCAGGACAAGGGTCTGGTCATGCTTGGTGGCAAACCCATGGCAAGTTATGCGCTTGATATCCTGATACCCATAGTCAGGCAATGTGTTATCAACGCCAATAGAAATGCAGAGGCCTATTCGGCGCTGGCACCAGATAGCGTTACCGTGATTGCTGATACCCGCTCCGGACATCTGGGGCCATTGGCAGGATTAAGTTCCGCCATAGCGCATCTGGATACCGACTACGTGCTCATGTGTCCCTGTGACAGTCCATTCATGCAAGCCGGGCTTGTGGAGATGCTCATTGATCATATCCGCCAACACGATGCTGATATTGCGGTGGCCCATGATGGCGAACGATTGCAACCGGTATTCTGTATCGTCCATCGTCGTGTACAGCCCTCGCTGGATGTTTTTCTGGACAGTGGAGAACGCAAAATTGATCGCTGGTTTCTTTGTCACGAGCTGGTTGAGGTCAATGCCAGTCACTACGGCAAGTCCTTTCGGAACATCAACACCGAAGAGGAGCTATTCAGCGCTGAGAAGGAACTTTATCCGTGATCGAAAAACAACCATCGTGCGATGACACGAGCGAACCGGAACTCCTGCCGGTCTCGGTTGCCAGAGAACGTTTGTTCAAGTCACTGAAACCTCGGGTTCTACCTGAGACCATCAGTTTGACTGAGGCGTTTGACAGGGTGCTTGCCAGTGACATTGTGTCAACAATGAATGTTCCATCACAGAGCAATTCAGCCATGGATGGCTACGCGATCAGCGCCATCAGTATTCCTGATGCCGGCGAGGCCGTACTTGATTTAAAGGGCACGGCCTGGGCCGGTAAACCCTTTGAAGGTACGGTTGCGACCGGCGAGGCTGTGCGTATCTTCACCGGCGCCATTTTGCCAGCGGGGGCAGATACCGTCGTCATTCAAGAGCACGTACGTGATTCGGGTGCACAGGTGGCCATTGATAGTGAGGTGATTGCCGGCAAAAACGTGCGCCATGCCGGTGAAGACATTAAAAAGGGGCAAAGTGTGCTGTCGGCTGGTCGCAAGCTTGAGGCTGCAGATGTCGGTGTCATCGCCTCACTGGGCATTGCCAGTGTTGATGTCTTTCGTCCACTGAAGGTCGCTTATTTCACCACGGGTGATGAGCTTTGTTCGCTGGGCCAGCACCCGCCCGGACAGAGCTTGTCTGCGGGCATGTTGTTTGACAGCAATCGCCACACACTGGCCTGTCTGCTGCAGTCAATGGGTGTTGAGGCAATTGATCTGGGTATTGTGCGAGATAATGAACAGGACACGCGTGATGCGCTGGAGCGAGCGGCCAGTTGCGCCGATGTGATCATTACCTCCGGTGGTGTTTCTGCGGGTGAGGCCGACTTCGTCACGCGTGTTTTTCATGAGTTGGGATCAGTCAGTTTCTGGAAGCTTGCCATGAGACCAGGACGACCGCTCGCCTTTGGATCTGTTGGTGAGGCTGCGTTCTTCGGGCTACCCGGTAACCCGGTCGCCGTTATGGTGACATTCCTCGAATTTGTCAAACCAGCTATCCGATACCTCTCGGGCATGGATGATGTAAACCCAGTCACTTTGCCTGCCATAAGTGAATCAACGTTGCGCAAACCTCATGGTCGCGTCGAATACCAACGTGGAATTCTTCGCGTGAACAGTGACGGCATCCTCGTGGTTGCCTCAACCGGCAAGCAGGGCGCAGGTCGGCTTAGCTCAATGAGTAAAGCCAACTGTTTGATTGTCATTGATGCCCATATTGACGGTGTTAAGCCAGGTGACAAAGTGGGTGTTCAACCGTTCCATGGTTTGCTGGACGGCTGAGCGTTTTGACTACCATCTGACATGCAACGATTGCAGACCATGGAAATGAAAGGCGTTCTGGTACTTCGGTAATGAGAGCAACTCCAGCGCGGGTAGTCGTTTAAACAGGACTTGCAGGGCAATGCGCAGTTCAAGCCTGGACAGGTGTGCTCCTACGCAATAGTGGATACCGGCACCGAGCGACAGATGAGCCGCATCTGCTCTGCCTGGATTGAAGGCGTCAGGCTGCTGAAACTGCGTTGGACAACGGTTGGCTGCAGCCAGTAGCAGGCCCACCTGATCACCGCTGGCAAGATGAACACCTTCGGCAAGGGTGAGATCTTCCTGGGCATAACGTGTAAACAGGTGCAGGGGAGCTGCAAATCGAAGACATTCTGCAACGATGTTGTCTGCTGTTTCAGTATCTGCCAGAGTATCCAGAAGTTTGGCTCGTCGTTTGCCGGGATACTGTTGCAAAAGGGTATGAACGGCGTTGCCCAGCTGATGGACAGAGGCCTCATGTCCAGCATTAAGTAACAAAATTGTAACACTGATGATCTCTTCATCAGTGATGGGCTGGGTGTCATGTTTGATGGTCAGCATATGGGATAGAAGATCATCACCCGGTCGATTGCGTTTTTCTGCAATGACTGAACGCAAAAATTCCTGAAACTCAGCGGCTGCCCGATTGGCTAGTATTTCCTCTTCATGTGTTTGGCTGAGGGTGTACACCTTTACCATTGCGTGCGACCACGCAACCAGTTCCGGTCCCGACGCTGCGGACACACCCAGCAGACGAGTAATGACATTTAATGGTATTGGTGTGGCGTAATGTTCAAGCAACTCCACCGTGCCTTCAGCCTCGAATTTGTCAATACAAGCGTGTGCCATCGCCTCAATGGTTGGTGCAAGTCTGCCCGTTTGACGCGATACGAATGCCCTGTTGACAAGTTGCCGAAGGCGAGTGTGCGCAGGCGGCTCCATGGCTAGCAGGGAGTACTTCTCGGCGAGCGCAAAATCTTTCAGATGTTCCGGAACAGGTGGCGGAGCATGCCCAATGGGGGGCAACCGGGCAAATCGACGGTCTCTCAAGACCCGATTGACCGCATCAAAACTGAACAGACACCAGAATCCATAGTCTGACCAGTAAACTGGTCGCTTGCGATCGTGCCATTTTTTGTACACGGCGTAGGGATCCAAGACAAAATTCGGATCGCGAGGGTTCTGTTTAACTGTGTTTTCTGG
This sequence comes from Granulosicoccus sp., assembly GCA_045110475.1. Classification (GTDB taxonomy): domain Bacteria; phylum Pseudomonadota; class Gammaproteobacteria; order Granulosicoccales; family Granulosicoccaceae; genus Granulosicoccus. The sequence continues at coordinate 10,823 of JBGCGC010000036.1, forward strand.
CACGATTCTGTTGGACATGAGGCATCATAGGGCAATTCTGTGGATTGGGTCACGCGAAGCGTCCGCATGGTAGGCAGTAACATGGGTTACCTTGTGCGCATCTTGCTTTGTTCTTATGTGAGCGCGTTCGCGCGATTGAAAACCTTACCGCTGTTGCATCATCTTCCTTACTAATTTTTCATGACTCACCGTCTTCTTCTTGTCGAGCAATCGGCCACCATGCGCTACGTGTTGGAAAAACACGCACAGTCGCTGGGTTATACCGTGGATACCTGTGAGACCTATCCCGAGGCGGTCGAACTCCTGTCTGATCAATTTCAGCAGTTTGGAACAGAATACAACGGACTTCTTTTCGGCTGGCCGACCACAGCACAGGCTGACGCTGCGGAGTTTGCCCTGCTACTTGAAAACAGCGACCATAAGGATTTGCCAGTCGTGGTCATGTCTGCCGACCTGCGGGCAGAAACTCGCGCCTGGGTTGCAGGCCGTGACAATACCGCTGTTCTGGCATGGAAGGAATATCAGAGTTTGCAGAGTTTGTTGCAAAAGCTGATAGAAGCAGAACCTGCCGATGTGGCAAGCCAGGAAAACATGGCTGCCAAGTTTGACAATCGCGACGTGCATCTGCTGATTGTCGATGATTCGGCGACCATTCGTTATTCCCTGCGCGATCTGTTTCAGATGCACGGTTACAGCGTCACACTCGCGGCAACACGCGATGAGGCGCTCCGTCATGCCACCGAGAAAAAATTTGATATTGCCGTGCTGGATTTCTACCTGACCGAAACAACCGGCGACGTATTGTGTCGTGAGTTGCTGGCGAGTGAGCTGACGGGTGACATTGTCTGCACGGTATTAACTGGCACCTACAGCGACCATATCATCAAGCGTAGCTTGAGGGCTGGTGCAGTTGAATGCATGTTTAAAAACGAATCCAGCGAGTTGCTGCTGAGTAGGATCGATGCAATCAGCCGCTTTTTGCGTCAGAAACGTCGGCTGCAACGAGAGCAAAAATTACTGGAAGACGTGCTTGAGTGTATTGCTGGCGCAATCGTATTGCTGGACGATGAGCAGCGCATTGTCTATGTCAACACCTTGGCGCTTGAGCAACTGGGTAGTCCGGAAAAATCTGCTCTGATGAGCAAACCGGCAAAGAGCCTGCTGGAGGCAGGTGGGCCAGCCAGTTCGGGATCCGATATTCATTCTGCGATCTGGCGATTACCCCATGGTGGCGAGCTTGAGGTGGACTATCAGCATTCTCACATCGACCACAGCGGACATAGCCTGTTGCGATTTGCGCCACGCCGTCTGCCCATTGCCAATGTTGTCGCAGTGACCCCGAAGAAAGACATTGAACCAGCCACGATCGTCAAAACTGCGATCCAGCGGTTCGCGCTTGCACCCGACACCGAGTCGTTCTTTTTGCAGCTGCTGAACTATATCGAACCTGCGGAACAACCTGAAACGTCCGCCCCGGAGGGTGCTGAGCCCGATGACGCGCAGACCAGCTTGCTGGTTCTTGATGTTTTTGTCCTGCGTGACGATGGCAACCTCGTCTCGCTTGCGGAAGAAAAACCCCTGGCAACGAAGGTCAACGATACGCTGGTATCCATTCATGCGCGTGAAAATCACGTTGTGTTTATGGGCGACAACCGTTTCGGTTTTCTCATGCGTCACTCGGAAGACTCACAAGCCTATATTCTCACTCGCAAGGTCATGCAGCGCTGTCTTGAAATCACACTGACTGACGAAGCGCCGCGATTGGCTTGTACTGCAAGCTTGTTAAATCTCACCAAAAATGCAACACAGTCTTTGGATGCATTGATACAACATTCGTTAAAGGGGATGGATCTGGTCAACAGCCGTGAGCCCAATCAGGCAATTCTTCTTGATGTCAGGCGTTTGCTGAGCGCTTATCCCGCACCGGATTAGGAGTCTGCGCGTCCGGAGGCCGCGCAGACTCCTAACGCAAGACAAGCAACTCCCCCGCTCGATTGGATGATGGGGTGGCTATGCCCGGAAGTGTCGATACTAACAACGTCTTGCCATCCGCCGATAGCGTCATGTCTTTGGCAAAACCCTGTTTGGCCATGTGCGGTAGATCGTGCGGGAGCTCTAATGCCAATCGATAGCGTTGCTCTTGGTGGTCGAAGGTATAGGTGCTGATTTGCGCATCGTCGCCGGATCGAGAATGCCAACCAAGCGCTACAGTAGCAAGATCGGAGCTTGCGGAAAAGCGCAGCTCGGCGTCGCTGATGGTGGTGGGGGCTAAACTCTGTGAGTTCACCACAATTGGCGCTAATTCCATGTCGCCGCGATTGTCACTACCTGATGCATATCGCCAAAGCACGGGTGAGCGCTCTGATTGAATGCTGTCATCCCATCCTGCGATCAGCATCGAAGTGCCGTCGTTATGACGGTGGAGAAAAACGTCGGCGTCAGCGTTCACACCTTGAACAAGGTGCTGGTGTGAGCTGAGCCACAACGGTGATTCAGACTCATTTGCCAGTTGATACAGGGATAGATGTATGGAATCGTTGCGTCTCACCAGTGCGTGGATCCGCGTCGGGTCCGTGCCGACATAAGTTGCTGCGAGCATGCTATCGGGTGGTGCTGAAATCGAGGAGTGTAATGTCCAGCCCGGGTTGCCACGGTGATAGATGAACAGCTTTTCAAGAGTCCTCAAATAAACATGATCCTGCGCAGCTGAAAATTGTAACGCCGAGTTCTCGTCAAGCGTGGTGCCCGTTGGTACGGGCAGTTCGTTCGTCGGCAACCAGACCTCGCCCAGTCTTTCCATCATGATGATGCTGCCTGCCTGTGCACGGCGGTTGTCATGTCGCACCAGTACGGCCAATGTATCGCCTGTATCTGAGCTACGAAGCGCAAGCAGCGTTTGTGGATAGGTTTGCGACAATCTGATCGGTTGGGTTGCCACCCAGTTTTTCTGATTGTGGAAATGGATCTGAATAGCACCCTCTACGGGTCGTGAACTTGCGATCAGACTACCGTCACGATTGACCGTCACTGATTCAGCAAACCGCTCTCCCTGGACAAAGACGGCCGGCCGCAACGTGTGCGAGCTGGCTGCCGCCAGTGCGTTGATTGCAATCCGGTCTGAACTTATGCAGTCGACAGCATTGCAGAGCTCGACGCGAAACTGCTCGGCATACCAGGAACGCTGCGTCGAATTACTGGGAAGGGACAAGGTATTGATCGGTGTCGCTATATCGCTTAACAGCAAAGTTTCTTCACCGTTTGATGCGTCGTATTTATAAAGGTTTGCCAGCTGGTTGCTGCGATCCGTCTCCCACTGAAATATCAGTGTCTCGGGGATGGCTTCTATTGATAATTGAGTAGGCTGGGGCGGCGTGAGAGCATCGTTGATGCGGATAGTGCTCTCGGCGCTTGCGTCGATTTTATTATCTTGCTCCGCTGCAGTGTCATGAACAGAGGGTTGGCCACTGCATCCCCAAAGAGCGGTAGTCAGCGTAAGCAGGCAGATGGATGATTTTACGGTGGCCATGATCCCGATCGCCTGAAAGAGGGAAATGCGGGTGACACCAGCGACCCTCGGCTTTAACAGGTATTCGGTTTAAGCCGTCTGGATAAGTTGTCCGAAGTGTATGTGGTACCACCCGCGATCGAAACTGTGCAATTTTCGTACCGCGAACCAGTCGGTGGCGATTGGATCTCAAACGCGGTGAGCAACCACAATGTCTCGCATGATGGCCTGGTCAACACGATGTCTGAACTGATCTGTTAACGTTTGCGAAAATACAGACAGGCCCTCGGCTTCCAGCAGTGCAACGATATCTGTTTTTTTCGCTAGATGGGTATTCCAGGCTAGCCCAATGGCACCGCCACGGCATAAAAGTTTCGTCCAGACAGGCAGGGCCTGTTGCAGAAGTTGCATGGGAGATTTTGCGTGACCTTGCGCTGACTTGTTACCGTGCCGGATACCATAAGGCAGATCTGCGACAAGCAGTTGAAACGATCCTGCCCTGAAAAACTCACCGGCTTGTACGGTGTCCGCGAGCACGAAATCCAGAGACTGAACATCATCCGCCTTGTACTGTTCTTTGGACGCCGCCATGCGTATCGTCAGCCTGTGCGCCTGCGTCTTGCCATCTTTACGCAATACAACAGAGCTCGATTTGTGCTTCAGGCGCTTGTCCTTGAGCCATCGGTTTATAAACTGGCTGTACGCATCGAAGTCGCTGGTATCAATGTCTATTCCGCATGCATCGTAACCGTACATCAGTGCCTGATTGAGGGTTGTTCCACGTCCGCAGACCGGATCCAGTACACGCAACTTGCGCGTGCTCATGTCGCTTGCAAATGCAGACGCCGAAATCGTTACATTGAGTAGCAGCTTGGTGAACTGATCGTTTGTTTTGCCTGCGAATTTGAGAATACTGAGCAGATCGCTGTCGTACCTATCCAGCGGCGTCAGCCTACGGGGTATCAAATTCAACGCCTCGCCCTCGGCGCGCGCTTCAAACAGTGCGTAGGCAAACGACAGATTGGAAAGACAGGCTATGTCCTCTGTTGAGAGGCAGGGTCCGTCAAATGTCAGATAGCTAACGCCGCAGATAGTTGTTGTCTGTACGTTATCGATCTTGCTATCGAGTATCGATGCGTTGAAGCATTGCAATTCTGCCTGCGCCAATTTATGGGATGCTGTGTTGTACACGCGGTTGCTCGATGGTAAGACGAGCATGGCATAGCGATTTGTCACGAATCCTGATCACTCATTGCAATGCTATTCATCGGAACCTTAAGTGCGTCGATTGCCTCTTGTAGTCCATCAACTGACAACGGATACATCCGGTTTTGCATGAGTTCGCGGGTCATGCGTACAGACGGTGTTGTTTCCCACCACTGCCGGGATTCCGGATTAAGCCAGACACAGTGCGGGAAGGCGAGCTGCAAACGTTTTAGCCATAGCGCACCAGGTTCTTCGTTCCAATGCTCCACACTGCCACCGGGCACGGCTATTTCATAAGGGCTCATGGTGGCATCACCGATGATGATTAAACGGTGATCGCGTCCGTAACGGCGCATCAGCTCCGGTGTTGGGGTGGTCTGGGTATGACGTCTGGCATTGTTTTGCCAGAGTTTTTCATAGACGAAATTATGAAACCAGTAAGTGTCAAGACGTTTGAATTCGGTTCTTGCTGCGGAAAAAAGTGTCTCGCAAACTTGCGCGTGATAATCCATGGAACCACCGATATCGATCAGCAAAAGAACCTTGATGGCATTCTTTCTTTCCGCTCGCATATGAATATCGAGTAAGCCGGCGTTGTTGGCTGTTGCTCTTATGGTGGTATCCAGATCGAGTGAATCAGGCCGTCCGTCTCGTGCAAGTCGTCGTAGCTTTCTTAACGCCATCTTGAAGTTGCGGGTGCCCAGTTGTTTGTCGCCATCCAGATCCTTGTACTGACGCTTGTCCCAGACCTTAACAGCCCTTCCCTGACGCTTGCCACCGTTTCCAATCCTGATTCCTTCAGGGTTGTAGCCGCTGTGACCGAAAGGTGAGGTGCCCCCCGTGCCAATCCAGCGACTACCACCGTGGTGTTCTTCGGTCTGTTCCTCAAGGCGCTTTGCCAACGTCTCCATCAACTTGTCCCAGCCACCCATGGCCTCAACCTGCGCCTTCTGTTCATCGCTGAGTGCATCCTTGTCAAGAGAACGCAGCCATTCGTCGGGAACCGGTGTTTGTAGTGAACTGATCAGCTCATCAAACGCTTTTGTCTGCCCGGTCCAGTAAAGGGAGAACACTTGATCAAATCGATCATAGAGCGCTTCGTTCTTGATCAAGGTGAGGCGGGCAAACGCGTAAAACCGATCAATGTCCAGAGTGCCCAGCCCCCTGGACAGGCCACGCATCAGCATCAGCCACTCGGTGAGAGAGACAGAGATACCGGCAGCGCGCAACTTGTCATGAAAATCGAGCAGCATGACAATCGCTACCGTCGGTTCTGTTGTTGCTTGTGCAGAAAGATAATGCGTTCAAAAAGATGGATGTCTTGCTCATTTTTCAAAAGAGCGCCATGCATGCGCGGTAGCACGGTACGTATGTCGTCAGCACCGAGTGCCTCCGCTGGCATGTCGTCGGCAATCAGCAGTTTTAACCAGTCCAGTAGCTCGGATGTGGACGGTTTTTTCTTCAACCCCGGTACTTCGCGCAAATCGAAAAAGACATCCATGGCGGCCTTGAGTAAATCGTGTTTGATGGACGGAAAATGCGACTCGACAATACGTTGCATTGTTGGTCTGTCAGGGAACGCGATGTAGTGGAAAAAGCAGCGGCGCAGAAACGCGTCGGGCAATTCCTTTTCATTGTTACTGGTGATGATGACCAGCGGACGCAGGGCGGCGCTGATGGTCTGTCGGGTTTCGTATACCTCGAATGACATTTTGTCCAGTTCCTGCAATAGATCATTGGGAAACTCGATATCAGCCTTGTCAATTTCATCGATCAGCACAACGGCGCGCTGGCCCGATTCAAATGCATCCCACAGTACCCCTTTGATAATGTAGTTTGATATGTCCCCGACCTTGTCGTCGCCCAGTTGCGAGTCACGCAGACGCGATACGGCGTCGTATTCATAGAGTCCTTGCTGGGCACGTGTTGTTGACTTGATATGCCAGGTATGCAGTGGTGCTTTCAGGTGCCTGGCGACCTCGAGGGCCAGCTCGGTCTTGCCGGTACCGGGTTCTCCCTTGACAAGCAGAGGACGTTCGAGCGTCAGGGCGGCATCGACTGCAAGTTGCAGATCGTCTGTGGTGATGTATGTGCTCATGCAGTGACTATTGCCTTTTTCATGCCGTTCAGGTGCGCGTGATCATCGGGCCGACATCCCGTCCACCCAGCAAATGCATATGGATGTGCGGTACTTCCTGTCTGCCATGATCGCCGCAGTTGATGATGAGTCGGTAACCATTCTCGTTAATGCCTTCATCGCGTGCAATCCTGCGCGCAACCGTCAGCATTCTGCCCAACGCTGCTTCGTCAGCCTCTGTGACATCATCAATGGTCGGGATATGCCGATTGGGGATGATAAGTACATGGGTAGGCAGACGCGGCGAGATGTCCCGGAAGGCGGTGACCAGTTCGTCCTGATAGAGCATATCCGAAGGTAGCTCCTTTCTTATTATTTTGCTGAAAATGGTTTCTTCCACAGGTTGCTCACTATCCACAAGTATTCCTCAAAAAAGGGGGTTATGCGATTATACTATCCGCATAGACAAATACACTTTCGTGAACTACGAGCCTGCAATGCATGGGTAATCGACTGTCCAAGATTTACACGCGAACCGGCGACGACGGAACCACCGGGCTGGGTGACGGCAGCCGCACGGATAAAGACGGGACGCGCGTCAGTGCCTATGGAACCACTGATGAGCTCAATTCTACGCTGGGCATCGTTCTGGCACATGGAGTCCCACGCGATGTCGAACGCGTCCTGCATGAAGTACAGCACCATCTGTTCGATCTGGGAGGCGAGCTGTGCATTCCCGGTCATCAGGCTATTCAGCAAACACACATAGACTGGCTTGAAGGCACACTGGATCATTTCAACGAACAACTGCCGGCACTCAAGGATTTCATCCTGCCTGGTGGAAGTCTGGCGGCGGCTAATTGCCACGTTGCACGCACTATCTGTCGTCGCGCAGAGCGACTGGTTGTCAGTCTGCAGCGCGATGAGGACGTTCCCCCATTCAGCATGAAGTATCTCAACCGTTTGTCAGACCTGCTGTTCGTGGTAGCTCGGGTTATTGCGCGTCATGAAGGTGGCAGCGAGGTGCTTTGGCAGAAAGACAGAGCGCCTATCGATCTGGCCTCTGAATAGCATTCATGTGCGGGGATGCGCATTTGGCGGTGCTCCTTAATGACGTGTTTGCAGGTCTTGGTTTCGCGCATAAAGTTGCAGGACGGTTGGCCGAATCGTTAGCCAGTAACGTCGCAGCTACGGAACGCTTGCACCGATCAAAGTCTGGCTGCGTGCGCGCGTTTTCGTGGCAAAACCGTCTCGGCAATTTATGATACCCACAACAAAACAGAAAACCGGCGTAGCTGATACAGCCTGTGTCGTGATGTTGTGCATGGCGAGCACCATGTTGCTCGGATTCTCCAGCCCGAAAAAATTCAAGCAGCCTGTTGAGACATTAGATAGTCCGGCCCCTGTGGTTGTCGACAAGGTCATCAGCCTTGCGGAACCTGTCCCACAGGTAATCGATGTGAAAGTACCGGAGGTGCTGACGCGACCAGCAAGTCTGGCTGGCAACTATCCGTTTGGTTCTGTTTTGGGAGGGGTGCACAGTCGTACCTGGCTACACAAGACAGTTGACGGTACCGATCGGCTTGTTAATGAGGAGCAAGCGGCATCGTCCGGTACATTTCACGGCGTAGGCTTCCCGGACATCCGTACGCATGAGCGCCGTAAGCGATCGCCGTTTGATGCGCCCGGCCCGTGGGCACCTTTAGTGGCATGGCGGACGGCACATGGCGAACATAGCGACCGTGAACCCATCGCACGCGTTCGTTGTATGGGCCTGACACCTCAGGCAGTTGCGCGACGTGCTGATCGGTACCGGGAGCTGATCTACGCATACGCCGACAAATATGAGGTCAGTCGTCATCTGGTCAAGGCGGTGATAACCGAAGAATCCTGCTTCAACAACAAGGCGCTATCGCCCGTTGGCGCACAAGGGTTAATGCAACTGATGCCAGAGACTGCTAGCTGGCTCAAGGTACAGGATGTTCACGATCCTGCCCAGAATGTGAGAGCGGGTGTGCGCTACCTCGCTTCATTGCAGAAACAGTTTGACACCGTCGAGCTTGCTCTGGCGGCTTACAATGCAGGTCCGGGTAACGTGAGGCGTTACAAGGGTATTCCACCGTTTGCCGAGACCAGAGCCTACGTGGTCAAAGTGCAATCGCATTATCGCCGCTACCAGGCGGCTCATAACATGCTCTATCCTGTAGAGGATATCCCGGAGCAGGCAGCCAACTCTCTGTTGGTACCCTGATCTGGACTATCAAGGAATTCACTCTGCGCGGGTCGCGCGTAGCTTCCGAGCACAAGGAAAAGTCAGGACTGAGCGTGGTCTCCAGTTGCACTGCGCCAGTTCCTTGCTGCGCAGGCTTTGCCTGGCTAATTGTTGTTAAACTATCCGGCTCAGCCGTGCGTAAGCTCATCCTATGAATGCCCTGTCCATCTCCGGTCTTGAAAAGACCTACGGCAACGATATGCGTGCCTTGAAAGGTATCGATCTGAACGTCGCCGCTGGAGACTTCTTTGCCCTTTTGGGTCCCAATGGTGCTGGCAAGTCAACTGCTATCGGAATTATCTGTTCGCTGGTGAACAAGAGTGCCGGACAGGTCAAGGTGTTTGATTACGACATTGATCTGCACAAGGAAGCAGCGAAGGCAAGTATCGGGCTCGTGCCCCAGGAATTCAATTTCAACGTTTTCGAGCCGGTTCTGCCAACGATATTGAATGTGGCAGGTTACAACGGTATTGAGCGTGGCGAAGCGATGCGACGAGCGGAGTACTACCTGAAGAAACTGGATTTGTGGGACAAACGCAAATCTGCGGCACGTGCGCTGTCGGGTGGAATGAAGCGCCGGCTGATGATCGCAAGAGCGCTTGTTCACGAACCGCGCTTGCTCATACTGGATGAACCGACCGCGGGGGTTGATCTGGAAATCAGGCGTTCGATGTGGGCTTTTTTGACCGAATTGAACGAGCAGCACGGCACAACGATCATCCTGACCACACATTACCTGGAGGAGGCGGAGGCGCTTTGTCGCAACGTAGCCATTATCGACCGAGGGGAGATTGTTGAACAAGGTGCTGTCTCTCAGCTTCTTGGCCGTTCCATGCTGGAGACCTTTGTACTCGATACCCGTGGTCATCCAACTGTGGCGCCGTCGCTTGAGCCGTTCAGTATCAGAGTGCGCGACACCGAAAGACTGGAAGTGGATGTCCCCAGAGGCGAGACGATCAACAGCTTGTTTCAGCGTTTGTCTGATGCCGGAATCGAGGTAACCAGTTTGCGCAACAAGAGCAACCGCCTTGAGGAATTCTTCATGCGTCTTGTCAGTCACAAGGAGTCGGAGGCCACATGAGTGCGAGTGATGGCGTGATCAGTACCGAGCAGCAAACAGAAACACCCGTCGACCTTGTAGCGGTCAACCGAATCGCCTTTCAGACGATTGTCCGTAAAGAGATTCGTCGGTTTGCCCGCATCTGGGTGCAGACCATTGTGCCGCCGTCAATCAATGCTGTTTTGTACATGTTGATCTTTGGTAGTCTCATTGGTTCTCGCATCAGCGACATGGATGGCTTTCGCTACATCGATTTCATAGTCCCGGGCATCATCATGATGTCAGTCATCATCAATTCCTATTCGAACGTAGTGAGTTCTTTCTTCAGTTCCAAGATGCAAAACTACATTGAAGAGCTGCTGGTATCGCCAGTAAGCAATCTGACCATCCTTATCGGCTACGTGGTCGGTGGTATGGCACGTGGCCTACTCGTTGGCTCACTGGTGGGTGCTGTTTCCTTGTTCTTTTCGGATATCAATCCAGTACATCCGTTTATCACTATCGTTGTTGCCGTGCTGACGTCCATGATGTTCTCGTTGGGAGGTCTGATTAACGCAGTGTTTGCCAAATCGTTTGATGACATTTCCATCGTGCCTAACTTCATTCTGACACCACTGACCTATCTTGGCGGCGTGTTCTACTCCATCAGCCTGCTGCCACCTTTCTGGCAGACTGCATCGTTGTTCAATCCGGTGTTGTATATGGTCAATGGTTTTCGCTACGGTATCCTGGGTACCAGCGACATTCCGATCTGGACAAGCTTTATCGTTATCGCTACATTTATTGTCGTGCTGGGCAGCGTTGCCATGATGTTGCTCAATCGTGGGGTTGGTATCAAGCACTAGTGTAGTGTGACCCACTAGCTTGTCGAAACTCAGAATTACGCAAACTCCAAGTCAGCAGTTTCTGCACACAATCCCCACAGCGTGTAGACTCGGCAGCGATTCTCCAACACGTTAAAGGTCAAGCGCATGGGCGCAGCAAAGAAAAAAGACAAGCCAACCATGGCAGAAACGGCAGACAGGCACCTGCTGTATCAGGCGTCGGTGCAAAACCCTGATTTTGAACTGGACTTCATTGATACAACGTTCAAGCAGATACGTGGACGCAAACCTGCAAGCATGCGCGAGGATTTTGCCGGTACAGCCATCTCATCCTGCCAATGGGTAAAGCGTCGCAAGGGTAATACTGCAATAGCAGTGGATCTGGATCCGGAAGTTCTCAACTGGAGCCAGAAACATAATATCTCCAAACTCACAGAAGCTCAAAAGCAGCGAATCGAGCTGATCGAGGATGATGTGCTGAAAGTAAAAACCGACAAGGTCGATATTCTTCAGGCCTATAACTTCAGCTACTGGTTCTTTCAGGAACGCGCGACCATGCTGGCTTATTTCAAGCGAACTCGTGACGCGTTGAATGATGATGGCTTGCTGTTTCTGGACGTTTTTGGTGGCTCGGAATGCTACCAGACGCAAAAAGAGAAGCGTAAGGTTGATGGTTTCAAATATATTTGGGAGCAGGCTGAGTTCAATGCGATCACCAACGAACTCAAGTGTCATATTCACTTCCACTTTCCCGACAAGTCGAAGATGAAGAAAGCTTTCTCCTATACCTGGCGAGTCTGGGGCGCGCGTGAGCTACGTGAGATCCTCGCCGAAGCCGGCTTCAGCAAAAGTGTTGTCTATCGACAAAAGTTTGACCCGAAGACCGACGAAGCACTGGATGATTATGTTGCAACCGATCAGGCTGAAGACTACGCTTGTTGGTTGGGATACATTATTGCGCAACCGTAAAAGCAGGGGGGTTACATCTAAAACTGTTTTTTTTTGATTAATCCACGCAGTGTGAATCATTGTCAACAGGCAGTTGGCAGGTGCATCAACAGAAAAATACTTGAGTAAACTATTAGCCGAGTATTTGATCGTTAATTCAACCTTTGTGCTGGCATATTATTTGCGAAAATCAGCCGGTATTTCCTTCAACTGTTGCATTGGATCTTTCAATTGTCTCATCGATCTCAGGTAGGTAAAAACACAAGGGCTGCTAACCTGAAACCTGAATGTGATCAGCCAAAAGGCAATGAAACGTCTGATGCGAAAAATGATCGTCTGGAACAAATGATTGACATAACTGTAAAAAAAATCGAGTCAACTCAATCGCTGAACGAACGTACCAGTTCGCGAATCTCGCAATCAATAATGAAGCTTGCTGAAGCGCGTGCGACCCTTGAACGTGGCAGGGGGCTCAAGACGCTACAGGATTATCAACTCCCACACCGGGTAGCCACTCAATACGTGGATGATCTGATCCGCATAGGTTTGTTGCCAAAGAGGGGCGATTCCGTGAAAAATGGTCTTGATACAAGTAAGACTCAGGCGCTGGAATTCATTTCCAGCCTGAATCAGGCTACCTATCAGGATCAGTATTACTACAATCCAAAACAACGCAGTGGTGGTGAGGAGTAGTATCCAGGTCTTTCGATTTTTCAGTGCCGGCAGGATTTTCAGTGCCGGCAGAACTTGTCACGAAAAATGTAGCAAGACCTGAGCACCACCGCTATTTGCGCGAGATAGTTCCAATGTTCCACCGTAAGAACGCATGATCTGATCGCTGGCGGCAAGTCCGATACCTTGTCCTGATGTGCGGGTGTCTGCGCGAATTCCTCGCTGGATAAGTTGAGAAAGGTCACCCTCCGGCCAACCTGGTCCGTCATCCTCAATACTCACGGATAGCGGCTCTGGCGTTTGATTTACGCTGATGTGTCGTGCGCCGTACTTGCAGGCGTTTTCAAGCAGATTGCCCAGCACTTCCAGCAAATCAGCTTCATCCATACGAACCGTTAGCTGTTCGTCCACATTGATCGTGAATTGCACCGATGGCGTGTCATACAGTTTGTTCAGTGATGAGCTTATGCGATGGATGAACGGTCTGATTTGGAGAGTGGGTGAGAGGTAACGTGGGGTTCTTGCGGTAGCACGTTGCGCATAATGTTCAAGTGTATTTTTCATCTGCTGTGTTTGCTGCAGGATGGCTTGCCCGTCATCGCCGCTCTTTCCAGCGATGTTCTGCAGTACAGACAGGGGAGTTTTCAGATTGTGACTGAGATCGCCCAACAGGTTTTTGTATTGGGCGTGCCGTTCGCGTTCGGTCTGAAGCAGGGTGTTGAGACTGCTGGTAAGCGGCGCTAGTTCGATGGGCACAGTATCACTCAATGCATCACGTTCTCCTTGCTCAATCTCATCAATCTGCGAACCAATATCGCGTAACGGTTTTAGCGAAACGCGTAGCATCAGGAACTGCACGATGGGCAATATGGGAGCGACAGCCAGCAAGGCCATCCAAAGAACACGATCAAAGCGCTGAAGTTGACTGCTGAGATCTTCCACGTTCTCCGCGACATGGACAATAAAGGGTAGTTCTTCCCCGTTGTCCAGCTCCCATGCTAGAACGTACTGCACTCTTAAAAGATCGATGTCATCTTCGCCGGTGACTTTTTCAAACATCCAGTCATTGATGGGGCGGATGCTGGTGTCGGGAAGTGGCTTGACGGCGGAATTGCTTTTCCACAATACGGAACGATCATTGGCAATCAGTTCCGCATACAAGGTGGCGTTAAAATCGTTGAGGTTATCGTCAGGCAGACTTGCGCTGTTAACAGTCAGTTGTGCATTATTGTCGATGTCAGTAGCGCCCAGAATACCGTACACAACGCCTTTAAGCGCATCGAAACGTGCCGCTTCTGCCCGGGTGTGGACCGAGTAGGATATTGACAATGCCAGCAGAACGATAAATACGGCGACAAACAGGCTGGTACCAATGACAAGCCTTGAGGTTATCGATCTCACTGTGTTACGGCAGGCTCATAGTGTGTAACCGATGGGTAGTCAGGAGCGTTCCAGTGCCAGACGGTAGCCACGACCACGAAGCGTCTCGATAGGGTTGAGAGATTTATCGGCATCCAGTTTCTGCCGCAGACGGCGGATGAAAACCTCCAGAATATTGGGATCACGGTCGGTGTCTTCATCGTAGAGATGATCAAGCAAGGTACTTTTGCTGATGACTTTTCCACCGTTGGTAGCCAGATAAACAAGCACGCGGTACTCATACGCGGTTAGCTCAATGATCTGTTCGTCTACCTTGACTTGCTGTGCACGGGTATCGATGCTGAGTCTTTCAAATTGCATCACCGAATCACTCCATCCACCGGTACGACGCAACAAGGCGCGAACGCGTGCAAGAAGCTCTTCCATGTGAAAGGGTTTGGTGAGGTAGTCATCTGCGCCAGCTTCCAGGCCATCCACCTTGTCTTGCCATGTGTCGCGAGCTGTCAGGATCAACACGGGGTATTTCAGGTGTTTCTTTCGAAGGTTCTGAATCAGGGACAATCCATCGCGGCCAGGCAGTCCAATGTCGATGATTGCCAGATCAACCGGCATGTTCTGAGCCAGATATAGACCCTCTTCACCGTCTTCTGCCTGATCAATGGCAAAGCCGTGTTCACGCAATGTAGTAACCAGTTGCTCACGCAGCGTGGGTTCATCCTCTACGACCAGTGCACGCATGGTTTTTTGTCCTGTCTACTCAGTTCTGGGGAATGCGTACAACGCGCACTCGGCCGTTGCTCAGAATTTTTACAGCGAACACGCGGCGCCCCTGGCCATCGGTTTCTGTGCTGACACCAAGTACCTTGCCGCCACCGCCAGATTGCTTTAACGCAACTTGTGCTGCCTGCTGAGCGTTGGAGGCACCGGCGGCATACGTGGGTGCTACAGCAGTAAACAGAATCAGCGCCACGACCATTGCACAGCTTTGAAGCCTGATCAGCTGAGGTATCCGGGGATGGCGCTTTTTCACAAATCAGTTCCTATTGTCTGGCGGGAGTGACCGATACCTGTAATTCAATTTGCCGGCCGGGATCACGCTTTGTTCTTGTCGTGAATGTCCGACCCTTGTATCGATAAGTAACGTCATAATGTTGTATGCGTTGCTCCAGCCGTGATTCGGAGACTTCCTTGCATCGCTCGACCTCTTCAGTTTGGTAGATAGGCGCACCTTGCCGTGCAATCGGTCGCTGATTGCGATGGCGACTGATATCGCCCCGCGCCTCGTTACCCAGTGTGCCGCCGATAATCGCTCCGGCAATGGTGGCACCGGCACGTGAACCGCTGCTGTGCCCACGACCTAACTGGTTCCCGATGACGCCGCCTATCAGACCGCCGACAACGGCTCCACCCGCTGAATGTCGTGATTCGGAGCGGTGCGCCTGATAACGCTCATAACGCGGTGATTCATAGCCGACGATGCGTTGCCTTGTCTCGGTCCAGCATTCTTGTCGGGGTTCTCTTACCCGGATGTTCTTGTAGACAGGTTGCACATCAATGACATCGGCAAATTCGGTAAAGCGATCGCTGGCCAGTCGTCGGTCAGAGGCCTGAACGCTGCTGGTGGCCATGATACTCGCAGTGCCCAGCAGCACAACCAGAACGCCGGCAAGTCCAGATTTTGTAATTGATGTTGTCATGTTCACTCCTGTCGATATCCAGGTGACGTAAAAGCCACGATAGGAGGTAGATTAAGCAGCGAGTACTGAACCCTGACTGAATAGTTCGGCCATCTGCTTACTCATCTGGCTTATTCAGGTGCATCGATGGCCTCTTTTGTGGGTTCTTCCACAGCGGCGGTGCCTGCCGTATCGTCCAGCGGCGTGATCTGTGTGAGCAGGCCGAAGCGAGGGTTGTCAATGTAATGTAGTTCTCCACTACGCATTTTTCGGCTTTGGGACAGTCTGAAGCTCTGACTGGTTTGTTCGTCGGTGAAAGCCAGCCGTGTGTCCATGTGTAGAAAACGGCCCAGACGTATCTTGATGGTTCCGTTGACAACGGTGGAGTTGATTGATTGGGTTCGGTCAGGGATTGAACTGAGAGAGCCAGGAAAGAACTCGGGGTAGGAGCTGAGATCTTCCGGGATGAACATGGGTACGGTGGCGCCGAGTGCTACCCGGATAGCCTTGGCATTTCTGTCGTCAAGTCCCGGTTGCCGCCAGGCGAGGTGACGTAATAGTCTGTACCGGCTGGATGCCGCAATACTGGCGGCGTTTTCGGTCAGTTTCAGGTCCAGTTCGACTGGTAGAAACCCCTGGGCGGTTGCATTTTCGGAGCCCAGACGCACGCTGTTTTCTATGCGCGGGTAGTAAAGCCCGCCAGCCGTCAGGTTCTTGCCAGCCACCGTTTCAAACAGGACAACCTCAATGAGGTAATCACGCGCCTGCGCAAGACTCGTGCACGTCAGCAGAATGAGTGCTGCTAAAGCGGCTCGTGTCGTTCGCTTGTGTGTCATGGACTGATCTCGTCGGTTGAGTGATCACTAATGCACCATTCTACGACGAATCAGAGCACGGCATGCAATGCCACCAGCATTCCTGCAGCCGCAACGACCCCATCAATGACGGGAATGCCATGGTGTGCCGACAGACGCGCCGCGAGCGGAGCCATTCCGGCACAACCGAGCACGATAGAGCCACAATTGTCTTCGCGAATAGCTGCACCGATCTCATCTGATATCTGTTGTTCGGCATCACTTCCGGCATCTTCCAGAGCCAGTACGGGGACATCGCTGGCACGAACCCGCACACAGGCAGACCCCAGACCGTAGTGCTCAATGTTTGACTCAATAACAGGGATGGAGACAGCCAGCGTGGTAACCACGGAGAAACTCGGCCGCAGTAACATACTGGCATGAAACGCGGCTTGCCCGATACCAACAACCGGCTTGTCCGTCAGTTGCCGACATTGCGCAAGCCCCGTATCGTCGAAGCAGGCAATCGCGTACCCGTCGAAATCTTCCTTGATACCGTTTTGCAAGGCTTCAAACAAGCCGGGCAGGGAGGCTTCACCATCTTCAGGGCCTTGAATGGAGGCGGGGCCATGCGGTGACGTTGCGGCCGCGATGCTAACCCCGGGTCCAACAGCCTCCCTGGCGGCCTGACAAACCTTGTCTGTCATGGACTGTGTGGTGTTCGGATTGATGAACAATAGCCGAATCATGATTTTTTACCTGTGGCTCTGCGACTTCTCCACACGAGCGCTAGTGCAAGGGCAATCATGATTAGCGAGAAACCTGTTGTCAGTGTCCCCAATGCATAGAGCACAGGGGTTGTGACGCTGGTGGTCATTCCATAGATTTCCAGAGGCAGGGTGTTATAGGTACCTGCTGTCAATAGTGTGCGCGCAAACTCGTCGTAAGAGAGCGTAAAACCAAACAGAGCTACGCCGATCAGGCTGGGCGCTATGATGGGTAGCACGACATGTTTCAGCGTTTGCCAGTTGCTTGCGCCCAGATCACGCGCTGCCTCCTCGTAGGAAGCATCAAAGCGATTGAACACTGCAAACATGATCAGCAAGCCAAAGGGCAGTGTCCAGGTTAGCTGGCTTCCGAGTCCGGAGGTTGCCCAATGGACATCCCAGTCCAGTAAATTGAAAAGGATGCCAACACCCAGTGAGATAAGAATAGACGGGATGATCAAGCTGGTTATGACCACATAGAACAGCACGGTAGAGCCGCGAAAGCGATGGCGAAAGGCCAGACCACCCATGACTGAAACAATGACGGTTACTACCATCACAATCAGGCCAAGTGCCATTGAACGTCTGAATGAACCCCAGATATCGCCTACCGCTTGCTGTTCGAACAGATCCCGAAACCAGTGCAGGGATGTACCGTTAAGGGGGAAGGTCAGTCCACCCTGCGGCCCCTGAAACGACAGGATAGCGATCGTGATTGTGGGGCCGTACAGAAAAACAACAAACAACGTAAAAAACGCTGCAAGCAGATAAAAACTCAGACCGCGCTTGCCCATTGTCACAGCTCCTTGCGAATGTCGACCATGCGTAGCATGGCACCTACCATCAACAGAACAGTCAGGAGCAGAACTACGGCGCTGGCTGATGCGGCCGGATATTGAAGCAGGCCAATCTCATTGGAGATCATTCTGCCTACCGAGGCACTCTGTCCACCACTCATGAAGCGCACGGTGATGAAGTCACCCATGACCAGTGTCACCACGAAAATCGATCCAATCATGATGCCAGGCTTGGTTAGCGGCACGATGACATGCCACAAGATCTGCAAGCCGTTTGCACCGGCATCACGTGCAGCCTCGATCAGTGAATGATCGATGCGCATCATGGTGTTAAAGATTGGCACAATCATGAACAGGGTGAATAGATGCACGAACGCCAGGATGACGGCAAAGTCTGAAAACAACAGCCACTCCAGTGGCTCATCAATAAATCCCCAGTCCAGTAACGCGGTATTGGCTATTCCGTTTCTGCCCAGAAAAGGTATCCAGGAAATCATGCGGATGATATTGGATGTCCAGAACGGGATAGTGCACAAGAGAAACAAGGTGATCTGGATAGTCAGGCTCTTGATATGAAATGCCAGAAAATAGGCCACCGTAAAACCAATTATCAGGCACAAGGCCCAGGTAATGAATGTGAAGGTGAGCGTCTTGATGTAGACGCTTAGGGTCACACTTGAGGTAAACAGAAACGCGTAGTTATCCCACAGAAAATCGGGGTAGTAGCTGAATGCGCTACTACCCCAGAAACTCACCATGACGATGACAACCACCGGGACCAGCAGAAACAGGCTGAGAATCGCCGTTAATGGAGTAACCAGTAACCAGCTCTTCAAGGATCTTAACGCGCCTGTGTTGGTCATACTGTGGTTGTCATCGGTCTGTGTTTCCAGTGGTCAGGTATTGTAGATCGATCAGGCTGCGATGAACTCGTTCCACTTACGCACCATGTACTGGTTTTCGTCCATGACCGCGTTCCAGCAGGCCACTGATCCCATGCGATCCTGAAAAGAACCACCGTCCCGAATGGCACCGGGTTGCTCCAGAACAACACCTTGTGGATTAACGATATCCTCAACCGCCGGCTTGCCTTCAAACCAGAATCCCCACTCGTTTTCTGTCATGTGTTCTTTGGAAGTTTCCGGCACGGCGGAGTAGTAGCCCTGACGCATCAAATACCCGCCGACCCAGCCAGACAGATACCAGTTGATGTACTCATACGCCGCATCGAGTTCCAGTCCTGACAGGTTTCTGGACAGACCGATACCGCCTCCCCATGAACGATAGCCTTCTTTGAGCGGTTGATAGACGCACGGAATACCCTTGGCGCGTACTGCGGTGATGGCTGGTGACCACATGGATTGGATGACGACTTCACCCGAGGCCATGAGATTCACACTTTCATCAAAACTCTTCCAGAAAGCCCGGAACTGTCCGTTTTTCTTCGCCTCGATCATGATGTTCATGGTCTTGTCGATCTCTTCACGAGTCATGTTGCCTTTGTCGCCGTAACTGACCTCGCCCATGGCTTCGCAGACCATGGCTGCATCCATGATCCCGATGGATGAGATATCAAGAATGGATGCCTTGCCCTTGAACTCGGGGTTCAGCAATTCTGACCATGATTCGATGGGGCGTCCGATAAGATCCGGCCGGATACCCAGCGTATCGGCGTTGTAGATCGTTGGAATCAGTGTCATCCAGCCGGATTCTTCATTCACAAAGGATTTGCCATCAGGACCATCCACAAATCCGACGCTGTGAGGAGCGGTGCCCTGAGCGATGGTGCTGTCCGGGTTAAGTTTGCCGTCCCGGAATATGCCCACGATCTTGTCGTAGTTGGTGATCTTTGATGTGTCCATCGGTTGCAGATTGCCGGCTGGCCAGACCTTCTTGCAAATCCAGTATTCGATATCGGCGATATCAAAGGACTTGGGTTGAGTGGCTGCACGTTGCGCAACTGAATCGGAATCCAGTGCGGTCATCTCCAGGGTAAAACCCAGATCTTCCTTGACCTTGTTGGCGACATCGTTAAGGTTGGATACACCAGTACCAAACTGCCGCAGCGTCACATCCTTGATGTTTTGCGCCCAGATCATGGGAGCGCCAGTGATGGTGCCCGCAGCAACGGTTGCTGCTGCACCTTTTAACAATTTGCGACGTCCTGCGCCTTTCGGCCCCAGAGACTGGAGCTGTTCTACTTTCGATTTATCGGTCATTTGCAAGTTTTCCCTGTTTTGATCTGAAGGTGGAAATCAGGTGGATAAAGTGTATAGCTATTGCGTACTGCTCTGTTGCACGGGATGTAAATCACTCGTGTTCCAGCGAACCCAGGCAGCATCGCCGGGTCGCCATCGATGTTGCTCGTAGTGATCGTCGCTGACGGATGACACCAGTGATTCCTGGTCGTGACCCTTAACAGTGATGTTGACAGTCCGGCCAAGATACTCGACATGTTGAACCTGTGTTGACAGAAACGCAGTGTCGGGTGCGTCAGCGACCAGATCGGTTTTGTCGGTTCGCAAGGTGCTCAGCTGGCCATCGATAACCAGCACGTTGTGACCTCCCATGAATCGCGCAACAAAGTCGGTGCGCGGCTTGTTGAAAATCTCGTGCGGGGTACCTGCTTGCTCAATCACGGCATTGTTCATGAGCACGACATGATCGGCCAGAGCCAACGCCTCATCCTGACTGTGCGTGACATGGATGAACGTGATGCCGAGTTCGCGCTGTAAGCGAGACAGCTCACTGCGCATATTGATACGCAGAAACGGGTCAAGTGCCGACAGTGGCTCATCGAGCAGAAGCACAGAAGGCTGCGTAATGAGCGCCCGAGCCAGTGCAACTCGCTGTTGCTGACCACCGGACAACTGGTCGGGAAGCCGTTGCGCAAAGCCCTGCATGTGCACAAGCTCCAGAAGTTCGCCGGCTTTGGCATGGCGTTCCGGTTTGCCGACGCCTGCCATACGCAAACTGAAAGCGACATTGTCGAGAACAGTTAGATGCGGAAACAGGGCGTAGTTTTGGAACATCATGGCAGTGCCACGCTGCGCGGGCGGCTTGTGGATAATGGAGACGTCGTTCAACTTGATATCGCCGCTGGAGACGGATTCGTGTCCCGCTATCATGCGCAGGGTTGAGCTTTTTCCACAGCCCGAAGGACCCAGCAGGCACACATAAGTGCCCGCTTCGAAATGCTGAGAGAAGCGATCGACTGCCAACGCATCTGCACCGTAGTGCTTGGTTAGCTGGACAAGGTCCAGCGCTTGACCCTTAATTTCCATTACGTGCTCTATTGTGGGTCATCTTTGGTATCGGGTTGCCATGTGGTGGTGCAAGAAACTGAAAATAGGAGTAAAAATAGCCGGTAATGACACGGTGTGTCAAACTTCATACCAAATGTCAAATTTTGATAAGAGGTGCAGTCACCGATGAGCACAAACGCACCCGATGTCAAAACATGCATTGCCTCACGCGAGGACGTCCATCAACTGATTCGCTGGGCGGCTGATGAGGGCTGGAATCCCGGTCTTGAAGACGATGATCTGTTTTATATGACAGATTCGGCTGGCTTTTTCGTTAGCACTATTAACAAGAAGGTCGTCGCCGGTATCAGTCTGGTAAAACACACCGACGAGCAATCATTCCTTGGTCTGTACCTGTGTGCACCGGAGCATCGAGCCAAAGGCATCGGATTGGCTACCTGGCTTGCAGCGTTGGACACGATTGAGAATCATGCCATCGGTCTTGATGGTGTTGCAGACCAGCAAGAAAATTATCGCAAGTCCGGATTTGTCTACCACTTTGGCAATCAGCGGTACGCGGGTGCATTGACATTTTCAGACCAGGACAGGGCGCTAACGGGCCAAAGCCAGACCGTGCAGATTCACAGGGCGACCGGTGCAGATCTGGACAGCGTCGTCACTTACGATGCCAGTATCGGGGGTTTTGAACGATTACGCTTTTTCCGTGCGTGGATGCACGCTAGCAGAACACGCACGCTGTTTGTTGCTCGCTCAGGCGATTTGATTGTTGGCGTTATTGGCATACGCAAGTGCCATGATGGTCATAAGATCGGACCATGGCTGGCAGAGTCACCCTTTATCGCTACGCAGCTATTACACGCAGTGAGTGATATGACAAAGCACGAATCTGTAATGATCGATATTCCCGATGTCAACACGGCGTCACTGCAGATTGCTGAAGCGCTGGGCATGCAGCCGATGTTTGATACGGCAAGAATGTATAGGGGAGCCGCGCCTGCGATCGATACCGGACGTTTGTTTGGGGTAGCGACACTTGAGTTAGGGTAAAGGTAACCTGGTCAATCACGGATGCCTGCGTCTTGCGTTTACAATGTTAATAAGAATTGTTATCATTAGCATTAACGTGTTGTAGAGAAACTTATGAAACCGGTCAAAATATCTGTCGCAAGCGCAGGACTTACGTCTGAATCCTTTGGACAATTATCTGGAACGGTGACAACACCGCAAACCCGTTTTGCTGATCTGCCATTGCCTGCCCGTTTATTGCTGGCAGTGCCGCGTGTTCGGGGGCTGGCGCCGAAAGCCCGGATCGCTGAACGTTATGTGCTTGACACGCTCGGAAGAGTTATCGATGCCGGACCAGACCGTCGCGCTACGATTGAGGCCGTTAACCTGTTATCAGAGGTGCTGCAAATGCCCAATCAATTTGATGACGCGGCCGAGCCAGCAGATAGGCAGTGTCTCTCTGCTATGGAGAATATGGTCTTGTGCGTGTTGTGCAAGATTCGTGGAGGCCAGACTGCCGAGGCGAGTCGACTCACGCAGCATTGGTTAACAAAGACCTCTGTCGAGCAGTTCAATGCAGCCGCAGAGGCGCTTTGCGATTGTGAGTGTTTCAGGACCGGCGGGGTGGATGTATTTACGCCTGCGTGCAGCGGCCCTGTTGTTGCAGATGCAGGCTCTCGTCTTCCGTCTATAACACTGACCAGTGAGTTGTCTCTGGGTGAGTCAATTCTTCTGAACTCAATCAGATTGCGGATGCGCACCTTGTCTTTCACAGGTATCAGTACTCAGGTTGTGCCCATGCTACGCAAGCATCTGGCATTGCCCAGAATCGAATCCCTGATTGATGCGCATTTGATGGAAGCTCTGCAATATAGCGTTGGAAACGTCGACGTACGGTGCCTGTGCTGTGAAGATATTTCTATGCATGAAGCGCAGATGCTCGCTGCCATGGCGGCATTTTCGACTGGCGACGACATGGAGATCAATCGAAATCCTGGCTCATGGTTACCATCAGACTCGGTAGAGCGTTTACGATGCAGAAAGGAAGAATTCCAGAGCATCGTGCAGAACCTGAGCGTGCCTGTGCCGCTACGAAACTGGAGTTTCAACGAGCTTGATGAACGAGCAGGTCAGCACCAAGAATGCTCGCACATCAACGAACCTTCCATGCTTCATTGATGGTGAGTTGTGCGTGATTTACGCAGCCTTGGGCATGGCCAGTGTATCGAGCAGATCATCCACAAATATCTGGGCTTCTTCGGTTTCAGCAAAGGCCTTGATGACTCGCAGAACCTGCTTGCCGTCAAACTTGTAGATATCGTTATGCCTCTGGATAATTTGTATCAGAGCCATCGGGTCTATATTGGGATCACTGGCGAATACGAGGCGCGCGCCACCGGGGTTCAATTCCAGCCGTTCTATGCCGAGCACTTCACAGCGTTGACGAAGGCGCATGACGTCGAACAGGCGTTCAGTCTGCACCGGGAGTAGGCCAAAACGGTCAATAAGCTCTATTTTCAAATCACGCAGGGCTTCGCTGTCAGGAGCATGTGAGATTCTCTTGTACAGAATAAGCCGTTGGTGTACGTCAGGTACGTAGTCCTCCGGAAGCAGGGCGGGTACGCCCAGATCAACCTCGGTGCCCTGAGCAAGCGGTTTGTCGTAGTCGGGCAGCTTGCCTTCCTTCAGCGCCTTGACGGCACGTGCCAGCAACTCGCTGTACAGGGTAAATCCAATTTCCTGAATTTGTCCGCTTTGGCCTTCGCCCAGCAGTTCCCCCGCACCGCGTATCTCAAGATCGTGTGTAGCGAGGGTGAAACCGACACCCAGATCCTCAAGGGATTCTATGGCTTGCAGTCGTTTTTCTGCATCGGAGGTCATGGAGCCTTTAGGCGGAGTAATAAGGTAGGCATAGGCACGATGGTGTGAGCGTCCGACGCGTCCTCTTAACTGATGGAGTTGAGCCAGGCCGAGCTTGTCAGCACGGTTAATGAGGATGGTGTTGGCGCTGGGTATATCTATGCCGCTTTCGATGATGGTGGTAGCAACCAGGATGTTAAAGCGCTGATGATAGAAGTCGCTCATGACTTGTTCGAGGTCTGCCTCACGCATCTGACCGTGTGCGTAATTGACTTTGGCACCCGGCACGATACGTTGCAGATCTTCGGTGATACGTTCGATGGTCTGGACTTCATTATGCAGAAAGTACACCTGACCGCCACGCACCAGCTCGCGCTCGCAGGCTTCACGAATCTGTACATCGGACCACTCACCGACGAACGTCTTTATCGCATGACGGTGTTGTGGCGGTGTTGCGATGATGGATAAATCGCGCATGCCTGCCAGGCCCATGTTAAGCGTTCGTGGTATGGGCGTGGCTGTCAACGTGACAATATCTACCTCGGCTCGCAGTGCTTTCATGTGCTCTTTGTGGCGTACGCCAAATCGATGTTCTTCATCAATAATGACGAGCCCCAGATTTTTATACCGAATGTCCTTGCTTAATAGTTTGTGGGTGCCGATGATGATGTCGATGCTGCCTTCGGCAAGCTTGTTCATGATGCCTTTTTGTTCCTTGGCTGTTTCGAACCGTGACAAGGCTTCGATCTGTACCGGCCAGTCGGCAAAGCGGTCCAGAAAATTCTGATGATGTTGCTTGGCCAGCAAGGTGGTGGGTACCAGTACAGCCACCTGCTTGCCGGCATCAACTGCAACAAAGGCTGCGCGCATGGCCACTTCGGTTTTACCAAACCCGACATCCCCGCACACAACCCTGTCGGTCGGTTGTGGTGAACGCAAATCTTCTACGACAGCCTCTATGGCCTGCAGTTGATCCGGAGTCTCCTCGAATGGAAAGGCGTCACTGAAAATTGCGTAGTTGTCTGAGTTATCAGGAAATGCAAAACCTTCGCGCGCCGCACGTCTTGCGTGAATTTCGAGTAATTCTGCGGCCACGTCGTAGGCTTTCTCGGCAGCCTTTCGTCGCACTTTCTGCCACGTGTCAGTTCCCAGTTTATGCAAGGGGGCTGTCTCTTCACTGGCACCCGAATAACGCGAGATAAGATGTAGAGAGGCAACCGGGACGTACAATTTATCGTCACCGGCGTAGTGGATAGTCAGGTATTCGTTACTGACGTCGCCAACTGTCAGCGTCGTCATTCCCTGATAACGACCAACCCCGTGATCGATATGGACAACCGGTGCGCCGATGCTCAGATCGGTCAGGTTGGAGATGATGCTCTCTGAATCGCGCGTGGGACGGCGGCGTTCACGTCGCTTTATTCGTCCGGACCCCAGCTGATTCTCGGTAATCATGGCAATGCTGGCTTGCGGCAATTGCAAACCGCGATCAAGGGCAGCGGTGGTCAGGCAAAGGGTGCGTTCGCTGGCCAGAAAGGCCTCCCAGCTATCAACGGTTTCCGGTTGCAGTCGGTTGCCAACCAACTGGTCGAGAAGCGCTTCTCGACGACCGGTAGACTCTGCAACAAAGAGGACTCTGCCGGGAAACTTGCCGAGGAAATCCTGCAAGGCGCCCATGGGGCGTTCGCCACGAGGTTCTATGGGATAAAGCCCGGGCGCTTCGGTCAGGATATTGACTGATTGCTTATCCGGGGATTCTATTTCGAAGCGCTGGGTTCGCAGGACGGAGCCGTTGTCGAGTTGGGCCTTGATCTGTTCACTGCTGAGATAGATCTCGTCTGGTGCAAGGATTGGGCGTTCTACATCGTGTCGGCGTTGCTCGTATCGATCGGCGGTATTGGCCTCGAAATGATCCATCGCTTGCATGGCACCATCAACCATGATGAAGCTGGCGGCTTCTGGCAGATAGGCAAACAGGGTTGAGGTTTCTTCGAAAAACAGGGGCATGTAGTACTCGATGCCCGCCGGGGCACGCCCCTCACTGACCTCCTGATAAATAGGCGTGTTTTTACTCTCTGCGGCAAAGCTGTTTCTGTATTGGCGCCGGAATAGCGCAATACCTTCTTCATTGAGTGGAAACTCATGGGCAGGTAGTAACTCGATAAGCTCTGCCTTGGCAAGTCCGCGTTGAGTGTCTACATCAAAGGTACGAATGGTTTCGATTTCATCGTCGAAAAACTCCACACGAAACGGCTTGTTGCTGCTCATTGGAAACAGATCGAGGATGGAGCCGCGTACGGCAAACTCACCGTGCTCCTCCACCTGTGTAACCAATCGATAGCCTGCCTCAACCAGACGTACCCGAAATTCAGCCAGAGCGAGCGTGTCGCCGGTGCTGATGATCAGGGCATGCTGATCCAGAAAGCTCTTCGGTGGCATGCGTTGCATCAATGCGGCAGCAGTCAACAGAAGAATGCCACGCTGGGTATCGCCCAGTGAGTAGAGAGTACGAATGCGCTGGGAGATAATGTCCTGATGCGGTGATACGCGATCGTAGGTGAGGGTTTCCCAGTCACCCAGAACGTGCACGGGTGTCTTCTCTCCTGCATAGAACTGAAGCTCTATTTCCAGTTGGAGTAATTCGGACGTACTGGGTGCTACTACAACGCAGAGTCCCTGATGATCGTTAGCGTATTCTGCAATGGCAAGTGACTCTGACGAGCCGTAAAGCTGGCCCCAGTGCGAGGCAGCAAGATAAGTATCAGACAATAGAATGGCGGGTGATTCTGGCACTACGGTGGTAACCTCAGGTGTTCGCGATTTCAGTGGGCACAGCCAACGGGTGTCTCTGGTAACAAGCAGGGTTACTTATGAAGTTTTGTGGCGTGTGGCCTGCAATTGTCCCATATCTTGACAGCGATTCACTACACTACACCATCCAGCTAGTAGCCTTGCCCACAGGCGCGCTGAACCTTATTCAACACAACAGCTCTACAGTGACATGTTTCAACCATACGAACTGTTCGTCGGGCTGCGTTATACACGTGCCAAACGGCGTAACCATTTCATATCGTTTATCTCGTTGGTGTCCATTCTGGGGATTGCACTGGGTGTTACTGCGCTCATCACAGTGACCTCCGTGATGAACGGCTTCGAAAAAGAGATGCGAGAGCGCATTGTTGGCGCCTCATCGCATGCCACCGTCACCGGTCTGGGTGCACCCATCGAGAATTGGCAAGCGATCGCAGATACAGCGGTTGCTCACCCGGAAGTCAGTGGCGCTGCACCCTATGTTGAGGGGCAAGTGATGCTCGTGCACGCCGGGCGCTCAACCGGGGCCCTTGTCAGGGGTGTGTTGCCAGAACAGGAAAATGCAGTATCCGAACTTGCTGACAATCTGGAACAAACCGAGTCGCTGGATATCGCCTTGCAGCCGGGCGAATTCGGCATTCTGCTGGGGTCGGATCTGGCCGGTTTTCTGGGTGCAATCGCGGGTGATCGTGTCATGGTTATCACGCCAGAGGCCAGCGTCACTCCGATGGGTTTCGTGCCGCGCATCAAGCGCTTTACGGTGACCGGTGTTTTTCGCTTTGGCATGTTTCAGTTTGATCGTAATCTTGCTGTCATGCACGCGGCGGACAGCGCAAAGCTGTTTAAACTGGGGGACGGCTATTCCGGTGTACGCCTGAAGTTGACGGATACCTCGCGCGCACCCATCGTCGCTCGTGAGCTTCGTCAGCAACTGGGATTTGATAATTTTGTAAGTGACTGGACACAACAGAACTCCAATTACTTTCTTGCAGTAAAAATGGAGAAGACGATGATGTTCATCATCCTGTCCATGATCGTAGCAGTCGCGGCTTTCAACATAATTTCCACCTTGGTCATGCTGGTTCAGGATAAACAATCTGACATTGCGATTCTGCGCACGCAGGGAGCATCGCCTGCCAGTATCCTGTGTATATTTATCGTTCAGGGCACCTTGATCGGTGTGGTAGGTACTGTGGCCGGATTGATTGGCGGTATTGCTCTGGCGAGCAATATTGATGTGGTCGTACCGTTCATCGAACAATTCACCGGCCCTGTGCTCAACCCCGAGGTTTACTACATTGATGAGATGCCGTCCGATCTTAGACAGAGTGATGTGTTGAAGGTCGGTGTGATGGCGTTCGGCTTGTCATTACTGGCGACACTGTATCCGGCCTGGCGCGCATCGCGTACCGATCCTGCCGCCGCACTGGCTTATGAATGAGTAGCTGGAAACCGTCTTCAATGAACGACAATCACACACACGCCTCAACGGTGCCGGATAAGGTTGTGCTCGAGGCCAAGCATCTTGGCCGCCGCTATGAGCAAGGTGATCTCAGTGTTGAGGTACTCAAGGATGTATCGCTGAGTATAGGCAAGGGTGAGCGTGTCGCCATTATTGGCCAATCCGGTAGTGGCAAGAGTACGCTACTGCATCTTCTTGGCGGACTGGATACGCCAACCTCAGGATCGATCCATGTTGCTGGTCAGAATATGGCGCAACTAAGCCAGGCAAAGCGTGGCCGCCTGCGCAATCAGGCGGTTGGCTTTGTCTACCAGTTTCATCATCTGCTGCCCGAATTTACAGCCGTCGAAAACGTCAGTATGCCGCTGCTGATTCGCGGAATGTCCAAATCAGATGCGGCGCTGCAGGCGCAGGAATTATTGTCTCGTGTCGGTCTGGGTGAGCGATTTCGCCACAAACCTGCAGAGCTATCCGGGGGCGAGCGGCAAAGAGCTGCCATTGCTCGTGCCCTGGTTACTCGCCCGGCGGTGGTGCTGGCAGATGAGCCCACAGGCAATCTCGATGAAGAGACGGCAGGTCGTGTTTATGAACTGATGCTGGAGCTGAACAGAGAGCTGGGAACAAGTTTTCTGGTGGTAACCCACGATACGCGTCTGGCTGGTCGGATGGACAGGGTGCTGCAACTGAGCCGGGGAGAGCTGATCGACCCTGCGTGACAACTTTCAGGATACGTTGCCTGATGCCGCTCTGGCGGCAGCTCGCCGCACCTTGCGATTTTTCCAGCGTCTGACCGCATGAATTCGCCAGACTAGCAAGGTTGCACCAAATCCCAGAACGGCAGAAACCGACGCGCAAAAAAGCATGCCGGTCAGCAACATCGGCCATGCCTTGCCGGCGCTCACTAGCAGGGAGGAGGTACTGAAAGTTAGTGGTTCTGCCAACACGGGCGCACCAAGAATCATTGACCCGCTACGCCAGGCGGCATACAGTAACGGCGCAAAGGTCAAAGGATTGGTGAACCACACCATGACCACGGAGACAGGTACATGGACGCGCAATACCGCCGCGAGCACGGCTGCCAGCAGCATCTGCAGTGGCACAGGAATCCAGCTCACAAACAAGCCCACTGCCACGCCGCCAGCGACAGAGCGGCGATTGAGATGCCATACCATCGGTTGAGCAAAGGTATTGCGAATCCATCGACGCACGCCAGTCTTCTTGTGTTCACATCCACCCAACTGCGCGTGCAGTTTACGGTGCACGGTAGTCGCATCGGGCAGGCGCTCTCTGAGCCATTTACCAGGCATAGTCAGAACATCGATGCAGGCGGCACAGGAAAATTCCCAAGCCTGTTCTCCTTTAACGTCGAAAACAAAAGTTTATTGAGTCTTGTACGTAGCCAGGCAGTGAATAAAAAAGCGAGCAAGGCAGCATGAGAGCCTTCGCTGTTTCCTGGTTGGCAAGCTCTGTGTTCATTGTGAACCTGCACAGCCTTCCCTCCCTGCCTTTAAGCCTCGTTTTTCTCGTATCGACGTTGCTGCTTGCGCTGCGTTTTCCCGCGTGTCGGCCGTGGACAGGCGGTCTGGTTCTTTCTGTTATCACGATGGGCTCGATATTCGTTCAGCTGGCGAACCAGCAGCTCCGCGCGGATGAGGTATTAGTAGACATGATGCTGAAGGTGCGCGTCATCAGTGTTCCTGAAAAACATGAACGTCGTCTCACTTTCCTTGCTCAGATCGTGAGTTGTGAAACCTGTCAGCAGGATCTGAAGGTCAGAAACATAAAGCTGTCGTGGTATGGCCGGTATCCCGAGGTTCGTGCTGGCGAGCAGTGGGCCTTGACTGCCAGATTGAAACCGCCAACGGCTTTCAGAAATCCGGGTGGCTTTGATTCGGTAGCCTATAACCTCATCAAGGGTATTCATGCCAGAGGCTATGTTCGCGCGGAAGCAGGCGCCAGCAAGATGTCAGATCACTCCGGATTCGCACTGGCGGCTGTCAGACAACAGGCGGCCGAACGCCTTGAAAATATCAGTAGCAAAGATAATTACCTGGGTTTGCTGCAAGGCCTCACTGTCGGGATCAAAACGCATATCAGTGACGAACAATGGGATGTGCTGAGACGCACTGGTACCGCTCATCTACTCGCGATATCGGGTTTGCATGTAGGGCTGGTCGCCGCCTGGGTGCTCGTCGCGGGCCGTTGGGCGGCGGCTGGCTCGATACGGCTATGGCAGCGCTCGTCTGAGGTGGCTATTACCTTCGATCCCAGGGCCTGGGTATTGGTCGCCAGCTTGCTGGCAGCGGCCGCGTATGCTGGTTTGGCAGGATTCGAGCTACCGACGCAGCGTGCGCTGTTGATGCTGAGTGTGTGGGTGATTGCTGCCTTGCGTTTTCGCTTCCTGCCACCAATGAGCGCCTTGTGCGTAGCTCTGGTCGTCGTATTGGCTATCAATGCATTAAATGTGCTGTCAGCCGGGTTCTGGCTGTCGTTCGGCACGGTAACCGCGCTGTTCTACATGCATCGCGGTCATATGCGAGGCCATCCTGCGGTATCGACGACCCATTGGCGCGCGCGCTTGCAAAAACTCAAAGCGCTCGGCAAAACACATATCCTGCTGGGCGTTGTTCTGTTACCCGTCAGTGCGTGGTTTTTTCAGGCGGGCTCACTGGTTGCACCCATCGCCAACCTGATCGCTGTACCGTGGGTCGCCATGGTCTGTGTGCCACTGAGCCTGATGGGGTTACTGATCAGTACATTTTCGACGACCCTGGCAGCGGTCGTGATATCGCTGGCAACACACTCACTTGAGGTTCTGCTGGTATTCCTGAGTGCTCTGGAATTCTCGGTGCTCAGTTCCGTTGTCGTGACGGTGCCGGGATCGGTAGCGTTCGCGCTGGTGCTCATTGGACTGATTGTCATGCTTGCACCTAAAGGGCTTGGATTGCGCCTGCTGGCCCTTCCGCTGTTTTTGCCGGCTGTGATGCACAATACCCAGACACCGGTGGCAAACGGGTTTGAAGTGCATGTGCTTGATGTCGGGCAGGGACTAGCCACACTGGTTTACGCCGGTGAACAAACCCTGTTATTTGATACCGGCGGAAAGGTATCACCAACGCTGAGCATGGTTGAGGCGGTGGTTGTTCCGTTTCTGCAAGCGTCCGGCCGGCGTCGCATTGATACACTGGTGGTGTCTCACGGTGACGAAGATCATGCGTTTGGTGTTGACGATGTCGTGCAACGCTATCCTCAGGTTGAGGTGTATGCAAGCCAGCCACTGGATTTACCGGAACAACACCCGGTTACTCCCTGTGTGGCTGGTGATGGATGGGTTGAGGATATCGTGCAGTTTGGATTCCTGCACCCGGGTGTCGGCGATGCCGGCAGCGACAACAATCGCTCCTGCGTCTTATTGATTCATTCTGGGAGCAGTCGCGTCTTGTTAACCGGCGATATCGAAGCCTCCGCTGAACATACCCTGTTAGCTCGTCTGGCGTCTGTGCATGGTGCTGACACCCCTTTCGAGGTGACTCTGATGACAGCCCCGCACCATGGCAGCAAGAGTTCATCGACGCAGGCTTTTGTGGATAAATTACGTCCCCGATATATCGTTTTTCCGGCAGGACGAGGTAACCGCTTTGGATTTCCTCACAGCGATGTACAATTGCGCTATAAACTAGCGGGATCAAAACCGTTTGTCACGGGCGTCAAGGGGGCAGTTTCCTTCGTATTCGCACCCAACGGCTTGGTCCGACCACCCGATTCATGGTGGAATTCACACCGTCGCTTCTGGCACGGCATCGTTAACCCTGACTGCTGGCAGCATTTTGCCGGGCAGTCTCTTTTGCTGCGGCTGCACAAGCTTTCGCAGAAAGGACAGACACTGTGTGGGAAATAGTTACAGCGGGTGGTTGGTTAATGCTACCGATCGTTGCGTGCTCGATCGTTGCGCTGGCCATTGTGGGCGAACGATTCTTTACGTTGCAATCAGGTCGGGTCTTGCCCAATAACCTTGTGGCCGATGTCTGGCGCCTCGCAAGTACCAACAAGCTCAATGACGAAAAAATTCGTGAAATTCAGCAAGCTTCGCCGTTGGGTCGTGTACTGGCTGCGGGCTTGATGAGTCGCAGCTACGACAGGGAGCTTATGAAAGCGTCGATAGAGGAGGTCGGAGGGCATGTGGCACACGAACTTACGCGTTACCTTAATGCCCTGGGGACTATTGCTGCTGTGACGCCATTGCTGGGTCTGCTTGGAACGGTGGTGGGAATGATCAGCGTCTTTACCAACATCACAACGGTGGGTGTTGGAAATCCGGCACAGTTGGCAGGTGGTATTTCTCAGGCGCTGATCACGACCGCTGGTGGCCTGATGGTGGCCATCCCTGCGCTGATGTTTCATCGTTATTTTCGCGCAAGAGTCGATGGGCTGGTCGTCGATATGGAAAAGGAATCGTTAAAACTCGTTGATGTCCTGCAAAAGCGGCAGTCCAAGGCGAGGGTGACTGGCAAATGAAGTTTCATCGCCCGCCCAGCGAGGAGCTAGAGTTAAATCTGACGCCACTGATTGATGTCGTTTTTCTATTACTGATTTTCTTCATGGTGTCCACAACGTTTCAGAAGGAATCTGAAATCTCTTTACAGTTACCCAAGGCAACGGATACCGAGACAACAGCGCCTGCCGAGCGCATAGAAATCGTGATCAATGCGGCGGGCAAGTACTTCATAGACGATCAGGAGGTTGTCAAGAGTGATCTTGTCAGTCTGCAAAACGCGCTCTATAAGGTCTCTAATGGTATACGCGATATTCCATTAACCATTCGAGCCGATGCACAAGTGCCTCATCAAGCGGTGGTGACTGCCATGGATGCTGCCGGACAACTGGGTATGCTGAAAATAACGATTGCTACCTCCCGCAGCGTCGACTAGCCTCTGCTCAGATGAGCAACTCTGAAAAGTCAGCCAGATTGCCGGCCGATGAGCCGGTAAAGGGCGCCGATACCTACAAGCGGCTGCTGAAATACGTTGTTCCGTATAAAAAGCAGTTTGCCATTGCCGTGCTCGGCATGATGGGGTACGCCATCACTGACACCGCCTTTGCCGCACTCATGAAGCCCATGCTTGATGGTAGCTTTGTGGATCAGGATGAATCTGCGATCATCATGGTACCCCTGATGATCATCGGGATATTTTTGCTACGTGGTGTGGCAGGGTTTGCATCCACCTATTACATCGCCTGGATCGGTTGGCGTGTCATCAAGCGGTTGCGTGGCGAAATATTTGAAAAATACCTGACACTGCCAACGGCTTTTTATGACCAGGCATCATCGGGTGAACTGATTTCGCGCATTACCTTCAACAGTCAAATGGTCGCCAACGCGGCCAGCAGTTCATTGACCGTGATGGTGCGCGACACGCTCACCGCCATCGGCTTACTGGGGTTGATGTTCTATCAAAGCTGGCAACTGTCACTGACTTTTCTGGTTATTGGTCCCATCATCGGCGTTATCGTGGGTCGCGTCAGTCGGCAATTTCGCGCTATCAGTCGCAGTATCCAGGGCTCCATGGGTGATGTCAGTCATGTGATTCAGGAGGCTGTGGAAGGCGCGCGTGTTATCAAGATCTTCGGTGGGCACGATGAGGAGTTGGCGCAGTTCGAACGCGCCAATGAAAGTAACCGCGCCTTCAATATGAAAGAGACGGTGGTCAAGGCGATGAACGAGCCCATCGTTCAGTTACTGGTGGCAATGGCTTTGGCGGTTATCGTGTATATCGCCTCCAGTGGTGAGGTCTCGGAGCGAATTACTGTTGGCAGTTTCATGTCCTTTATCACGGCCATGCTTTTACTGTTTGCCCCGTTAAAACGAATTACCACGCTTAACAGTCAGATTCAAAAAGGTATCGCCGCAGGTGAAAGTCTGTTTGCCATTCTGGATCTCGAATCTGAACACGATAATGGTTCAGACACGCTGCAAAAGGACATCCGCAGCATCGAGTATCGTCACGTGTCGTTGAAATACTCAGCGGATAAACCTGCTGTGCTCAAGGATATCAACCTCGCGATCAACAGTGGCGAGACGGTCGCCTTCGTCGGTGAGTCGGGCAGCGGCAAGACCTCGCTGGTCAATCTGCTACCCCGGCTGTACGAGCTTGATAGTGGACAGGTGTGTGTGAATGGTGAGTCGGTGCAACACTACACGCTGCGGTCACTGCGCAGCCGGATTGCAACCGTCAGTCAGGATGTCATGTTGTTCAACGACACCATCGCCAGTAATATTGCCTATGGCAGTAGCGACTCGGTTGATGAGGCAACGTTGTTTGCAGCTTGCAAGGCTGCCCATGCGCATGACTTCATCAAAGGTTTGCCAGACGGCTACGATACGATGGTGGGCGAAAACGGCGTTATGCTCTCTGGTGGACAAAAGCAACGAGTAGCCATTGCACGCGCACTGCTCAAAAACGCCCCCATCCTGATTCTAGACGAAGCAACCTCTGCGCTGGACACTGAATCCGAACGCAAGGTTCAGCAGGGTCTTGATGCGCTAATGCAAGGCAGAACCACGCTTGTCATTGCCCATCGTTTATCGACTATCGAACAGGCAGATCGTATTGTCGTCATGGACCGTGGCCAAATTGTGGAAGTGGGTAATCACCGTGAATTGCTGGCCGGCAAGGCGCACTACTACAAGCTGCATCAGTTGCAATTCAGGTAGAAGCTGCGCTTGTGAGCCGAATCCAACAGGCATGGCAAGGTCGCGGCTTTCTGGCTTGTCTGCTGTGGCCGGTATCATGGCTTTACCGACTGATCATCACGCTTCGACGCTTTGCCTATGAGCGTGGCTGGTTTGCCGTGCAGGCAATCTCCTTACCGGTCATCGTTGTCGGCAATGTATCCGTGGGTGGCACGGGCAAAACCCCGTTGTGTACCTATCTGGTGCGTCGATTTCAGGCTGCCGGCTGGCGTCCGGCGATCGTCAGTCGGGGCTATGGTGGCGAGCGCCATCTATTACCTCACCTGCTTGACGAGTCGGACACCCCAGCGAGCGCCGGGGATGAGCCTGTTATGTTGTTTCAGCAGACAGGGGTGCCGGTTTGCGTGTGTGTCAAACGCGCTCTGGCGGTCGAGCACCTTGCGGCGAACTGTGGCGTCGACATCGTCTTTGCGGACGACGGTTTGCAACATCTGGCCATGCCGCGGGCAGCAGAGATTGTTGTGCTGGATGGCAGGCGGGGTCTGGGCAATGGCTGGCTGTTGCCAGCGGGGCCGTTGCGAGAGCCTGCAACCAGATTGGCCAACGTTGATGTGATTGCCGTACAAGGCGCAGCGAAATTGCATGATTCGTTAACCGCCATTGTGCAGGCGACGGGTTGTCGGGACATGGTAGACAACCTTTTTCAACTGAATCTGCTGGATGTCATCGCTCTGTCTGATGGGCAAGCGCAACCGATAAGTCACTTCGCAGACAAGGCAGTTATCGCGATGGCAGGAATCGGTCATCCACAACGATTCTTTGATGCCTTGCGTGAGCATCGGATAAATGTCACCGGCATTGCTAAACCGGACCACCATCAATTCACCCGCGCTGACCTGCTGAATGAATCTGAACTTCCGTTGCTTGTAACCTCTAAGGATGCTGTAAAACTCCGGCGCCTTGGAGAGCTGCCGCGTGAAGTGTACGAGGTTAGAACATCGGTCTCGGTGAGTGAGTCGCTCGACAAGCGTATCGAGATTCTGGAACGTTCATTGCGACACTAGGAGCCTGGATTATTCATGAAAACGCCTAATTCTCACTTGTCCCCTGCACCTGTAGGAAATTTCACTCACTCGGAAATACAGTCTGTATTCCGCTCGCTCGCGAAATTCCCTACAGGCACAGGGTCCTGCGCGATAATCAGACGTTTCATGAATAGTCCAGGCTAG
>JBGCGC010000037.1:0-48575 GCA_045110475.1 Granulosicoccus sp.
CGGGTATACCTTGAGAGCGAGCAACAACGCGGATGACCCCTGGACGAGCCGCCCTTCGGGAGACCACCAAAACACCCTCCGCCGCGTTGCTGTTCTTGACAAGGATCCCGACCTTGCCTGCGAACAGCGCCTTGCTGAGGGTGTTTTGGTGGTCTCTGTTTGAAGCGTTTGAAGGTCACACTACACTAGTGTGCTCACTGTGCTCAGGCGTTTCCAGAGATATCCATTCTCTTGAGCGCCTTGGGAATTGAAAACGTCACTGTCTCCTTGATTCCTTCGTATTCCGTAGCGGTCTCTCCGCCTTCCGAGCGCAATCGTTCAACGACTTCATTGACCAGAACTTCTGGTGCTGAAGCGCCCGCAGTCACGCCGATTTTCTTTTTGCCTTCAAGCCAGTCCGATTGAATATCCACTGCACGTGTGATGAGTCGGGATTCTACGCCGGCTCTGACACCTAGCTCTGCCAGCCGGTTGGAGTTGGAGCTATTACTGGCACCTACGACAAGCAGAAGATCAACTTCCTGACATAGTTTCTTGACAGCATCCTGCCGGTTCTGGGTGGCGTAACAAATGTCGTCCCGATTTGGCGCAGCGATAGTTGGAAAGCGCTTGCGCAAGGTTTCGATGATTTCCTGCGTGTCGTCTACCGACAGCGTAGTCTGAGACACAAAGGCGAGTTCATCCGGGTTTTTGATCTCCAGCTTGTCAACATCCTCGGGGCTTTCCACCAGAATGATACGTCCACCCATAGTGGTATCGTAGCGACCCATGGTGCCTTCGACTTCCGGGTGACCGGCATGGCCTATCAAAATGACCTCTTTGCCCGCTCTGGCATATTTAACGACTTCCAGATGCACCTTGGTTACCAGCGGACAGGTAGCGTCAAAGACTTGAAGACCTCGTTCGCCAGCTGCAGTTTCCACCGCTTCGGAGACACCGTGAGCACTGAAAATAACCGTAGCATCGTCGGGTACTTCGTCCAGTTCTTCGACAAACACCGCACCCTTGTCACGCAGTCCGTCAACCACATATTTGTTGTGTACCACCTCGTGCCGCACATAAATTGGCGCTCCGTGGATCTCTATGGCGCGTTCAACGATTTCGATGGCCCGGTCTACGCCAGCGCAAAAGCCACGAGGGTTAGCGAGTAATATTTGCATAGTGATACGTTGGATCAGTAGACGTCAGAATCGCGTCGGTGGCACTAGTTTACCGCAAGCACGAATATCTCTACAGCTTGCGGTTCACTGATTCACTGCCGCCCGGCATTTGAGACTCTACCGACTTGTTGTACCTCTTAGTGTACGGATGGTTGACTTGCCTCTTTCTATCAGGCGCTTTTCAATGCGTCTACCAGCAGATTGACGGTTTCAGGTATTTTCAGTGTCCTGACGTTCCCGAGACCCAGAACCAGAGCGTTTACCTGCTGCGGTGGATTCTGATGCCATGTGAGCGACTCCAGAGTCTGTGCGCCAAGCCCATGTGCGTGCAATGCTTGCGGCAAGGCAGCGGCGTTTACCGTGTTTTTCAGTGAAGCGATCATGCTCAAACTGCCACCAGTGTCTTGCAATGGCAGAAAACACTCGGTGTCGTTAAGCGCATCGATCATTGCTGCGCGTCTACGCGCATAGACGCCTCGTGCTCGCTGCAGGTGTCTGGATACTGATCCGTTCTCCAGAAGCTCGGCAACCGTTGCCTGCGCAACGCTGTTGTGGCCGCCACCAAGCATTTGCAGGCATTGCTGGGCACTTTGCACATGCTCATGCGGGACAACCAGCCAGGCGACGCGTGCTGCCGGGAAAATCAGTTTGGAGAAAGTGCCTGCGTGCAACACAACCGGTACCGCTTTTCCAACGACTTGTGATGCTAGCGCTGGTCGCGCCTGAGACGCATCCCTGAATTCGCTGTCGTAGTCGTCTTCAAAAATGACAGCGCCACTGGCTGCGGCATAGCCAATAAACTGTTTGCGACGATCAGCCGTCAGAGCCGCACCCGATGGGTAGTGAAAACAGGGTGTCAAATAGATTAGCGCCGGGGAGGGTTGCGTGGATGAATCCGGAATGCAGCAGCCTTGGCGATCAACATCCAGCGCTCTCAAGCTTAGCCCCTGCAAATGAAATGCTTCGGCAGCCCCTCGGTAGCCGGGAGACTCCAGCCATGCGCAGGCATCAGGGTCTGCATACAACGTTGCTGCAAGGTTTAGACTCTGACGGGTACCACTGGTGATGATAATTTGTTCCGGATCGACCGGGAGTGAGCGATAGATAGCCAGATATCTGGCTATCGCTGACTGCAATTGCGGCAGTGGCAGGCCCTTGTAGCCCAGCTCGTTACAGGGCAGGCGTGAGGCCTTGTTCAATGCCTTGCGCCAGGCAGTCTGAGGAAACAATTCCGGGTCTGGCATGCCCGGAGCAAGGCAGGACCCGCGCCCTGACCTGGGCAACGAATAACGGCTTCTCATCGATGTGCCCGGCGTTATACCCTGGGTGTTTTCAGGCTTGTTCCGGGCAGATGCAGCAGCATGCAGATTGCCGTTGTAGGTCACTCGTGTTCCGCGTCGTCCCGAGCTTCTGATCAGCTGCTCGTCATCCAGTTGAGCGTACACCGCAATAACGGTGTTCCGACCAACACCCAGTTGGATAGCAAGATCCCGGCTTGACGGCAAACGTTGACCGTCAGTGAGTTCACCGCTGGTGATAGCGGCGTACAGGGTTAGATAGAGCTGTCGAACCTTGCCAAGTGTGACACTGGCATCTGGTCTGAGTCGAAGCGTCCATTCGGGGCAATCGAGTGCTGATTTGTTATCGAGCATGTTGTGCTTGCATTTTTTTAATTAATGGTTCTATTAAATACCCATTTATGTGTCTTTTCAAGGAGCCTTAATTATTCGATGCTGTTGGCTGTTTCCACTATCCGAAAATGAAACTCATGACCCGTGACAGCGAAGTACCACCTAAAGGCGATAAGCGTAGAGTCAGGCAGTCAGCCAACCGCGCCCTTTATGAAAAGCAAGATTTGTATCGTGTTCTGGATGGCGCAAACATTGGCCATGTGGCGTTCAACGATGATGGATGGCCTCAGTCCATCCCGACAGCCATAGCCAGACTGGATGAACATCTGTATCTGCACGGGAGTCGGAGTAGCCGCCTGTACAAGGCGTTGGCGGCTGGCGAAAGGGTATGCGTGTCTGTTTGTATGGTTGATGCACTGATCAAAGCCCGTTCTGCCTTTCATTGCTCAATGAATTACCGGAGCGCTGTCATATTCGGTTGTGCCGAGACCGTGAGAAATGCAGAGAAAGAGACGCTACTGGATCGTTTTACCGAGCACCTGATTCCTGGAACCATCGATGACTATCGCCCACCCTTGGCGAAGGAGCTCAAGGCAACCGAGCTGGTGCGTTTGCCGTTAACGCAGTTTGCGGTAAAAATCAGAACAGGCGATCCGATCGATGACGATGAAGATCTGGAATTGCCACATTGGGCCGGCGTCATTCCGCTTCATGTGGTCGCTGGCGAGCCTGTGGCTTCCGCTAATCTGCCCATCGATGTCATGCCGAAATCACCTCTGCTGGAGGCATTGGCTCGCATGAAAAGTTGATACCAGGG
This sequence comes from Granulosicoccus sp., assembly GCA_045110475.1. Taxonomy (GTDB): domain Bacteria; phylum Pseudomonadota; class Gammaproteobacteria; order Granulosicoccales; family Granulosicoccaceae; genus Granulosicoccus. Next base: position 3,609 of record JBGCGC010000037.1, read on the forward strand.
TGTTGTTCCGGAGCTGTCAATTTTTTGAGACAAGCATTAAGTGATAAATATGCTCTATTGACTCTTGATAAAGTTTCTGCGTTAATGTGATCTCGACTCACTTAGCAAGGGAGATGTGCCCATGTTTCACAATACGAGAGCAACCATCGTCGGTGCTGTTGCTTTTCTGGCCAGCTCCGTTGCGCTGGCATCAAGCTGTCCCGAAGGGTATCCAGGCGACAATCTGAACTTCTTCGTCGGTTATGGTGCAGGCGGTGGTACTGACACGGTCGCACGCAAAGTCGCCAGCGATCTGGAAAAATCCACTGGCTGGACGGTGGTGGTTGAGAACAAGCCGGGTGCCAGCGGTGGAGTAATGGCCAGTGGCCTGACGCGAACCGATCCCGATGGGCTGACTATCGGGGTCGTCAGCAACACAACCGTCGCCATTAATCCTCATGTTAATCCCGATATTGGCTATACGCACGAAGACTTCAGCTACCTCGGTACAGGCATGGTGTTGAACTACGGGCTTGTGACGCTTGCAGACAACCCGTTTTCAACGCTTGAGGAATTCGTCGCGATGGCAAAGGAAAAAGGCCGTGCGACAGTCTCCGTGGGGGCATCCAGTCACACTATTGCGGTCGATGCCATTGCTGATCATTTTGATATTTCATTGATTGCGATACCGGGTAAAGGCTCTGCCGCTGCGTTACAGGAAGCGCTGGGCGGGCATGTAGATGCAACCATTCAGGGGACCCAGCATGTGCCTCAGATCAAAGCCGGTAAAATGGTTCAGCTGGCAACGTTGACAGAAAATCGCGCCCTATACGCGCCAGATGCCAAGACGCTGCAGGAAAGTGGTGTTGATCTGTCCATCGAAGGACACATCATTTTTATTGCGCCCAAAGGCACGCCCACAGATATCGCAGCGTGTTTGTCAGAATCACTGGCGCAAGTGACAGCCTCAGACGATTACGCTTCCTATATGGCCGGGCTTGAGACCACGGCTGGCAACATGGGAGCTGACGGAACCACGGCGTGGGTCAGCAAGGCGTCAGAGTTCTATCGAGAACATTTGGCGAAATGATTTTCGCCGACCGTCTGCTGGGAGTTGTTGTCTTTGCATTTGGTTGCTCTTTGCTGATTTGGATTGTGCCCAACTACGTGACATCCCTCCCGGGTGACCCTCTTGATCCTTCGCTGTTTCCAAAAATAGCAGGCTGGCTGATTACAACTCTGGGGTTACTGCAAATACTATTTGCAAAGCGCGATAGCCCTGTCCCTGCGGCTGGTGAGGTATTGGGTTTTGCCGCATTCGTTATCGCGCTTGTTGTTGCGGCGACGCTTTTGCCTCGCTTCGGCTTTTTACCCGTTGCCATCGGCTTGATGATGGCAAGCCTTGTACTGCTGCGAGAGCGTCGCCCCCTCTGGGCGTTGCTAACCTTGTTTGCAGTGCCGGCGTTTGTCTGGTTCCTGTTTGAAATATTGTTGCAGCGCTCCCTGTCCTGACACAAACTGCGAAGTATTTATGGTTGACTATTCATTGCTATGGCTGGGTATGTCGGACGTCTTTACGCTGACGAACATGCTGTTCATCCTCATTGGTGTCACTCTCGGGCAGTTAGTTGGCGCAACACCCGGGCTCAGCATCATCATGGCTTTGGCCATAGCCGTGCCGTTAACCTATGGATTGGATACGCTAACGGCTATTGCGTTTTTAATATCGGTTAACAAGGGTGGCACTGTAGGCGGCGCGGTGCCATCTATTCTGCTCAATGTCCCGGGTACTCCGGAGTCTGCAGCAACGGCTCTGGATGGACATCCGATGGCAAAGAAGGGCCGGCCTATGAAGGCCATGAAATATGCTCTGTATCATTCTGTGTTAGGTGATTTGTCCAGTGATGTGGTGCTCATCCTACTGGCGGCTCCGTTGGCAGTGGTTGCATTGAAAATGGGGCCGGTAGAAATCTCCGCGCTTATGATTCTCGCTTTCACCATTATCAGTGGCCTGGTGGGTGACTCAATGATAAAAGGACTCATCGCCGCTTCATTTGGTATTTTGCTGGCCACTGTTGGTCTGGATCCGGGTATGGCAACGCCCAGGTTCACGTTCGGATTACTTGAGCTTTATGATGGCGTTCCGTTGACGGCCGTCAGTATCGGCGCCCTCGCGATGAGTGGGGTTCTTGTTGGTCTGTTATCCATGCAAAAACAGACAACGGCGCAATCCCCTATTCAAATCAGCGGACGCACCCGCGAACAAAGCGTGGTGACATTTGCTGAGTTTTTTGCCAATCGTTATGTTGCGCTTCGTGCGTTTGTAATAGGAACGATTATTGGCGCTATTCCCGGTCTGGGCTCCACCACTGCCGGGTTTCTGAGCTATTCGGTAAACAAGCAGGCAGCGAAAGACCCGGAAAGTTTTGGTACAGGAGACCCTCGCGGGATCGCCGCGTCAGAGACTGCCAATAGCGCGGTGGTCGGCGCGAATCTGATTCCGCTGTTGACTCTGGGTATACCGGGCAATATTGCGGCAGCCTTGCTCGTCTCTGCCTTCATGATTCATGGAATGCAGCCAGGGCCTTTATTGTTTGAAGAGCAAGGTCGACTTATCTATGGCATGTTTGGTGCCATGCTGATAGCCAATTTTTGCAATCTCGGGATTGGTCAGTTTGCCATGCGGTTCTGGGCACTTATTGTGTCAGCACCAGGCACCATCATCTACCCCGCAGCCATGTTGTTATGCTTTGCCGGATCGTATGTTATTACCGGTGCGACCTTCGGTGTGTATGTCATGATTAGCGCGGCAGTATTCGGATACCTCATGCGTACCTTCGGCTTTTCCATCGTCGCTTTTATCGTTGCCTTTTTGCTGACCCCACAGCTGGAAAATTCCGTACTAAAGGCACGCCTCATCATGAACGACGACATTTCCCAGTTGTTTCAGCACCCGGTGGCTCTGGCGCTGCTGGCGATGGCCCTCGCATCCATTGTGTATCTGGGGCCAAGGAAGAAGAAAAAGCCTGATATGCCTGTAGCTACAGGGCAGTAGCACGGAAGGGCTGTGTGCACAGGCATGCAGGAGGGCACGGAGTATGCAGTAAACATTAGGTAAGCGGCGCGGAGAGCTCCAAAGCAGTTTATCCTCACACTGTAGACCCTGCTTGCCACAAGCCCACTCTCTTGCTGACCGAATGCATGGAACGAGTTACTGATTTGCCGCACGTACTGGCAGGCCCGATGCTTCGACACGTGCAGGCCGAACGCATCTTGCTCTGGTTGGTTACCACATCTGCGACACGTTGGCGCTTTCGTCTGTACACGGCACTTGGTCCATTGCAGGACAGGCAGCTGACAACGTCCGAGCAAACCGAATGTGTTATCGGCGACCATGCGTATCTACAGTTGCTTGAAATACAGGCCGATTCAGCATGGCCACTGGATACCTTGCTCTACTATGACATTGGTTTTGAGAATGATGGTGTCAAGTGGATAGCTGACTGGGCGCCACATCTGTGTCATGAAGGGCATACTTCGCCGCATCTGGTTATTCACTCGCGCGTTCAGCGCGTCCTGCATGGCTCGTGTCGCAAACCACACCACGACTCGGACGATGCGTTGCGTCGGGTTGATAAGGAGCTGCGTATCTGCGGCTCAGAGAGCGATAATCGCCCCTCTCTTTTGTTGATGAGTGGTGACCAGGTCTATGTAGATGATGTTGCCGGTCCGATGCTTAATGCCATTCATCAACTGAGCGAACGGCTTGGGCTTTTCGATGAGATTATCAGTGATGCAACAGTTGAAAATGGCGCAGCGCTGGCAAGGCACAAACACACGTATTACCTGCGTTCGCGCCTGTTACCACTGACGCAGGAAAACGCTCGGGTGATCGATCGTTTTTTCGGCGGCGCACGCAAACCGATTTTCACCACCGCAAACGCCGAAAATCATCTTGTGACTGTCGCAGAGGTACTGGCCATGTACTTGTTGGTCTGGTCGCCTGTGCCCTGGAGGCTGATCAAGGTCAAAGAGCCAACACTACCTGAAGCCTTACTCAAGCGTTATCGCAAAGAGAATCACCAAATCAGTCAGTTCGTTTACGGATTGCCAGAAGCTGCACGAGCACTTTGTCATGTGCCGTGCTACATGATTTTTGACGATCATGACGTAACCGATGACTGGAATCTTTCTCTGTCGTGGGAGCAGACGGCCTATGGTCATCCCTTTTCACGACGCATCGTCGGCAATGCACTGTTGGCGTATGCCTTGTGTCAGGCTTGGGGGAATGGATCTGGCGACCTTGCAGATCTTGTCCACGAATGCAAGGCTCTGTTCTGTAGGGCGGAAGATGCGCAGCATTGCCTGCCTTCATCACAGCACGATGCCTTGATTGGCAAGCTACTGGAATTCCGTGGTTGGCAGTATACGCTGGATACAAACCCGGCCATTGTTGTACTTGACACACGTACACATCGATGGCATCGACGTAGTAAACCCTCACGGCCATCGGGCTTGATGGATTGGGAGGCGCTGACCGACTTTCAGCAACGCATTATGGGACTCTCAGAGGTCATTGTCGTGTCACCAGCTCCCGTGTTCGGTGTCAAGCTGATTGAAATTGTGCAGAGCCTATTTACTTTTTTTGGCAAACCACTACTCGTGGATGCAGAGAACTGGATGGCTCATCATGAAGCTGCCGCCGTCATTCTCAGTATCTTTGAACATAGCCAGACACCAAAAACCTTTGTTTTGCTCTCTGGTGATGTTCACTATTCGTTTGCCTATGATGTCCGTCTGCGTTATCAAACGGACACCCCCGCTATCTGGCAAATTACCAGTAGCGGCATCAAGAACGAATTTCCTGTGCTATTGATTGAATGGCTGGACAGATTAAACCGCTGGCTGTTTGCGCCCTGGTCACCACTTAATCTTCTAACCCAGCGTAGTTCCTTTCGAATCTGGCCCAGATTGCCCGAAGGACGCAGTGCTGGTGAGCGTCTGTGGAACCATTCGGGGATCGGTGATGTCAGGCTTGATAGCACAGGCCAGCCTTGCAGAATCATGCAACTCAATTCTGTCAATGGCGGCACGCAGTTCAAGGAAGGCAGCAGGGAAGGTTAAGCTACACCGTGCTGCCAGAGCTTGTATCAAATCAATAGGGCACACCGTCCCAGATTTCCACATCGTCAATCCATTGGTGACTCGGGTAAGAATCGCCGTACAGCTGCCACAGCATCATGAAGTACATAGTGTCTTCTTCGCTGCCCAGATTGGGCCCATCTCTGGACGCGATCTCAGTGCCATTGATCTTTGCCCAGAATCGGCCATCCTCACCAGCAGATACCTTGCTGTACACCTCGACCTTGAACCACTCATCGCGCGGGACTGGCGTATCCCGGTCTTGTATTTCCCAATACTCGTTTTCCGAACCGCCACCATCATCACCTTTAACATTCCAGAAAATTCCTTCATCGTCGGTGTAGATATAAACGCTGATGCGATAGCCGTCTTCCGGGTGTCGATCGTTGAAACGATCTGATTTGAATTGCCAGATGATTCGCCACTTACCCGGTTCTGTCATGCTGGTATCATCTATCTTGATCCAGTAGCTGATGTAGTACTCATCCGGATCGTCAGTAATTCTGTTGATCTGGTAGGGCGTTTGCGCTCTAGGGCTTCCACTGGAAAAATCGATACTCTGATAGAGCGCCATGGATGTATTTTCGTCAGAGTGTCCTATCACGCTTTGCAGCTCGTTTCGGATAGCGCCTTCGACACCGCCACCATCAATAAGGTGAATTCCGTTATTGGAGCTACCCCATAAGCCGTCGAGCGTCTCATTCCATTCGTAGCCGCTGTCTTCGTCGGTGCCTTCCAGTCGCTGGTAGTCATAAACCACGTCAGTTAGCGTGGTCCCGCTTTCAAAGCCTGAACGGAATAGCAGATTTGCATCAGTGGTTTCCGGTTCTGCTGCTGGCGATGGTATTAATAGCGAAGCACCCTCAGTTTCCCGGGGTATTTCCACACCGAACCAATAACCAGATTCCGGCCTCAGAAAATCACCTTCGCCGACAGGGTCGTAGCGTCTTGAGCTTGCATCGTAACGATAGAAAATGCCATCGGTAAGCTCTTCCTCTTTTGCCTCAGCCATCGTGCAACCTTGCGAGCATGTCCCACTAATTGTGATCAGGCGAAGATCATTGACGGCCACGCTCTGGGTAAAGGGTGAGCCGACAAGTGCCCAACTGACGACGCCTGTTGCATTCAGTTCATGCTCGACACAGCCATTGGATGATGCGCAAGCCTCTGAGCTTAGCAAGTCTGCAGGGCTAGCTACAAGCTCGAGATCAATGGTTATAGTCTGGTCTGTGTAGTGTATGAGCCAGAAAGCGTCCGATGTATCGATGATGTCATCAGCCTCAAGTTGCTCGTAGTCACCGGTGTCTGAATCCAGTGTGAATACAGCCCAGTCATCGTTGATGGTGTCTGATGTCAGTTCATCTGCGAAAAGAGAGCCGACAGACGCGGTAGCCTGACCAGGGATCGATAACAGTTGCCAGCGACCTGGCTCGACATCGAGACTCTCAGCACTGCCAAGGCCGGAAAAAAGAAGAAGGCCGATTGCGAGGCTGTTTCTGGTCAAGGTGAAAGGAACCGATGGGCGACGCATGTATCCAGACCTATAAGATTTGATAGGTTACGGATAGTACCCTGATTGAATAGCAGAATGAGCGCTGGTTCATGTTCGTTACATTGACTTATGGTAACTACACGAAATACTGATCGAATTGATCACAATACGGCGCTCATAAACGTGATGCAGTTGGGGTGGAAAAGTAAATTGCTGTTCGTTAAACGCCCTGTGGCATGTCGTAGTCTTAAAAGAGAACATCAATGCTGAGGTGCATCTGTCCCGTCTATCCAAGCAAGGACTTTGTAAGAACCCGTGCGTTCTATAAACGACTTGGATTCAGTCTGGTCGAGCTTGATGAGACGGAAGGCTATCTCGTCATGCGAAGAGGTGAAGTAAAGCTGCACTTCTTTCTATTCAAGAACATGCGCACCACGCTGTTAGAACGCAAGGCGAACCTGTAAATCGTGGATTCTCGTCGATCTACCAATGGGTTTCGTCGTTCAAAGAGTCATGAACTGGTGACATTGTCAGAATTGGATAAGCAAGACGAAGATGTGGATGACAAGCCTTGGGTCAACGGTGAAGTAGCCATCCTCGATCCAGACGGCAATGTACTGCTCGTGGCGTCTGACTATCGACAGGTCACTACATGATGTCTGGTGCATGCTTATATCAATACGAATTCAGTTATTGCTCCCGGTCAAGTAGTCGTTGCTGAATTTAGCGTGTCCGTGCGAAAAGTACCCTTGCGAGCAAACAGCCTTCGAGAGATCTGTGGAGTGATGTTCAGACCGAATGGAATGGGTGCTGATGCTCACCGGGTTGTGACAATGGCACGTGAACTCCTGTAGCTATTTGTTGTTTTCAGTGTCCAGTCTTTCTACAGCGCCTGCTCGCAAAATTTCTACCTGATTCAACAGCGCTTTTGGATCAACAAATACGTGGTCTTCCCCGCTTTTGCGCTTAGCAAGCTTTTGGCGGTTTTCCTCAAGGTTGTTAGAAAATCCATGCGTCGTCAGATGCACTTGAACCTGTGTTTGTGGATCGTTCACCAGCCCTGCGACTTTATCAACACTGTCAATATACGCCTCTACCTGCGTTGGTCCCTCTATAGCATTCAAGCCAAGTCCACCGATGGTAATGGCTCTGTAGGCACTGTCGCCGTCTACCACATCATAGAGATATGATGCTGTCCCCCAGGTATGCCCAGGAGTTTCGATAACCTTGAATGAGTTGCTGCCAAGCTTAATGAGATCACCTTCTGCCACAGCGAGTTCCGGTTCGATCATGGTCCATGCCCGGCGTCCTGGCTGAGATTGTTCAGAGGCCTGTTTAGCTTCATCCCAACCAGTTTTTGTCATGACAAACTGCGCGTTCGGTAGTAGTGGCTTGAGTTTTGCTGCACCTCCGGCATGATCACGGTGGCCATGCGTGATCAATACGTACTTGATATCCGCAAGATCTACACCCACCGCGTCTATGTTCTCCAGAAGTTGCTCGGTGAAAGGCCCGTAGAGCGTGTCTATCAGTACAACACCGTCGTCAGTATGAATCAGCCACGCCGAGACCCAACAGATTCCGACGTAGTCAACGTTGTCAAACGGCTTCCATGGCTCGATGTATTGAGCATCGGGTGTATTTAGCCACTTGCCAAGGTCGGGTGGCATTCTTCCGGTTTTGCCAAACTCTTCAAAGCGCTCAAGTATCGGCTCAGAGGGGCAACCATCAAACAGTTGTGCCGAAGCAGGCAGGCTTGCAAGAAGAAGGCTGAACAAACAGGCACTTAAAAGAGGATGGGTTTTCATTGCACTCCATTTACAGTATGTTGAGAAAAGTTAGCGACTTGTTAAATCGACTACATATCGAAAAATACGGTTTCTGCATTACCGCGCAAATGAATATCAAAACGATACTCACTGTCGGAAATTTGTTGGGCTATTAGGGTTTCGATACGCTGTTCTGGTTGAACACGGAGCAATACCGGATCCTTGCTGTTGTCTTCATCGTCAAAGTAGACGCGGGTATTCAGGCCGATATTGTTGCCCCTTGCAACAATCCACAGGGCTATGTGCGGTGCCTGATACCGAGTATCGTCAAAGATGATGCGGCCCGGTTTTATCGTATGCAAGGTAAACTCACCGGTGCTTTTATCCAACGGGAAACGGCAAAAACCATTGACCTTCGGGTCGGCCCCCGCTTGTCCTGCAAACAAACCGTTTGTATCGGCTTGCCAACTTTCAATCATCGGATCGAACATCGGGTTGCCCTGGTTGTCAAACACATGTCCGCGAATGATGATCTGCTTGCCACATGCACCATCCTCAATGCAATTGAGGCCTACGTCCTGAGCAGAGTAGATGTTGTTAAGGCCGGCAAATGTTGGTGTGCATCCTATTTGCACGTAAGGCCCGGCTGTTTGTGACGGTGTTTCAGATAGCGTCTTCAGTGTTTGCGGCATTCTAGAGGCCTTCCGGTCTGTTTTCGAATCGGGTTTGACGCCGTCCTCTCAACACAATGTCGAATTCGTAGGCCAGATAATCCATTGGTCGGGAGTTCTTGATATCCAGTGCCGCTACAAGGCGTTCAGCCTGCTGGCGATCCTTGATGGTGCCCAGAATAGGGCAGCGTTTTATCAATGGGTCACCTTCAAATACATCTGCGTGATAAGGCGTTGCCCAAAGCTGTGCCCAAATATCGAGAAATGAATGTGCATTGGCCGCCATTCATTGTCTCGATTTATCCATGGGTAGGCACCCGGTTTAATTGTCAGGAAATCGTAGAAGCCCTGATCGTCTGTCAGCGTGCGTCCGCACCCACCAAATGCCGGGTCGAGCGGTGCCAGATAGCTATCGTTTAGATGACGATAACGTCCCCCCGCGTTGGCTTGCCAGACTTCCAGCAGGGTATTTACAACCGGACGATCGTTTTCGTCCAGCACCCGGCCATGAACACGGATGCGTTCGCCGACTGGCATCGATTTTCCATCAGTGAAGTTGGCAATCAGATTGTTATCAAGAGGGCCAATCAGTGCGTGGCCAAATCGTGGGCCGGTTTGTTCAGTGAGTGTGCTTTCCAGCGATAGCAGCGGTAGTTTGGGACCCAGAACAATGGTCGTCTTGACTTCCGGGTCGTGCATGATCGGGTGCACAGCCCGATTCCTTGGGATCAAGGGGCCTGAGTTTGTCATTAACGCCTCATTTTCCAATCATTAGTGGCAGTGCAGTTGCAGCCCACCTTGCCAGCAGGCGCTCCTCAGTGCTGGTAGGCACCTGCACATTCATCGCTGACTTCATAGTAGTCAGAAGGCTGGATAAAAGTCAATATTATGATTTATTTGTAAATCTGTAACCTTCGACCGTGATTGAAGCCTGCTTTAGTGAAAGGTTATGAGACGGACATAGCCCATGTGATCCATTTAGCATGATGGGTACTTCTGCTAGCATCGATCTGTTCAGGAAAGGTGAAAGGATTTCAACGATGATTGACAAACGATTACGGACCAGATGAATGGGCACTATCTTCCACTATCTTCATGCACCACGATTCACGCTGCTTACAAAATCGCTGTGGGTAGTTGTCTGCTTGCTGTTTGGCATGCCTGTGCTTGCGCAAACAACGGCTTGCGCACCCGGCAATACCATGCCGCAAATTACATCAAGCACTATATTGACGGGTGATAGTGTGGTTGCGCCATGGTCCAACGAGACGCCTGTGGGTCTTCGTTCCTCCGAGACTATTGATGGCAGGCTTGCGTTACGAGCTGATCTGGTTGATTGGGCGCCGATCGCGTTTGATACTTATCAGGACGTGCCAGTCGGAAATTTCGATGTGCTCGAATTCAGAATCCGCAGCAGTATCGACAACCCGCCGATCAGCTTGATAGCGTCAACTGATGCCGTCTGTGCCTTGAACCAGTTTGTTAGTCTGCAAAGAGAACGCTGGGTGCTTGTGCAGGTTCCGTTGGCGTCACTGGGTCTGATTGATCAGCCTGACATAGGAAGACTGAAGATCAAAAGTGCCGTTTCTGAACCGTTTACCCTATGGGTGACGGATGTAAAGCTGATATCAACGAATGCTGATAATACGCCTCCGCCGGTTATCCCTGAACCTGTTGCTGCTGGCCAATGCATTGCCAGACCTTTAGTCTCCAGATTTTTGCCCTGGCACATCGATCCCGGTGTCATTGGGGAGATCGATGATCATCTGCCCGTCAACGTCGTTCGGCTAGAGCTGGACGAGCAAGATCAAAGGGGCGATATCAACTCTAGCCGGATAGAAGCTGCGCTCGACACTATCACCGGCGGAGGCGTCCTTGAAATTCCCGCAGGCACCTTCAATATTGCCCGGTCAATCAGACTCAGGCACGACTATCAGGTAGTGCGCGGCGCAGGTAGTGACCAGACACAACTGATCTTTACAGAATCGCTTAACTACGGCATCGGTATTTTTGGTGCTGACAATGGAATTGAAACCACAATAGCCGAGGCTGAGTATGGCAGCACGCGTATTCTTGTCGAGCCTTACGAGGGTTCTGCGATTGGAAGGTACGGGGTGATTTTGAACCCATCAAGTGTGCATATGCAGACGGTCAGTATTGTTGGCGAGCGCTCGGTGGGTAACAAGACTGAACTTCTGTTGTCTGATCCGATGAACAGCGATTTTGATAGTGGTGCACCCATAGAGATGTTTGATGCCAACGAGCACTCAGGGATCGAATCCCTGTCGCTCAACGTGGGCTCGGCAACCACCTACGTTGGTGATATGGTCTACATGCAGGTAACAGCACACGCCTGGCTCAGGGACGTAGAGAGCCGTCGAGCAGAGCAGGCGCACGTCTTTACGCGTCAGACATACGCGTGTGAGATCACGGGTAACACCATTCTGGATGCTACGCGTTTTGGTGATGGTAAGCAGGGCTATGGTATCGATCTGGCCAACAGTACAACGGGTTGTCTGATAGAAAACAACACGCTGGCTTATTTACGCCACGCTATCTTGCTTAATATCGGGGCCAGCGGAAACGTTGTTGCTTTTAATTATTCTTACGAACCCAGACATCCCAATTTTCTCACGGGCGGGCCGGCTGATATTTCATTTCATCACTTTACCTACGCCAATCTGGTAGAGGGCAATGTCGTTGAACGCATACATGTTGGTGATTCAAATGAGGTTGGTGGAGGCAATCTTGTTCACAGGAACTGTCTCACCGCCGGTCCACTGACCGTAGGCCAGTCTCCCAACGCCGTGCAAACTTTTTACACGAATGTTATGTACGGATCAAATGCTGAACTGCAGAGTAAATTTATGCCATACGTGGAACCAATGCCCACCGACGGCCGGTTTTATCTGGAGCCTGGCACGCAGATATTTGATGATGATGGCATTACGGTTGAAGCAAACACGCTTGAACCAACGCTTGCCAATAACTGGTTTGCAGGAGAGCAGAGAGACATAACGGTTGAAACGCCTGATTCGTACTACGGGTCGAGCTTCAGTCCGCTGGTAAAGCAGGCACCCACCGGTAACTGGATGGCAGACTGTACAATCCCTGCCTATCTGAATGCTCAGGGGCTTGTGAGGTAGATGCCTGAGCGATCGTCAGGGCTTGTAATTAAACAGCGTGGTTGCAGCGTTTTATTGTTGTTCAGGCGCTTTGCTGCCGTCGTCATTTTTCTCAAAAAACGTCAGGATCAGTAGCAGAACCGTACCGCAACTGATCGCTGCGTCCGCAATATTGAACGATGGAAAATAGCTTTCGTTCCAGTGCACTTGAATGAAATCCACGACATAGCCGTACCACATTCTGTCAATAAGATTGCCGATGGCACCGCTGAGAATTAACGCAATGGACAGGCTCAGCCATTTCTCGGCACGACTCATCCGGTACAGCCACACACATAAGACGATGCTGACTATCAGGCTGATGCCTGTAAAGAACCAGCGCTGCCAGCCCCCAGGTGTGTCAAGAAAGCTGAAAGCAGCGCCGTAGTTGTAAGCCTTGGTGATGTTGAAGAATGAGGTAACGTAGACCTGCTGATACATCTCCAGTGCCCGGTCAGCCCATATCTTGGTAATCTGGTCAAGGATCACAATGACAACGACGATGCTATATCGAATAACGTGCGGCATGGTCTCGTGATTTATCCAGTTGTTGACATTGGTCGTCGATTTTCAGATTTGTGGCTACGCTATTCTGCGTGTTTCACCATCGCCGTATACGTTACTGATACAGCGTCCACATACGTCCGGATGTTCAGTATGCGTGCCAACGTCATCGATCAAATGCCAACATCGAACGCATTTATTGCCACTGGCTTTACTGGCTTGCACCGCATAATCGTGTCCTTTGCAGGTGTGCGTTTCAAGATCGGATGGCTTTTCCGATAGATCAGCAAGAGTGGCTTGTGATGTGATGAAGACAAATCGCAATTCATCGCCCGTCTTGCCCAAAGCCTGCTTGATTTCATCCGAGGCGTATATGGTCAGCGAGGCTTCCAGAGCTGCACCGATATCGCCAGCTGCCCGCATGATTTCCAGTGACTTGGATGCGGTATCGCGCACCTCGGTCATGATCTCCCAATCCTGTTGACTGACGGGTGAGTCTGCTCCCAGTTCAAACAGGGTTTCCAGATACGTCTCGGTAAACGGTGTGGGTGAACGTTGACTACGATTGCTGTCTGATTGCTCTCGCAATTGTTGCCATATCTCATCACCGGTGAAACTCAGAACCGGTGTGATCCAGCGTGTCAGCGCATCGGTTATCAGATACATGGCAGTTTGTGCCGAGCGACGGCCGAGGCTGTCTGCAGGCATGGTGTATTGCCTGTCCTTGATGATGTCCAGATAAAAGCTGGACATATCGATGGCACAGAAATGATGAATTGTCTGGTACACCGTGTGGAACTGATAGGCTTCGTAGGCCTCATGAATAGTGCCCTGGGTTGTCAGGGCACAGTCAACTGCCCACTGATCCAGTGCCAGCATCTCCTCTCTCGATACCATTTGTGTATCTGGGTCGAAATCGTTTATGGCACTCAAAAGATACCGCGCGGTATTGCGAATGCGTCGATAGGCATCTGCCATGCGATCAAGAATCTCATTAGAGACGGTCATCTCTCCGCGATAGTCGGTAGAGCAGACCCAGAGGCGTACGATGTCAGCGCCGAGCGTCTTCAACAGCTTTTGTGGCGCAATGATATTGCCAAGCGACTTGGACATCTTGCGACCCTTTTGATCAACCGTGAATCCATGTGTCAGTACCTGACGATACGGCGCCTGGCGGTTGATGGCAGTACTGGTCAGGATGGACGAATGAAACCAACCGCGATGCTGGTCTGAACCTTCTAGATAAATATCGGCCGGGTACGTGAGCTTGTCATCTTGCTTAAGCACATGCATCCATGTCGTGCCTGAATCAAACCAGACGTCCAGAACATCCGTTACCTTTTCATACAGTGCAGCATCCTCACCCAGCAACTCTTCTGGCGCAAGATCGAACCACGCTTGAATTCCAGCGGTTTCGATACGTTTTGCAGCCTCTTCAATTAGTTTGCTGGTCTCCGGATGAAGCTGTCCGGTTTCCTTGTGCAGAAACAGGGTAATAGGCACACCCCAGTAACGTTGTCGGGAAATGCACCAATCGGGTCGGCCGGCAATCATGCCATGGATGCGTGACTGCCCCCAATCGGGAATCCATTGCACCTTATCGATCTCAGCCAGTGTATCTGCGCGCAGTCCTTTGGTTTCCATGCCAATAAACCATTGCGGGGTTGCCCGGTAGATGATGGGTGTCTTGGTGCGCCAGCAGTAGGGGTAGCTGTGCTGATATTTCTCGCTTTTCACCAGACGACCGCGACTTTCCAGCTCTTCGATCATGTGCGCATCAACCTTCATCACATGCTCGCCTGCGAACAGTTCCACGTGGTCGCGGAAGACACCGTGATCGTTGACGTAGTCCAGCAAGCCAAGGTTTGCTTTCTTTGCTGCATAAAAATCGTCGACACCATGATCAGGTGCCGTGTGTACTGCGCCGGTTCCAGCGTCGGTGGTGACATAGTCGCCAAGAATGATTAGTGTGTCGCGCTCATATAACGGGTGTTTGAGCTGCATTCCAGCCAGTGTTTCACCGCTTGTGCTGCCGATAATGCTGTGACCTTCAAATCCATAGCGGCTCATGACATCATCAACCATGTCCTGCGCCATGAGCAGCCGCTCGCCATTCACAGCAACCAGGGCATACTGCAATTCCGGGTGCAGCGTAACCGCAAGATTTCCGGGAATCGTCCATGGGGTCGTTGTCCAGATAACCACATTGACATCACTACCATCGTCATCGGTTGCGAAGGCTGCCAACATCGCCGCCTTGTCGCGTGGTTCAAAACGTACGTCAATAGCAGTGGAGGTCTTGTCTTCGTATTCGATTTCGGCCTCCGCAACTGCTGAATGTGCCCCCCAGCTCCAGTAAACCGGTTTTGTACCTTTGTAGATGTGGCCAGCGTCGATTATCTTGCCAAGCGTGCGAACAATGTTCGCCTCATTGCTAAAGTTCATGGTCAGATAAGGTGACTGCCATTCGCCAATGATGCCAAGGCGTTTGAATTCCTCGCGCTGATTGCCTATCTGCTCGCTGGCGTACTCACGACACCGGGCGCGAAACTCTCCCTCTGTGACCTTGACGCCGGGTTTGCCAATCAGTCCTTCTACCTTGTTCTCGATGGGTAGACCATGGCAGTCCCAGCCGGGAACATAGGGTGAGTCAAACCCCGCTAATTGCCTGGACTTGACAATCATGTCCTTCAGAACCTTGTTGACCACATGGCCGATATGAATGTCGCCGTTGGCGTAGGGTGGGCCGTCGTGCAATACGAACTTCGGACGGCCTTCGCTGTGTTTGCGAATATGTTCGTAAATACCTTGTTCTTCCCAGCGAGCTAGCATTTCAGGCTCGCGCTTGGCAAGATTTCCACGCATGGGGAAATCTGTCTTCGGGAGATTGAGCGTCTGTTTGTAGTCGGTCACGTCGTTGGCTTCTTCACGGTTTGCGCACCCGCTGATCTTTGCCATCAGGCAGTCTGGTCGGGTCGCTGTTGTTCAGTGGGGCTGTACACAGCATCATAGTGTATGTCATAGGTTGTTCATTAACGATCTGGCATCGTCAGCATCGATTGCGATCTGTGCCTTGAGCTCATCCAGCGAATCAAATCGTTTCTCTTGCCGAAGCTGGCTGACAAAGTCGATTGCCAGGTGCTGGCCATACCAGTCGGGTGACTGGTCTAGTGCATGAACTTCCAGCAAGAGCTTTCTTCCGCCAACCGTTGGGCGTTCACCGAGATTGGCCACTGCCGGGTAACGGTTACCCGATGGAATATGTGTTGCCCAGACGGCAAACACCCCTCGTAGGGGAGGCCGATGTTTGCCGAGTGACACGTTGGCGGTTGGAAAGCCAAGCTGACGACCTACTTTTTCCCCATGAATGACGCGGCCGCTTATTCGATAGGGGCGACCGAGTAAATCTGCAGTGTGAGCAAGATCGCCGTTGGCAAGCGTGTTGCGCACCCGTGTGCTTGATACACGTTGATTTCCATGCAAACAGGTTGGGCTTTGCTCTACGCTGTAGTTCAGCTTGGTAGCGAGTTTTAACAGCGTATCGTAGGTGCCAGAGCGCTGATGACCGAATCTGAAATCATCGCCGATGATCATGTGCCTTGCGCCGATTTTGCCAACCAGAATATTCCGCACGAAATCCTCGGCGTTCATAGCTGCCAGCGTATGGTCGAATTTCAGCAAAATCAGGCGATCAATGCCTGCGTTTTCGACACTACGAACCCGGTCTCTCAGGCCTTGTATTCGTGGTGGTGCTGTATCAGCGGTAAAATATTCGTGCGGCAACGGTTCAAAGCTGATGACGGTAGCCGGCAGCGCGTGCTGGTCAGCTACTCGCCGAGTTGCTGCAAACATGGCCTGATGACCAAGATGCACACCGTCAAAGTTACCAATGGTCACTATTGTGGGGCCATTATCCGGCCAGTTTCCAAGTCCGCGAATCAGTTGCATGGTAAGAAGTATGACCTGATGTAACAGCCAGCGCTATTCATGAAGGATTAACCAGTTGTCGGAGGCGGATTCCAGAGATCATCAGCACAACCGCGTAAACTGCAGCGCTGCCGCTTATTATAGCCAGCAGTCGCGTTAATCGACCGATCGCATCCAGAACAGTCCAGTCAACACCTTTGCTCGCCAGCATGACAAGCGTCAAGGCCACGACCCCGGGGGTTGCCTTCAAGACAAATCTCCCGACGTTCTCGGATAGCCTGTAGATATCTTCTTTCGATAGTTCGCGATAAAGCATCAGCGCCTGCTGCCAGGCTGACAAGGAGCTGGCCAAAGCGAGACCGGTATGTGGCGCGATAAAATCCAGCCAGATCATGGGTAATACGAACATCAGGTTGTAGGCCATGTTGGATATCAGAGCCACGATGCCAATCCGCACCGGTGTGCGAGTGTTCTGACGAGCGAAGAAAGCAGGTGCAAATATCTTTATCAGCAGAAAAGCGGGCAGTCCTGCGCCGTAGGCTATCAGGCTGTAACTTGCCATGAGGGCATCATCAGCACTGAACTGCCCGTAACCGAACAGGGTCATCAGCATGCCTTCCGAAAGTAACATCAAGGCAATGGCCGAAGGCACGCCGAGTATGAATACCAGACGCAGAGCCCAGTCGAGTGTCTTTCTGAAATCGTCTTCTGTTTTGAGAGAATGCTCACGCGACAGGCGTGGCAGGATGACTGTGCCCAGTGTGACGCCAAGCAGGCCAAGCGGAAATTCCATCAAGCGATCGCTGTAATATAACCAGCTGAGGCTGCCGGCAGTCAGGAACGAGGCAATTATCGTATCCAGCAACAGATTGATCTGTGCAACTGACGATCCCAGTATGGCCGGAGCCATCAACTTCAGGATCCGTCGTACCCCCGAATGATTCCATCCCCAGCGTGGTCTGGGCAACAAACCGATCTGGCGTAAAAAGGGCACTTGTAAAAGAAGCTGGGCAAGGCCTGCTGCAAACACACCCCAGGCAAGGGCAACGATGGGTATGGCAAACTGCGAGCTGAAGACCAGAGCGGCTGTGATCATGCAGATGTTGAGCAGAACCGGTGTGAAAGAGGGGATAGCAAATTTGCCGAAGGTATTAAGCATGCTGCCGCAATACGCCACTAGGCTGACGAAGAAAAGATAGGGAAAGGTAATGCGCAACATGTGCGTTGCCAGATCGTAGCGATCTGGATCATCGATGAATCCTGGGGCAAATAACATGATGATTAATGGGCTGAGCATGACGCCCAGCGTGGTCACCAGCAACAAAATTACGATCAGAGTGCCCGAGACGTTCGCTGCAAGGTCAAGCATCGCAGCCTTGCTGCGGGTTTCCTTATATTCGGTAAAAACGGGTACAAAAGCTTGAGCGAATGCGCCTTCTGCAAACAATCGTCTGAGAAAATTTGGAATCTTGAATGCAACGAGAAAGACATCTGTGGTGGCCCCGGCACCGAAAACGATCGCTAAAACCTGATCACGGACGAACCCGAGTATCCTCGACAGGAGAGTCATGAGTCCAACGATTGTCCCGGAACGGGCGAGTGTCGTGGATTTCATACAATCGGATGTTGACGTGGTGCAAAAGGCGGTGGATAATGGGCGGCTGAATTCAGTACTGACAAGCCAGAGGAATCTTCGTGGCC
Organism: Granulosicoccus sp.; assembly: GCA_045110475.1. Classification (GTDB taxonomy): domain Bacteria; phylum Pseudomonadota; class Gammaproteobacteria; order Granulosicoccales; family Granulosicoccaceae; genus Granulosicoccus. The sequence goes on from JBGCGC010000037.1 coordinate 21,958, forward strand.
AACACTGCCCAGGCGCGCAAACGCGTTCGCCAAGCCGAAAAATCTCGTCAACGTAACGCCAGCCAGCGCTCCATGATGCGCACGATGGTTAAGCGTGTTTTTGCTGCAATCGCCAGTGGCGACAAAAGCGCTGCGGAAACCGCTTACAAGGAAGCGGTTCCCGTACTTGATCATATGGCCCGTAAAGGCCTGATCCACAAGAACAAGGCAGCGCGATATAAAAGTCGTTTCAACAGTCAGGTTCGTGCGCTGGGCTAATTGCCCGGTTTTTTCCCAGGTGTGATGCCGCCGACCGTTTGTCTGCTCACGCGGTCGGGGCAAGTCCGATTCTGTTAATGGCAGTCGCGGGGTGCGAAGAACGTCTGTGCCAAGCAAGTCAACCTGGACAGATGCCAGCAATAGCTGTGTAGTACTCACACTGTACCGGTGATTTTTCATGAGACAACGATCATGTTGTCTCGGTGTACAAGTTCAGGCTCGCCGGTGTATCCAAGAATCGTTTCAAACTGTTCGCTGGCCTCGCCCATGATTTTAAGCGTGTCAGCCGAGCTGTAATTACTCAAGCCTCGAGCAATTTCACGGCCATTGCTATTGACGCAGCTGACCAGCTCGCCGCGTGAAAAAGTGCCTGAGCATCCGTTGACGCCAACGGCCAGCAAGCTTGACCCGCGAGTTCGCAAAACCTCGCAAGCCCCTGCATCTAAAGTGAGTGTGCCTTTGGCTCTGAGATGATCGGCTAACCATCGCTTGCGCGCATCCATCGGCTTTTGCTCGCTGGTCAGCATGGTGCCGAGTGCCTCACCGGCGCAAAGCCTGAGCAAGATATCAGGTTCCCTGCCATCGGCAATAATCGTGGTAGTTCCATTCTGGGCAGCGCGTTCAGCTGCCAGGACTTTTGTGCGCATTCCACCGCTGCCTAAAGATGACCCCGCCGGACCAGCCAGTGCGAGAATACGCTTATCGCTGGCATTGGCTCGTTCCAGTAGTTTGGCATCGGCATGCGTACGAGGATCCTTGTCGAAAAGTCCTTGCTGATCGGTTAGCAGAACCAATACGTCGGCGTCGATCAGATTGGCAACTTGAGCGCCTAGCGTGTCATTGTCGCCCAATCGAATTTCATCGGTAGTGACCGTGTCATTCTCGTTAACGATAGGCAGAACGCCGCGCGACAGCAAGGTAGAAAGCGTGCCTCGTGCATTCAGGTAACGTCGTCTGTCCGCCAGATCATCGTGTGTCAGCAAAATTTGTGCTGTCAAAATGTCGAAGCGTTCAAAGCCGGATTCATAGGCGCGAATGAGCCCCATCTGACCAACAGCCGCGGCGGCTTGCAATTGATCAACCCTGGTGGGTCGTTTTGCCAGCTTCAATCTGGCAACACCTTCGGCAATAGAGCCACTGGACACCAAGACAACTTCCCGGTCATCGCTGAGAAGCTCAGCAATCTGCGATGTCCACTGGGCAATGATGGTGTGGTCGAGGCCGCGTCCGTCAGCTGTCAGTAACGAGCTACCTACCTTAACAACCCAGCGCCTGGCCAGTCGGACTCGTTCACGCATCGTCGGCAGGCGTTGCAGGTCCAGCAGGCTGATTGCCGGTTGCACTGGTGGTCGCCGGTTTTTCGCTTTTATCGTTTTTGACTAATGATCCGTTGGCGTGTTGCTCGCGATCAGCATGGGCTTTGGCGCGATCTCTAGCTTCCTGTTCTTCGCGTTCCTGTTGTTTGAGCTCCATATGAGTCATGATGTCAGAAGCCAATTGCCGGGTGCCTTGCCCCGTTGCTGCAGAAATCATGTAGACAGGTCCGGCCCAGCTGATTCCGCTAACGATGTTCTGGCAGTGTTCTGCCTGTTCATCTTCGGGTAGCAGATCACTCTTGTTCAGTACCAGCCAGCGTTCTCTGGCAGCGAGATCTTCGCTGTGTCGGGCAAGCTCATTGACAATGGAGATCGCGTTTTGCACCGGATCGCTTTCGTCCATCGGCATGACATCAATGAGATGCAGCAGCAAGCGAGTTCTATCCAGATGCTTCAGAAAGCGTACGCCCAGACCATGGCCATCCGCTGCGCCTTCGATTAAACCGGGAATGTCCGCCATGACGAAACTGCGATGCGGCTCGATGCTGACGACGCCCAGATTGGGGTGCAGGGTAGTAAATGGATAGTCTGCTACCTTGGGTCGAGCCGAAGATAACTGGGTGATCAGCGTGGACTTGCCGGCGTTAGGCATACCCAGTAGGCCGACATCTGCCAGCAGTCTTAGCTCAAGCAGTAGTTCCCGTCGCTCGCCGGGTGTGCCGTGAGTAGTTTTGCGAGGTGCTTGATTGGTTGAACTTTTAAAGCGCGCATTGCCGAGTCCGTGCCAACCTCCTTTGGCTACCTGCACTGTTTGTCCGGGGTATTTCAGATCGGCGATGATCTGCTGGGTTCCACGGTCTATGGCAACCGTGCCAACAGGCACATCGATGATGCAATCATCGCCACCCGCGCCCGAGCAATTAGCTCCACGGCCGTTTTCACCGCGTTTCGCAAGATAGGTACGTTGGTGCCGGAAGTCCGCAAGCGTGTTCAAACCTTCGGTGGCTCTGAGAAAAACGCTACCACCATCACCGCCATCGCCACCGTCGGGGCCGCCTCGTGGAATATACTTCTCACGCCGAAAGCCCAGCGCTCCGTTGCCGCCGTCTCCTGCTATGACATTGATTCGGGCTTCGTCGACAAATTTCACACGGCTTCTCTAACGGGTAAAGAAAAACCCGCTGTGAGCGGGTTTTTCTGAGTACTGCCAGGAATTACTTGCCTCACCAAAAACGAGTTTGGCGGCCAGACGATTCAGGATGCGCTAAGCATCCGGGTTTGAGCAAGGACTCAGCCTTCAGCGCTTGCCGGAACGATGTCCACGAACTTCCGGTTGCTGGCACCACGTACTGCAAAGCTAACGACCCCGTCGGACTTGGCGAAAATCGTGTGGTCCTTGCCGATGCCTGAGTTAACGCCTGCGTGGAAGCGAGTCCCACGTTGGCGGACGATGATACTGCCAGCGGTGACTACTTCGCCGCCAAAGCGCTTTACACCAAGGCGTTTGGATTCTGAATCGCGACCGTTCCGAGTACTACCGCCTGCTTTTTTATGTGCCATGACTTAATGTGCCTGTCAATTCTGTATTTGTTAAATGACGTGATCTGCGTAACGACGCAAAGCATCTGCCAATTATCTTGCTTGTGCCGTATTGAACCGGTTGATGTTATCAATTTCCAGGCTTTTAGACCTGCTGCAAAGTGATAAACAATCGGTCAGCTCTTGCAATCAGCTTGCGTTGATTCCAGTGATTTCAAGTTCTGTGTAGTTCTGGCGATGGCCAGCCTGCTTGCGGTGGTGCTTGCGGCGACGGAATTTGATGATCTTCACTTTGTCACCACGGCCATGCGTGACGACCTTTGCACTGACTGAAGCATTGGCGACCGTAGGCGAGCCGACGGTGACGGACTCACCACTACCTACCATAAGTACTTCGCTCAGGCTGATTTCCTCGCCTGCTTCAGCCTTCAGAGATTCGACCTTGAGGCGATCGCCCTGACTGACTCGGTACTGCTTGCCACCGGTTTTGACTACCGCGTACATGATTACTGACCCTGACTATGGCACCTGCGAAAGTGGCAGCTGCTTGGCTGACCCAAGCCTACAACTTGAAACGTTGACTCTTGAGCGTGATTTGCGAGGACAACCCCGCGGGAAGCCCATTAGTATAGCAAGTTGTCTCAAAACCCGTCAACCGTTAGCGCTATTCCATACCTTGTTCAGGTAACAGGATGTCAGAGACGCTTAAACTTCACTGCCCAAAGCCTGTTTAATGGCCTTTTCGGCCAATGTCTCGTAAAGGTAAGGCTTGTCAATTCACAGTGTTAAGTCAATTTCATCACAAACACGCAGAAATAACGCGGCACCTTCCGGATTGACTGATTGCTGCATTCAAAATACATTTTATAGTGCGTCTTGTTGTCTGAGTACCGTCCTATTCACGGTATCCTATCCAGAATCCGTATTATTCATGAAGCCACCAGATTTTTTCGCATTTCCTTTTCCTGAAGCGAATCCTGTTCAGATACCGAGGGGTTGCACAGCTTGGCCGGCACCCTGAAGTCTCAGTACATGAACCTGCCGGTAAAGAGCCGCGTAACAGCACACACATGAATGTAACCGCCCCTACAATTAATGCATTGTCGATCGACGATTGCCGAGTACTCGTCGAGGCAGGTATGGATCGCGTGGACTCGCTTATCCGTCATCGTCTGGCGTCCGATGTTGCGTTGGTAAATCAGTTATCGGGCTACATCATCGGCAGCGGTGGCAAGCGCCTTCGCCCGCAGCTGGTACTGCTTGCAGCGGGCGCCTGCGGGCTTAACGACAGCGTTAATGGCGAAGCCATACGCCACCCGGTGACCGTTGCAGCCATTATCGAATTCATTCACACCGCAACCTTGCTGCACGACGATGTGGTGGATGCCTCGGAGCTACGACGTGGTCAGGATACTGCGAACGCCGTGTGGGGTAACGAGGCAGCCGTTCTCGTTGGTGATTTTCTGTACTCAAGAGCCTTCGAAATGATGGTGGATGTCCAGAGTATGGAGGTCATGGGTATTCTTGCCTCAACCACTAACCGTATTGCTGAAGGTGAGGTGATGCAGCTGCTAAACGTGCGGGAACCCGATCTGTCCGAGGAGCAATACATCGAGGTAATAGAGGCAAAGACCGCGCGTTTATTTCACGCAGCCACCGAGCTTGGCGCTGTGCTCGCAGACCAGCCGGCAAGCATTCGTGAAGCACTGGGGAACTACGGTATGCATTTGGGGACGGCATTCCAGATTGCTGATGATGTGCTTGATTATCGAAGCGACAGCAGCACCATAGGCAAAAACGTCGGTGATGATCTGGCAGAGGGCAAGACCACATTACCGCTGATTTACGCCATGCGCGACGGCACTGCCGAGGCACGCAACATGATCGCCCAGAGCATCAGGGATGCCGACATAACAAAGCTTCCACAAGTTATGAAAATCATTGAGCAGACTGATGCGCTGGACAAGTCCATTCATCGCGCGCAGGAATCCGCCGCAGCGGCAACGGCCTGTTTGCGTCAACTGGCACCCTCAGTTTATCGGGATGCTCTTGAGCGTATCGCAGGCTACTCTGTGGAGCGCAGCTTCTAGCGCGTTACCCTTTTCCATCGTGGCCTGACAGTTCGGCGGCGTTTGCAAAGCGATATTCCCCTTGTTTGATCGGCCATACGCTTATGCTACCTATTGAGGTTCTTATCAAGCGTAACGTTGGAAAACCGACCGCCGCGGTCATGCGCCGTACCTGACGGTTTCGACCCTCGTCGAGTTTAATTTCAAGCCAGCTTGTTGGTATGTTTTTTCTGAAGCGAACGGGAGGGTCGCGTGGCCACAGGGTTCCGGGGCATTGAACCCGCCGAGCGCTTAGTGCTCTGGCTGGCCCGTCCTTGAGCGTAATGCCGTTGCCGAGATCGGCCATGGCATTGTCATCGATCTCTCCGTCAACCTGCACAAGATATATCTTGTGCAATTTGAACCGCGGGTTGCTTATCCGATGTTGAAGTGCGCCATTGTTTGTCAGTAACAACAGTCCTTCGCTGTCACGATCAAGGCGTCCGGCTGGGTAGTACCCAGGGGCACTGAGATAGTTGCCTAGTGTTGTGCGTTTGTCTGCATCGGTAAACTGGCTAAGAACATCAAAGGGTTTGTTGAACAGCAAAAGTTCCTGTGTCGACGTCTGCTTGCGACGGTTGGCAGGGGGCGTGTGACTCGTGTGCTGGCGTTTGTCTCGCACGGCAACGCCTTCAATTGCCGTTAATCGATGCTTTTGTGATGCGCCTCGATAGAGAATCGCAAAGTGAGTCAGGTAGTCCCACCTCATGCAGGGCCTGACACAGGTTTGTCTGATCGGGCGGCGTGCAAGCCAGTGCGTTCAGATCTTCAGGCAACCTGTCGTCTCGAATCATACCGGTCAGGGAGCGTGCAAAATGGATGGTGTCTTTATGTTCGAACAACAGGCGACTGACTCTGGGAGCGCCGCGAAAGCCCATCATGGCAACCTCTCCAAGGTTGCTGAGCAGGTTGTCTATAGTCTGCCATTTGTTCAGCAGTCTCGCAGCCGTCGCGGGGCCAACCCCTGGTACTCCGGGGATGTTATCGCTCTTGTCTCCACACAGTGCAAGCCAGTCTGCCATTTGTTCCGGGCGCACTTTGAAACGCTTGTGCACGTCGTGATAACTGGCGATGGGGCGTCGACCCAGATCCCAGTAGCGATCGGCCGGTGTGACAAACTGGGCCAGGTCCTTGTCCCCGGACACAATAGTTACTGGAACGTCGTACGTGCTGGCAAGAGCCGCAAATTGTCCGATAATGTCATCAGCTTCGACCTGGTCGCTGCCAAAGCAGGCGATGCCCATGGCCTGTGCCAGTTGCTTGCATCGTGCAAACTGAGGTGCAAGTTCTTCGGGAGCTGGAGGTCGGTCGGCTTTGTATTGCGCATACATTCTGTTGCGTACGCCTTGCCGGAAGCATTCGTCAAAAGCGCAGACCATGTAGCTCGGCTGGTGAGCTTCCATAATGCTGCAAAGCGTCTCTGCCAATCCCTGAACAGCATTGTCTGGTTCGTCGAAACGGCTGCGAATGCTGGTTGGCAGGCCTTGCCAGGCGCGAAATATGTAAATACTGGTGTCGATGAGATACAACATGTTAGCGGCTAACACTCGGCAGATTAGCTAGAAGATGCATCATCAATAAAAAAGGGCACCTCGATGGGTGCCCCTTATACGGCGTGCCTGTCTTGCGTTCCGGAGCAGGCTGCTCTGGTCGCAGGGACTGACTACTATTTTGATCCGTAACGACGACGGAATTTGTCAACCTGACCTGCAGTGTCCATGACTTTCTGCTTGCCCGTGTAAAACGGGTGGCAAGCTGAGCAAACTTCGATACTAAGCTGATCCCGGCGCGACGTTGAGCCAGTCTCAAACGAGTTACCGCAACTGCAAGTGACTTGGATTTGCTTGTATTCGGGATGGATTTCCGGTTTCATTGCGACCTCCCGGTTATAAAATTCGGAAACGGATACTAGTGTGTATAGCCGCAAATTGCAAGCCTTTTGCTCAAGCGCTACTGAGGGCTCGCCGTTACCTCTTCCAATAGGCGGAGGCGATGGCTATGTTAGGGCAACTGGTAGGAAAACTTTTGATCAAGGCGTTTGTGATGGTGCTGATAATGGCAGGCATCATGACCTACGGCATCTATCTCAGGGGCGGTGATGCAGGCGGCGTGTGGAAGAAGCTTGCTTCTGGTGCTATTGATAACATCGGCAATTCGCTTTCAAGGACAAAAAACGATGCTGTCGGGTTGGCCGGAAATCTAACGGGTGGTGCTGATGCGTCGGACGGTTTGCTCACTGGTGCACAAAAGACGGAGGTGTATACCTGGAAAGATGCTGAAGGTGTTACGCATTTTGGTACGGCAGCGCCGTTAGATGTAACCGCAAGATCACTGACTGTCGATCCGAATGTCAACATACTGGCTCCGGTGGCCGCCAGGGAGCTCAACGATGTGCGTGATGAAAGCCGAAATACACGCAATGCTGGACCGACAGGAATGCCTCAACCAGCGCTTGCAAACGACAGCGGCAAGTCAAGGTCCCGGGACAGCCGCTCATCGCAAATCGACCAATCGGTAAAGAACCTCGAAGAGGAAATGGGAGGACCACTGCCTGGATTTGCAGGACAAATATTGTCCAGCGGTGCTGCCAACGGTAACGGCACAGATCCCGCTCAACTCATCCGCCTTTTACAATCCGCCAGTGAATAATTCAGGCTAGGAGCCTGCGCGGCCGGAGGCGGCCCCGCAGAAATCAATCGGCTACGAGCAGCCCACTTTTGGCCAAATCTTGCGCTCATTTTCGTCACTTTGCGAGCTAAACTCCTCAAATGAGCACAAAATTTGACTCAAAATTGGACTACTCTCGCTCGACCGCTTTCTACGGGGCCGCCTCCGGTCGCGCAGACTCCTAGACGTTCGGCTCCTTGCCAGATACAAGGTTCAACGGAATGACGCGATAGCTCGTAGAGTTTTTTGGCTGATTTTCCGGTAAGAACAGTTGCAGCGTGTCATTTAGCCAGTTGAACCCCTGATCCGTTGCTCTAAGCTGCAAACCTGCCTGCTCCAGAAGTCCGCGCTCGATCGCCTGTTCAATGTTCTGCTGCCAGGTATCCAGACTCACCCCGGTATGTAATGCGAACAACGGCAGCGCAAAGCCCTCGCGCAGTCGTAAGGCATTCATCATGAATTCCAGCGCAGTGTCTTTGACCGGGATCAGCGTTTGCTGTCCGAGGCGCTTGTCAGCGCTATCGGCCTTCAGGTAGGTCGTGGGGTGCTTTTGTTTCCATCGTCTGACGATGCTGCCGGAGTCGGCAGAGCTGATTTTTCCATGTGCACCACAGCCGATCCCCAGATAGTCGCCAAAATGCCAGTAGTTCATGTTGTGGGCAGATCGGTTTCCGGTATTTCTTGCATAGGCTGATACCTCGTAACGCTCAAAGCCTGCGTTAGCAAGTTTTTCGACGATAGTGTCCTGCATCTGCGCGCGATGCTCATCGTCTGGAACTTCCGGTGGAAATCTGGCAAACAGTGTGTTGGGCTCAAGCGTCAGCTCGTAGAATGACAGGTGCGTTGTTGATTGCTCAAGTGCCAGGTCAATATCCTCCAGGAGCTGTTGATCGGTTTGATTGGGCAACGCAAACATGATGTCCAGATTGATCTGCTCGAAGCCTGCAGCATGCGCGATGTCACAAGCTTTCAATGCCTCAACGCCAGAATGAACACGTCCCAGTGCGCCGAGTAAATTCGGATTGAAGCTCTGTATGCCAATAGACAATCGATTGATACCCAGCGACCGGTAGTCGCGGAATCGTTCCTGTTCGAAGGTTCCGGGGTTAGCTTCAAGTGTCACTTCGGCAGTGGGGGTTAGAGCAGTCAGTGCCCGAATCCCGCTCAACAGTTTATCGAGTGCCTTGGCGCTGAATAGACTCGGGGTCCCGCCGCCAATGAAAACGGTGCTGATCTGACGGCCCCAGACCAGAGGCATTTCATTGGCAAGATCATCCAGTAAAGCGTCGACATAGGCATCTTCGGGAATCTCCTGACGTGCCTCATGTGAGTTGAAATCGCAGTACGGGCATTTTCGAATACACCAGGGGATGTGCACGTAGAGCGACAGTGGAGGTAACTGGGTGAATTGACGTTCGCTCATTAACGTGCGCGTAATTGCTGGATAAGTTGAGTTACGGCTTTGCCACGATGGCTAAGTTCGTTTTTTGTCTGTTTGTCTAGCAACGCTGCGGCCGTGTGGGTGTCGTGGTTACAAAAAACCGGGTCGTAGCCAAAGCCACCGGCACCCTCGGGCGTTTTTAGTATGTGGCCCTCCCAGCTACCCTCTGCAATTAATGGTGAAGGGTCGTGTTCATGAGCCAGATACACAACAACGCTGCGAAAGCGCGCACGACGCTGCGCGTCGTCTTGCAGAGTGTCAAGTTGTTGCAGCAACAGTTCGTAGTTAGCCACATCCCCAAAGCCTGCTCCATGACGTTCAGCGTGTCTGGCTGAATAAAGTCCGGGTGCGCCGTTGAGAGCGTCCACTTCAAGACCGGAGTCATCAGCAATGGCAGGCAAGCCGGAGAGTCGCGTTGCATGTCGCGCTTTTAAAAGCGCGTTTTCCACGAACGTGAACGCTGTCTCGTCGACCGATTCGATGCCATAGTTACCCTGAGATTCAACGCTGAATCCCAAAGGTTCCAACAACTCGTGTAATTCCCTGATCTTGCCTGCGTTGCCACTGGCAAACACCACTTTTTGTAAGCTCATGAAGTGTCTCTGTTGCAGACCTCAGCCAGTGCCTTCCAGTGCCGCGAGTTGCGCCTTGGCAAGTGAGGTAATTCCGTGCTTTGCCAGATTTAGCATCGAGCTTAGCTCGTCATCTCTAAATGCATGGCCTTCAGCCGTACCCTGTATTTCAATAAAACCGCCTGCCTCGTTCATCACCACGTTCATGTCGGTTTCAGCTACCGAATCTTCTTCGTAGTCCAGATCCAGCACGGGCTGGCCTTTTACGATACCTACGGAGATTGCAGCAATCTGCCCGTGAATGGGATTACGCTTGATCTTGCGTTGTTTGATCAGTTGTTGTACTGCATCGCACAGGGCTACGTAGGCACCGGTAATGGAGGCGGTTCGGGTCCCACCGTCTGCCTGCAGCACATCACAGTCAAGCGTAATCGTTCGTTCTCCAAGTGCGTCCAGATCTACAGCGGCTCTCAAGGAGCGACCTATCAGACGCTGTATTTCCTGCGTTCGACCGGATTGCTTGCCAGCAGCTGCCTCGCGACGAGCCCGCGTATGGGTGGCGCCCGGAAGCATGCCGTATTCTGCGGTAACCCAACCGCTCCCGGTCCCCTTGAGCCAGGGTGGACAACGGTTGTCGACGCTGGCTGTGCACAACACACGCGTGTCCCCCATTTCGATGAGTACAGAGCCTGCTGCGTGTCTGGTGAAGTGACGGGTCAACTTGATGGCACGAAGCTCATCAGCCGCTCTTGCGCTTGGTCGCATGGTATTTCCTTGCAGATTCAGAAGTGGGCGAACCGATAGATGATCAACAACAGCCACAATCATGATTGTGGTGACGCTGGTTGTCCGGTGGGCGGCAGAGTATAGCGGTATCGGGGTGTCATCTGTATAGCGGGTGCGGTGAGCTACTCGCTAATTGATGTCCACATCGTTTGATCTGCTGTTGTCGATCCTGGAAAGAGATAAGCGCCAATAGGCGCGACCCCGGTTTGGCACTGATAAACTGATGATCAATCGGCGCGGCTGGAAACGCCTGCAGGAGCTAAAAATGTTACACAGCATGACGGCCTTTGGTCAGTCCATGATCAGCGTGGAGCACCGTGTTTTTTGTTGGGAAATTCGATCGGTCAACCAGCGTTTCCTGGATGTCAAAATCAGATTGCCGGATGGGCTGAGTGCTATCGATGAGAGCGTGCGCCAGCGGGTGTTGTCGCAGATCCATCGAGGTAAGGTCGACATTACATTGAAAATCAACAACCCGTGCGAGAGCACAGACAAGCTGGTCGTCAATCAGAATCTGTTGGAACAGGTCAGTGAAGCGATAGACCAGGTGCAGAAATTACGCATCGATGCTGGTCGCTGTGACCCGATAGCGGTGTTGCAATGGCCGGGTATGGTGCGTGTTCAAACACAGATGGATGATGTCGTTGCCAACGCAGCGCTGGACGCCTTTGAGCCTGCGTTAGAGGATTTTTTGCACTCCCGTTCGCGTGAGGGGCAACAGATTGCAGTGATGTTGAGCAATCGGGCTGCACAACTGGAGCAAAGTGTCGCCGGACTCCGTGCGCATCGTCCGAAAGTGGTGCAGCGCCAGCGTGAGCGCTTGATGGAGAAACTTGCACAGCTGGATATCGAGCATGAAGTCAGCAGGCTTGAGCAGGAGCTGGTGTACACCGCTCAGCGTCTGGATATAGATGAAGAGCTGGACCGGCTGGACGCTCATCTGGCTGAGTTGGTCAGAGTGCTGGATTTTAATGAGGCAGTTGGCAGGCGCCTGGATTTTCTTATGCAGGAATTCAATCGCGAAGCCAATACAGTGGCTTCAAAATCGTCAGACAGTCACACAACGGCCATCAGTATCGATATGAAGGTACTGATAGAACAAATGCGAGAACAGGTACAAAACGTTGAGTAATACACCTCCTGAACGGCGCAAGGACGGTTCTTTGACGAAGTTGGGAGCTGACAGATCCGCTGATCCACGCTATCAGTGGCCGCCTGCGCGTGATCCCGATATGAGCTACAAGAACAAAACGCGCAATCCGGTGCATGCGGTTATCACCGCGCTACCGCTTATCATGTTGGTAGCTGGCCTGTACATCTACTATCGTGGGGAATCGCAACAAGCGCAAAATACGCCAATTCTGGCAGAGAGCATTGAACGAACCGGTGTGTTTACCGGGCTGTCCGCTACCAGTGGGCGGCATTATCTATGGCTGGAGACGCAGGGTGTCGCCAAAGGCGTTCGTGTACAGGCAGAGCAGGTTGCATCGCTTGATTCACTGGTCAGGGATAAGCCAGTACGCGTAAAGATGGCGCCAAGTGTGCACGCGTCAAAAACCTACTGGGCATTGTATGTTGAGCAATCAGGACAGGTATTTCTCGATGCACAGGAGCAGCTACCATAGTTTGCAAGCTGACTTGTGGTTGTGCACGGATCATTCGTGATATCGATACAGTTCTGGTGTAAATCACGCTGTCGACGTTAGCATCTGTCGAAATTTCTCGAGTATTCTTATGCGCGCGCCGAGGCGTTTGCGACCTCCTTGCTAACCGCCATCGTTTTACCGGATATCCCCTTCTTGCTAGGCACTCGGCGTTTTTCGAAATGCATCGTGACTTTCAATCCTGGATTGTTGTCGTCCAGTGTCAGGGTCGCGGCGTGCAACCGCACCACTGCCTTGACCAAACTGAGCCCTAGTCCGTTGCCGGGTGAATTGCGTTCGTTTTCAAGACGGACAAAGCGCTCGAACACGCGCTCGCGTTCGTACTCCGGAATTCCCGGGCCATTGTCTGATACCGAGATTGAGAAAGCATCATCGTTACCTTCAACCGTCAGTTGGATTTTTGCCGGGTGCGGGCTGTACTTGATCGCATTGTCCAGCAGATTGGTCAGAGCCTGTCCGATAAGATGACGATTGCAGAGGAATCGGGGATTGCTCCTGATGTTGGAGGTAATCGACAACGACTCATCGCCTTCCTCCTCTTCTGCAAGCGCTTCATAGAGTTCTGATAACTCGGCGGCCAGGTCGCCAATACGTGTTTCATTCCATTGTGCTCCGTCGATACCCGCTTCCAGACGTGCAATACTCAGCATGGCATTAAATGTATGAATCAGACTATCAGCATCACCGATAGCTTCATCCATGACGTCTCGATAGATCCCCGGGTCGCGTTCTTCGAGTAAGGTAACTTCAAGTCGATTACGCAGTCTTGTTAACGGACTTCGCAGATCATGTGCAACATTGTTTGTTACCTGTTGCATGCTCTTCATCAGATCTTCGATCCGATTCAGCATCTGATTCAGTTTGGTCGCTATCTCATCAAATTCATCGTCTCGTGATGTGACTTTCAGTCGTTGCGACAGGTCCCCACTCATGATTTCAGATGCCGTTCGACTTACCGAGTCCATTCTGCGAAGCATACCGGTGCCAATCCACAAACCACCGATCAATGAAAAAAGCAGAGTCATTCCTGTTGCGCCAACGACCAGAGTAAATGTATGTCCAAGCAACGCCTGTTCATCGCTTATTTCATAGCCTATGGTCAGTTTTAGTCCGTTTGACAGTCGCGTTTCAGCTACCCTGATGGGATCGAATGCTCGATCACTGCCCGGTGGAAGATCATCGACATCACCTCTGTTGCGCGTTGTGTGCGAGCGCACCGACTTGAGTCGGATGGGCAGGCTTTCATTTTCCTGATCGTCGGTCACACCTTCTACTTCATCGTTGGCGAGATAGTAGAATCTGTCAAAGGTATCTATCTGGTTACGACGCTGGATAGCCTCAAGCAATTCCGGCAGGGCGCCAGACTCGTAGAGATTGATCAGGTAGTCGGTCTCAAGTCTAAGGCGTGTGTCTACCTGAGACTCAATCTGATCTCGGGTAGACCAATAGATAAATCCCAGTGTTGCTGCTGACAGTGCGCTGAAAAGCGTCGCGTAGATGAGTGAAAGACGAAAGGCTGAGGTTCGGAACAGCCGACGTTGGTCAATCCATTTCAGCACGATGCCCACCGCCGAGTTGTCTGCTCTTGGTGGCTTTTTCAGTGGCTGTTGCTGCGCTCTATCAGTTTGCCGGGAAGCACTGGTCAGGTGAGTTGTTGTAGATGTGCTCATTAGCTGTAAGCTTGATCGAAATCTGTGGTTTGAGCAAGTCTGCACGTTCGTGTTGGGGGGGATGTCCACTGTTGTGCAGGGAGGCATTGACCTTCGGATCACGCAACAGCTCTGGGGTTTCAACTAGGGTCGTTCATCGTTCTTATGCTTGCAAGAGTGCAGCGATTCTGGTCAGCGTCATTGTTATTAAGAGTATGCTCGACGAATCTATTGTGAGGCAAACGCCGATGCTGGCTGGTTTTTTCATCAGGCAGGGCGCTTGGAGAACTTACCTGCAACATTGAAACGATACTGGACTCATGTCAGACCTGAAACATTCGACGTCGAACAAGACCGGACCGGCACAAGGTGCTGGTCCGGTTATGTAAGAACATTAAAGTGCCTGTTAAGCTCGTGGGGTCGCGGGCGGAACCCACAAGGGACTCAGATTAGTTAGTTTCAGCGGTGTTACCCACCTCCTGCAATTTGTACCCGGCCCCACGAACTGTGTGCAGTAGAGCTGACTCGAAGTCTTTGTCTATCTTGCTACGCAGCCTGCTGATCTGCACATCAATAACATTGGTCTGCGGGTCAAAATGGTAGTCCCAAACGTTTTCCAAAAGCATGCTGCGAGTAACAACCTGACCGGTGTGCTGCATGAGGTATTCCAGCAGCCGAAACTCGCGAGGTTGCAAATTGATATTTCGACCTGAGCGCGTGACCTTGTGTTTGATGAGGTCGAGTGTCAGATCTCCGACATGCAGAACCGTGCCTTGAACACCTGTTTGAGCACGTCTGGTCAAGGCCTGCAACCGGGCGGTAAGTTCGCTGAGTTGATAGGGTTTGGTCAGGTAGTCATCACCACCCGCCTTGAGTCCGGTGACCCGCTCGTCTACATCATCAAGCGCGCTCAGGATAAGCACGGGCGCCATGTTGCCCATACGCCGCAGCTCTTCAATCACCGAGAGACCGTCACGCTTTGGCAGCATGCGATCAATGATCATGGAATCGTAAGCGTTGGAAATTGCCATCTGCAAGCCACGTTCTCCATCAGCTGCATGCTCCACAATATGCCCGCTTTCTGTCAGGCCTTTGACGAGATAAGTCGCGGCTTCCATATCATCTTCGACTAGTAAAATTCGCATACAGCCCCCAATGTGTTGTCTAGTAAAAAGCAACGTCTACAACGTTGATAGTTAACGGTTGTGTAATGCAACACCCGATACGCCCTCTGGGTCGTATGCAATGAGTAAAGCATCAACGATATAGAACGTTTTTATTCAAAAGCGTTCAAATGTCAGAAATACACGGAGAAAAACATGACTTCTATCTCTAACGTCTTATTATCGGTTCTGAACCCGAGAGCCTCTTTTGCTCCACGACCTGCACTGCAGGAAGTAACCTCAGAACCGACCCGAACATTACAGGCGACCAGAATATATCGAAAAACACTTTTCTGGATAGCTTTGCTTCCCATTCTTGCTGTAACGAAATCCTTTGCGGCCACATTGCCCGATTTTAGTGGCCTCGTTGAGGAAGAAGGTGATGCAGTCGTCAAGATTTCGGTGCTCGCCAGCGCGCCTCAAGTGGCTCAAAATGGTGCACCCGGCCTGAATCCCGAGCAAATTCCCGAGCAATTTCGTCGTTTTTTCGAACAAATGCCCAATGCACCCCAGCAACCCCCACGTCAGGGCGGTGGTTTTGGTAGCGGTTTCATCATTTCGGACGATGGCTACGTGATAACCAATGCGCATGTTGTCGACAACGCTACTGAGATCAGGGTGGGGCTGAACGACAGACGGGAATATCAGGCAACACTGGTCGGAAGCGACCCTGCCAGTGACATAGCGTTACTGAAACTGGATGCCTCTGAGCTGCCGGTTGTCAGAATAGGAAATTCGGAAGATCTGCGCGTGGGTGAGTGGGTGCTGGCCATCGGCTCTCCGTTTGGATTCGAGCACACCGCCACACAGGGAATCGTTTCGGCGCTTGCGCGAAGCTTGCCAGACGACACCTACGTCCCTTTCATTCAGACTGATGTTGCGGTCAATCCGGGAAACTCCGGTGGACCGCTGTTTAATACCGAAGGTGAGGTTGTTGGCGTCAATTCGCAAATTTACTCACGTTCAGGTGGTTATCAGGGGCTGTCCTTTGCCATTCCGATCAACGTCGCCATGTCAATTGCGGATCAGCTGAAGGACAAAGGATTTGCTACCCGGGGATGGTTGGGTGTCTCCATCCAGAATGTAGATCAGGCATTGGCCAGTTCATTCGGTCTGGACAAGCCGGAGGGTGCGCTAGTGGCGCAGGTCAGTCAGGGTAGTCCGGCTGACAAGGCAGGCTTCAGCAGCGGCGATATCATTTTGCAGTTCAATGGAAAAGCGGTGGCTTACTCAAGTGCGTTACCACCGTTGGTCGGTGCTGTAACTCCCGGCTCTACCGTCGAGGCAGTGATTTTGCGCGATGGTGAGCGGCAGACCCTTGATGTAACAATAGAACCGCTTGATGAGGGCGATCGTGTAGCAGCCCTGCCGGTGCAGGATCCTGTCGATCAGTCACGTCTGGGGGTGGAAGTTGCCGCTGTACCGGCTGAACAAATGGAAGCGATGGGCCTGTCACACGGGGTTGTCGTCTCAGAAATTGATCCTCAGGGTGCTGCGGCAGAAGCAGGAATAAGTCAGGGTGATGTCATTCTGTCGATAAACCGCGCAAAGGTTAGCAGTGTGCAGGAGCTTGAAAGTCTGGTGGAAAACGCGCCTGCCGATTCGGCTATTCCGGTTTTGATTCAAAGGGGGGCATCACCGATTTTTCTGGCGTTGACGCTGCCTTCTGTTGCCGGTTAGTCTTATTTGAAAGCAGTCAGGTTACAACCGCTAGGCCCATGCCCTGAAATTGTGCGAACCTGCCCGTTCGCATAATCCTAGCCAGAACCTATTTTGGTTCCTTCTCCTGTTCATCTGCTGCGCCGACCATGATCTCTTCCAGTGACAACCCGGTGAGCTTGTTTACCGTTCGCCAGATGAACCAGAATATGGCCAGCATCATGATCATTGACGGGATGGCAATCACCGGGTAGCTGAGCAAGGTCATGCGCCCGAGCTCTTCATTAAATGCAGAGGACCCGCTTTCGCTGGTGACGATTAACTTGGCGAGGAAATAGTTCATGATGGCGCTGAATAAAAATGTTCCTGCCAGAAGAGTGTTGGCGTTATCGAGCCGGGATTCGAACTGCACACGGGTATCTTTTCTATCCAGTTCTTCGTGGATCCGGTCTATGTTCATGATGGTCGGGTTGAACAATAGTTTTCTGACCAACGGGTACCCCATCTTGTTGGCTACCAGTACGCCAACACCAATACACAACGGAATAGCTGCCTCCTTGATCGCCAGCCACTGGGCATCTATCTTGAGTAATCCTATGCCACCGGTAAGCAGGACACTGACAACACCCAGAACCGCCATGAGGTTGCGTTTACCATTAAAAACAAGTTCGTACAGGCCATAACCGATGGGAAAGGCCAGCGCAACAACAAGCGCCATGGTAGGCCCGAGTCGTTCGGGCCCGCTGAATTTCATTAAAATGATGGAAGGCACAAGGATGCTGACTATCAGATCAACAAAAGGCCTTTGTTTGGTATTTTGCTCTGGGGTAGACACGGTATTCTGCACAAGCCAATGATTATAATGAGTATACAGAGCCGCCATGTTCATGAGCACCTTACTTGATACACTCCCGCGCGCTATGCCCCGGTCACCGTTGCGTCGGCTTGTCCGGCTGCGGCCTGCGGCCACAATGCTGCTATTGTCGGTCAGCTTGCTGACCAGCGCCTGTGCGTCTGATAATCAACCCAGCTACGGCGTTATAAGCACTGCTGGCAATACGCTCGACGTCAGCGCACTGGGTGAATTTGATCGACCCTGGGCTATGACGTTTCTTCCGACCGGTGAATTGCTGGTGACTGAGAAGGCTGGGCGATTGTGGATGGTCAGCACAACAAATGATCAGGACAAAAACAACTTTTCGCAAGCCACAGCCCAATCCCTGCAACGCGTTGAAGTTGCTGGTGTACCTGAGGTTCAGGCAAGTGGGCAAGGTGGTCTGGGTGACGTTATCGCTCATCCCGACTTCTCCAGTAATGCCCAGATATACATCAGTTATGTGGAGCGGGACGGAAATCTGAGTGGCGCCGCGGTTATCAAGGCGCGATTGGAAACCGATAACGACAGCAACGCAAGGCTGGTCGATTCAAGTGTCGTCTGGAGGCAATCTCCCAAAGTCACTGGGGAGGGGCACTACGGTCATAGGCTGGCTTTCTCACCTGAGGGTTATTTGTATATCACCTCCGGTGAACGGCAGAAATTTAATCCTGCGCAGGATATGCAGATGAATCTTGGCAAGATAATCCGCCTACACGATGATGGGCAGATTCCTAACGATAACCCCTGGGCGGCAGAAGGTGGCATTGCCAGAGAATTCTGGTCTATCGGGCACCGCAACCCTCTGGGCATCGCATTTTCCGGCGATGGGCAATTGTGGGTGAATGAAATGGGCCCGCGCGGCGGTGATGAGTTAAATCGCGTTATTGAAGGCGAGAACTACGGCTACCCGCTTGTGTCCAACGGCAATCACTATAGTGGACAAGCTATTCCTGACCACGACACTCGCCCGGATCTGGACGCGCCTGAAATTTCCTGGACGCCGGTAATATCACCGTCCAGTTTGTTGGTCTACAGTGGGGATGTTTATCCCAACTGGCAAGGTAGTGGGCTCATTGGCGGTCTTTCATCACAATCATTGGTACGTGTTTCCCTTGACGAGCCGGTCCAGGAAATCGAGCGCTTTGATATGAATCAGCGAATCCGTGAAGTAGAAAAGGATGTCAACGGTGTTGTCTATCTGCTGGAAGATGGTGCTGGTGGCCGATTGTTGCGTCTGACAGCGCCATAACAACCCGCGTCGTTATTTGTTCATGTAACTAATGTTTTACGAACCTCTCAAGAGTCGCCATGACCGATAATGGAAACACCCGAGCGCTCTGCCTGTTGCCGACTGACAATCTGCAAGCTGATATCGATTTCTTCCGTTCCGAGGCGAAATTCCAGCTTACGGCACTTTACCCGTCCGAGGCTCCCGAGATCGCAGAGTTAGACGGCCTCGGGCTGGCTGTTCGGCTGGATAAAAACTTCGAGGGTGCCGCGCCTGCACTGATCATTAAAACTGATGGCGAAGTCAAGCCAGCGCTACGCTCCCCGAGTGGCGTGGATATTCGCTGGGAGCGGGTTAGCAAGATTTCAACGCAAAGTATTGAGAGTCACCAACTCGAAATATGCACCCTGAGAGATACCCCCTGGGTTCGCGGCACTGCTGGCACGCACACCCGTGACCTCATACCTAGTCGGTTGAGCGGCGGCATGGTTGCCAACCACATCCGTATCCCTAACGGAGGGCCGGTGTCCGATCGAGTGCACTATCACACGGCCAGTTTTCAATTGATGTTTTGTGTGCAAGGCTGGATTACCCTGGTGTATGAGGATCAGGGTGAACCCATAACGCTGCATGCCGGCGATTGTGTGACTCAGCCACCGCATATTCGGCACAAGGTACTGGAAACCTCCAACGGCCTTGAAGTCCTTGAGATTGGCCTGCCGGCCGAGCACATCACAGCTATTGATGACCAGATGACCCTGCCCAACGAGCGGGTTGACTCGCACCGCCTGTTTGACGGGCAGCGATTCTGTCACCACAGAATTGCCGATGCTAAGTGGCAACCCCACCGCCTGCCGGGATTTGCATCCTGTGATACCGGCGTGGCCATCGCCTCTGCGGATATGGTGAGCGCGTCCATCGTAAGGGCAACAACAAGTGCGTTACCGGCTTATTCAACAACACACGACGCCACAGTGCTGTTCTCCTACGTACTGGCCGGCAGTGTACGGATTGATCAGAAACTGCTTGTTACAGGTGACGCGTTTACCATTCCGCCTGCTGAGAGCCGCAGGATTGGTGATATATCCGAAGATATTCAAATTCTGGAAGTCTCAGTACCGGGGACGTTTCGAACGCTGGTCTAAAATCTTGATGCAGACAGTTCTTGACAGCACAAGTCGCATAAAAAAAGCCGCCTGAAAAGGCGGCTTTCCGTGCCTTGGCTGACGAATCAGCCGGCTATAGTTCGCGCAATACAAGGGTTAGTTGGACCGCGCTACACTCATAGCTGACCCGTCATAAATCAAAACACTAGACATTTATCACCTCCTGTTTATCCGCCCAAGGGACCTGAAGATTAGCACAAAAAGTGCCTTTGTATAGAGGTATGAATCCCACGACAGTTACGGCGAACCTATTCGCTCTTGCAGGCGTTGGGTGCCAACCCTGATCATGCTGAACTGATGGCTCTTGTTGTCCGGATCAAGTTGTACTGTACGCCTTTCAAGCGTGGGTCCCAATCGCTCGGTATTGCCAATCCGGATCGTAACTGATGTTGCCTCTTCCGGAAGTTTTACTCTTACCAGAGACAGATGGGCTGGCAACGTCTCCCAGCTTCTGGTGTCTGCCTGCTCCAGAGCGAACAGTAACAATCTGGCCACGCTGCCGGCTAATGGGTCTTGCTCCTCGATACTTTGCGCGAGACTGTATTTTGCTGCGAGTCGAACTGCATGCCGTGTTGCGATGGCCTTGCCACGTTTATCCAGTGCGCTTCGAGCAATTGATAAAAGCGGTGTATCGACACGCGTGCCGGGCAGTATGTCTGAATCAGCAATAACGTCAATATCAGGAGCGCGCGCATACACGTCAGGGTAATAAGGAAAAGAGACCCTTGCGTTGATATCGATGATCAGATCGCCAGGCAACTTCGGTTCGATGAAGCCTGTGGCCACCAGTACAGTAAGCTCTCTTTGCGACGACGAGCGAACAGTAAGTACTTCATCGTCAAGCTTGTCGGCAAGTTTTCGGTACTCGACCATGGCACTATCGAATTGCCCAGCATTTTCAAAGCTCAACGCCATCAGGTAGCGGGTAAAGAGATCGTTGGCCAGTACATCGCCATGCTCGCTGTAAAGTGCTGTTGCGCGTCGTGCCTCAACTGCCGCCCCCGAGGGTTGATCCAGCAGCAGATAGTTGATCATCTGAAACGTATGAATCCATAGCCGTTCGCTGAATTCACCACTGTAGCGAATTGCCCAGTCATTGCTGATCAATGCAGCAGATTGGTCGCGAGCGCTGATGTAATCCAGACTTTCAATAAGCTGATAGGCTGCTTCGAAATTCGTGATGCTTTGCTGATACAAGCCTGCGGCCTGCGCAATCATTGCAGAATCGAGTAGTAGAAGTAATTGGTCTCGCCGCGATACGTCAGCGTCGCTTAACGTCTTTAGCGCAACATCAGTACTACCTTGCCTGAATTGTTCTCGGGCTGTATTAAGTGCAGCAGAGGTTGCGCATGCCTGTAGTAGAAGTGCGCAAACCGCAACAATTATACGAGCCAGAGCGTTGCGTGCCTTGGGTGTAAGAAGAGTCACCATGAATGTTCGCTGATCGACTGCACAGCAAGTCTTTCACAGCTTCGTCGTTGTTACCACCCGATAATGGGTCGCGACGATTCGCGAGCAATTTCCACTGAATCGGCCCAGCTGATTTCCCCTGTCTCCAGATCGGTTAGTTCAAGATTCATGGAGTAGTAGATAAGTTCGCGCTTGTTCAAACGCCACTGGCGCGGTTGCTTTTTCTCTATCGAGCGCAGTGTGCCGGATAGAATAAAATCCGCGCCGAGCTGACGACCTTCACTGACACGTTGTTCCGGAGCCACGAAGCCCGCGTATTGATAGTCTGCTTCGGCTACCAGATTTTCGCGTTGTTTTCGATTGATGAATCGATATTCCCCTGACTGGATCAGCGCCAGGCGGATATCGTCGGTGATGCCACCGGTGTTGATATGCTCGGAAGTTTCGTTGTCAATTCCGTATACGATGACGACGGGTTTTACGGTTTCAGTAGATATCTGTGCCGAGCCAAGCAGGCTATCGGTCAACGTGTTGACAATCTGTTTCTTGTCGGAGAAGTCGTAACTGGCATCGTAGTGTGTTGCGACATCTGGATCCAGTGTTCTGGTGGTTGCCGCGCAGGCACTTAACACAGCTGCACTGGTTATTAAAAGGCATAGCCGTAAAACGGATTTGCCTAAGGTGCTCGTTGTTTGCCTGAGGGTTTCGGTTTGGTTTGGATACGCCATAAGGTTTTTTGATGAGTCCGTCTGTAATCGTTTACTGCGATTTGCGATTTGCGATATGAGAAAAAACTGGAATCTGCAAAAGCCCGGCCAGAATAAAGCATCAAGCTGAATGCGAGATTAACGCAAACTGCTGTAAGCGTATTGCTGGTAGAGAGGCAAAAATACCACCCGGCAAAGTAACATAGGGACACTTTGTGGCAATTTGTCACCGGACATCGTGAAAATGATTGTCGGTTTCCATACTGGGGAATTCAGTATTGCGGTCTAATGTTTACAAGCGTTCACGTTTGTTGTTTCCTTGATCGGGCAGACGGCTTGATCTTGTTGTTCGACGTATCCGTGACTTCAGTGTAAGTCAACGGTTTTTTGTGGGTAATAGTCGTACGCAAAACGGTCTGATGGAGCTGTTTGGCGGCTATAACCTGTCTTCTGCCGAGGGTCCACTTGACATGCATATGCCAACGATGGCGTAGTTTCTCTGGTACGAGATATTGCCATATTGCCGAGAACATCTTTGTTGCTCCCAACTTGTTCAAGGTTGCAGTCACCCGTTGTCTCAGCCAGTTTAATACGGGTTGTGGAATGATGAGCAGGGCAAAGACGGCAAAAGAACTACCGGCTGTTGCCACCAGTATGGCAATGGCGATGGCGGTTCTCATCCACAAGGGCATCTGCAGGTAACGTGTAAAGGTGTTTTTCACAGCGGCGACTGCTGAGAGTTTTAGCGTAGTGATGAGCCGCCGCCAAGGGCGATGCGATTTGACAAAGATGTGTGTCGACGCCTGCATGAAAATCCGACGAAGCTGTATCGCCACACCGTTTTTCACGAGCATCAGGCCCAGCTTGGGCGTCAGACTCTTGATCCAGACTTTTCCCCAGGTGAGTAATCCGAGAAACAGAGGGATGATCAACTGATGGGTATGGATAACGACAGCGGCCACAACGCATACGAATACCACGCCCAGAAATTGCAGTCTTCGCGGGGTGACATACCGTCGCATGGCGGGTTAGTTTGGCCGCACCGGGATCAAGTTCCTGAAATTTTCATGCCATCTGAACCGCGATTTGTGTCAGGCATATTTGATCAGGCTTAAGAGTCTATGTCGCCGGCCTCATCGGTCACGACCTGTCCGGTTGCACGTCTCCAGATAATAGCGCCCGCCAGGCCTATTCCCAGAAACCCACTGTAAAGGATCAATGCCAACCACTGTACAGAGGCATAGTTGCCGGTATCCACCCAGCCTTCCTGTAAAGATAGATAGACCAGGGCTGCAAAGAAAATGACAACAATAACGGTGCCCACTTTGCCAAGAGCTTTCCAGGCAGCGATGATCAGGGCGATATTAGCCAGTAGTGCGACAATAGCTCCGAGGATTACCCAGGCATCAGTCGGATTCTCATTATTAGCCACCCAGTGGTATACCGAGGTGCCCGTGGGGTTGTAGGTAGCGAACACGATAACGGCTGCGATCAGCATGCGCGATATCAGTACTGCTGGTGAAGAGCCTTTAAGAGCGTTGATCATGTCGCTGAAATCCTTGGCAGGCGTAACTGGAAAATTAAGGTCCGATAGGTTAGCAAACCTTGATCCATCCTCTGTCGATAGAGTCTATTGTAGTCAAGTTGCGTCAGTTGCTATTCGGTTAAATTAACGGCAAGCAACGCCCAGCGGCAATAACCCATAGTCCACAGCATGCCAGTGCTATATGGTTGGCAGGCTGGTTTGGTATTGGTGCTGAAACGAACAAGGACTTTCTTGGCAAGATGGTTCGTGTCCGGACGATCATAGCTTTTCAGGAAAAATGCGATGCAAGCGCTGGCCGGTTTGAAAAATCATCACGAACCCGTGCATGTATTTGCCTATGGCTCATTGATCTGGCGACCAGATTTTGAGTTCGAAGCGGCTTATCAGGCGATTGTCCCGGGTTACGAGCGCCGGTTCTGGCAAGCCTCGCATGATCACAGGGGCACGGTTGATAGCCCGGGTCGTGTCGTGACTCTGGTGCCGGTCAGTGGAGGGCACTGTGCAGGGGTGGTTTACCAATTGCCTGATGAAGGGCGTGATGAAATCCTTGCGGCTCTGGACAAGCGTGAACAGGATGGTTATCAACGTGTCTGGTTACCGGCCAACCGCGTGCGCGACGGGCAATCCATGACAACGCTTACGTGGCTTGCTGCCGAGGGAAATCCCTCTTGGGTGGGTGATCAGTCAATGGATGATTTGGCCAGGTTAATACATCATCGGCGCGGCCCCAGCGGCACTAATCTGGAGTACTTGCTGCGATTGCACGAGGCTCTGGCTGATCAGGGTATTCAGGACACGCACGTGGAAAGCCTTGTACTTCGGATTCAGAACCTTTCCGGGTGAGCGTTACTCAGCGTTTGCCATGATGGGCTCGTAAGCGTACACTGACACACTTGTCATTTTTAACTGACAGTACTATCGTGTAAACCTTGGTGGACAAACTTCCACCATTTTGCGATCCTGTTAACACACGACTCAGGAGAATCCGCTATGGGTTGGCTACGGCGTTCTAAAGAACAAGCCCCTTGCACAGTCGAGATAAGTCATTGTTTCGAAAGCTTGCATGCACATCTGCGACTGGACAACGGCGCGGTTATCTACCCCGGCGACGAAGTGCAGGTGCATGGCGGTGAAATCATGGCGCCATTTGGTGAAATTGTGATCGAGTCTCGCACTGCAACAATTACACGCGCTAGCTCGCTAGAGCGACTCTGGACAAAGCTTACCGGTGACTTTGAGGTCATGGAGCTCTGTGAATTTTCATTTAGCGAAGAGGTCATGCTATGAATGCGCCTACAGCGAGGGACGATGCCCGGACTGCGACAGACTCGGGAATCAGCGAACCTGCACTTACGAGCGAGGAAGCAACCTCGGTTGCCATGCAGGATACTCTGCTGACGCCCAGATTCTACACCACTGATTTTGACGAGATGGACCGCTTGGATGTCGAGCCGGTGCGTAAGGACTGGGATGATCTTATCGCTCTTATGGAGAGCGACCCCAACAAGAATCACTTTCGAAAAAACGAAGACTGGGACACTGTGGATTGGGAAGGCATGGAGCCAGCGTTAAAAAAGGAATTCATCGATTTTCTGATTTCTTCCTGCACAGCTGAATTTTCCGGTTGCGTATTATATAAAGAGATGAAGAGACGCGGCACCAATCCCGACGTTGTTCAGTTGTTTCAATTGATGGCAAGGGATGAAGCTCGGCATGCCGGTTTTATTAACGACGCACTTCGAGAGGCAGGAATTGCGGTAAATCTCGGATTCCTGACACAGAAAAAGAAATACACCTATTTCCGCCCCAAGTTTATTTATTACGCGACTTACTTGTCAGAGAAAATTGGTTACTCGCGGTACATAACCATCTTCAGACATCTCGAAAAGCACCCAGAAAAGCGTTTTCATCCTATCTTCAAGTGGTTTGAGGAGTGGTGCAGCGATGAGTTCGGTCATGGTGAGGCGTTTGCCCTGCTCATGAAAGCAAACCCGCATCTAACGCGTGGTCACAATGTTCTTTGGATCAAGTTCTTTCTGACTGCTGTTTATTCGACCATGTACGTACGTGATCATCAGCGACCCGTTTTTCACAAGGCGTTGGGAGTAGATCCTGATTGGTACGGGCAGGCGGTCTTTGAAAAGACGTCAGAGATTACCAAGCAAATTTTTCCCATTACACTGGATATCGATCACCCTCGCTGGATGAAGGGTTTAAAGGGATTGCAGAAAGCGTCCCTGAAAGTTGCGCGTGGCAAACAGCGAGGTGGTATCTCCGGAACGGCGGAGCGTTTAACTGGAATGGCAACTGCGGGCTTTTATTTCGTGTCTCTTTACACCATTCCCGCGCACAAGCATCAGTGTCCAGAAAGCACTCGCATGCAGCCGGCGTACTAGGAGCCTGCGCGGCCGGAGGCTCCTAATAAAGCATCGAACAGAGCGGGGCAGTCTCAGACGACTGTCCCGATTTTGTCGTTGTTTCCTGGCGAGAGCGAAGAACGAAATCTCTTGCATACGCCTTAAAGATCGTTAGTCAGGCCAAGTATCTTATCGCTTGTGCCAGTTTGTCTTAAACCCTGTTTGAAAATAAATCAGATTTATCGTGCAAAGAGGGTTGCAGGATTCTGTTGGAAGCATATACTTCCGCTCCCTGCAGTGATGCGGCGACTTGCCACTGGCGACTTGCCCCAGAGCTAACGGTAAATTGAAAACTTTCTGGTTGAGGAGGTTGCAATTTAAAAAGGGTCTAGGTACACTCCTCGGACTCGGCTAACGCGAAGTACCTCTGGCAGGTATGGGGCGGATGGCCTGCTCTTTTACAATCGAATCAAGTAATTTAAAGGGGTGCTTGTATTGCATTGGT
>JBGCGC010000038.1:0-27543 GCA_045110475.1 Granulosicoccus sp.
GATTTTGTTAATCACTTGATATTGCGGATACAGCTGTTGCGTCAGGCGTTCAGCTTCTGTGCGTTGTTCTGAATTTTCCACAAAGCCTTGTAGAACAATTGCGTCTCCCTCGACACTGATCCGCAGGGGTGCAGCTTCAACGTCGTCGCTTGCCACTAGCTGGGCTTTGACAAGCCGCGCAACGTTGTCGTCTGTGCTGTTTGTATTTTCTGTACGACCAAGGTTTTTCACACTCTCGGGTATCATAGTACAACTTGACGCTAACAGACATGCTGTTACAGCAGCAATCCACAGAATCTTGTGATGATATCCTGCATAGGTTTTCGCTTTTTTCATGGTATCGAATCGTTCTTGATCTACACCGGGTTTAATAGTCATGAGTTGATTAATTCCCCACTACTTTATCTATCAAAGAGCTCCTTACAATAAGATTGCTCTGCGCCTCCCCCCAATTCTATAAAAGGTAGTATTGCGGCAGCTGGACTTGCTAACGCCACCATGGCTGCTGCCAACGCTACTCGAGTGTACAGCTTGGAACCTGGCCGAAATTTGGGATTAGCCAGAGAGCCTGTGATGTGCACAGGCGTTGTAGCTGCGAAAAAACTGGTGTCACGAGGGTGTGGTGAAAATTTTAAATCCAGCTCTTCTGTACTCAGGTTTACATCTCCTGAGGCAATGAACACACTGTCTTCGGTGTCAATAATAAAATCGTTTAGTGACATCAGACCGCTTATCACCTGAATATCGACAAATCCGCACCGGACTTCGGACTGCTGAAGATCATCGGTAAACACCAATCCAATGGATTCCATCAGATCAGCTCCAGCCAGCTCTACCATGAGTGAATCCAGTTTGCCATCCTCAAGCAACACAAAAAGGCCTCCATCGAGCGTACCGAGCGCCTGCGCAATCGAATTGCCTACAAACCAGAATTTAGCGTCACCGCTGATCTTGCCACTGACCAGACCTTCCGCCAAATCGCCTGCAGACAGGATGTCATCTACCGGTACCTGCTTTGCTCTGGCCGAAAACTTGCCCTGTGCCTGCTGATCCTCAGAGTCTAAAGACAGGCTCAGTTTCAGCTCTCCCTCTCCGAAGTCATTGCTCTGAAGGTCGAGCAACAATTTGTTGGCCTTCTTGCTCAATGCCGCTTCCATATTTTTTACAAGAAGACTACCGCTGTAAAAGCGCTCAACATCGAGCTTGAAATCGATATCCAGATCGGCGATGAACTGCGGATAGGCCAGCGCATCGTCACTGAGCAGCTTTTGCTTATCCTTAACGTTGGCCGTTGTTTCGGAATCACGCACTACCGACCTATCTGCGTTTGTATGGCCCAACACTTTATCCATGTACAAGTCGGTGAAGGACAATGAGCCAGACAAGCGCCGCCGTTCGTTCAATCGAGTGCCGCGTAGTCCGTCAAGTGCCACAATTGCTCGAGCATGGCTTCTGTCTAGAGACAGATCAAAACTACCGCTCAATACATCGTCTGAATGATATCGTGCAACTCCTTCCAGATTGAGTGATGAAACTCCTGTAATGCCGAGCGACAGTCGCCTCAGGGTGTCACTCACTGACCGCCCATCAAGGTTGATATGAACCTCACCGTTCTCCAACGAAGAAAGATCGTCCGTTGTTGCCTCTATCGTCAAAGATGTATCAGCCAGCTTAGCCAAAAACGATGCAGAGGAAATCTGCGTACCCAATTCCGCTGACATGCTGGTATGTGAACTTGCATCAATGCTGATGGGCAATAGATTAACATCTCCATAAATTGTCACACTACTATCAGATACGTCGCCAGACATTACCCAATCAACGTTTGCATTGACCGAACCTGTTTGTGCGTTCTCGTCGTTGATGTACTCCAGCAGCAAGTCACGAATCTGCAGCGCTTCGAACGTAGCTCCGCTATTTTCATTAGCACTGTCGCTACTGCTCATCGCTGTAAGCAGTCCGTCCCAGTTGTTGTTGCCCTCGCTGTCTATCAGTAAATTCACTCTGCCGCTGGACAGGATCAGACTTTTAACAAGCGTCGTGTCTGCCATAAGGTCCCACCATCTGAACCGGACGATGACGTCAGCGTTCTCCAGTAGCATTTCTGCACCCGGTTGGCCAAGCTGCAGCTTGTGAATCTCCACTACCGGTGTCAAACGAAGTAATCGCAGG
The DNA here is from genome assembly GCA_045110475.1 of Granulosicoccus sp. GTDB lineage: Bacteria > Pseudomonadota > Gammaproteobacteria > Granulosicoccales > Granulosicoccaceae > Granulosicoccus. The sequence goes on from JBGCGC010000038.1 coordinate 2,173, forward strand.
GAGATACTCGCAGCGGACACGTTTACCCCCTGCCTGGCACCCGCCTTGTCAAGTTCAGACAAGGCCCATGACGCAGCCAGACGATCAATCGAAGTACTTAGCAGAAATGCCATCAACACCCCAAAGACAATCAGATACCTTCGTGGGTGCTGCAAGAGCAAGGTATAAATCGTCCGCCAAACACGATTGATTGGCGTGGATCGAACTTGCGCTTGCAAGGTGGGCTCTTCAATCACTATGTCCTCACTCGACGATGCAGATTGGTCAGTTGTCGAAGGTGGAGCTAGTGTGGGATTCTCAGAGTGCATGGGTCATGAGCTGCCTTGCTCAATTCGCGGCAGTTTCAACGGGGGCAACGGATTCAAACAAGGGATCTATGAAAGTCGACTGATGGATCATTTCAAAATGCAGATGTGGTCCACTCGAGCGACCGGTCGAGCCTACAACACCAATTATCTGACCTTGGGTGACCTGTGAACCAACTTCGAGCCCCTCAGCAAAGGCTTGCATGTGCGCATAGGCTGTAAAAAAACTGTTGGCGTGTTCGATCCGAATGTAGTTACCATAGCTCTTGCTGAGATAATGCTTGACGATCGTACCGTCACCGGCTGCGTATATTGGTGTACCGGTGGGCGCTGCGTAGTCCACACCTTTGTGCTTTTTGGGGATAGGCACGCCGGTGGGGCTGAATCGGTAGCCATGCCCGGAAGTGAGCCTGCCTTCTGCAACGGGCTTTTTCAGCAAGGTATGTGGAACCTCATTGACCGGAAACTGACTGACAATCTTTACGGTGCTGTTCGAATCCCTGCTCTGTTGACTAGGGCCTTTGACTTTCAGTCTGTCGATGCCACTTTTAAGGCCAGACTGCACCTTTTGCATGCCTGATTGAAAACCTTGCTTCGTCGGCATTAACGAGCAGCCTGTTAACGTAAAGGATAAGACAGACACCAGAACAACGTGACGAATATCAGTCACACCCGGGTTTATACACCAATCTGACTTGTTAAGTATTTTGTATAACATGGCTGTCCATCCTCAAATAGACTAATCGTTTCGGTTTGCGCTAGTTTTTGGTAAGCGATTCTGTTCTAAGGTGATTTCATGAATAGTTCAGGCTAGGAGCCCTTGCGATGACTGGATGTAATGGATCAAGGCCACGCGGCTACCGTTGATGCCATTGAATCGTTGTTCATCAATTTTTCAGACACCCTCAAAAGGGCTGATCATCCTCTGTGCCGGACGCCACTCTCTCCTGATCCTCATAGAGAGAGCAGCGATTTTCATTAACGGCAGTTGAAGACTCCTGCTAACGCCTACTGGGTCACACTGGTTACTGTGTTCACTGACACATCATTCGGCAGATTTGTCGCACGAATAACAAACGGGGCAACCAGCAGATTACCCGCCTGAATATCTGCAGAAACAAGTGCATTGATATCGATAATTCGTGTCTCGCCAGCTGGGATGCTGGGAAAAACCCAGGCGGCTTCCACACCAGAGACACAACTGAAACACGATGCATCAGGCTCAACATCACTACGCCCGTTGAAGGACAAACCAGCCGGCACGCGAGCGACAATACCGACATCGTTCAATGGTACAAACGCATTATTTTTAAGCGTAACGGTATATCGCAGCCGTTGCCCCAGGGTTGCAGTACTCTCCTCTGTTGCAACAGTCACCTCCAGTGGCGACACTGTCTCAACAATGTTGACCCGATAGCCTGTTGAGGCATCCACATCCGGGCCACCATCGTGCCTGACGCGTGCTGCCAACGGTGCTATCTCTCCTGACAAGGCGTCGCCTGCCAGAGAAAAACTGACGGAGCGTAGAGCGGTACTTAATACAGGCACAGTATCCACATTCCAGTTTACCTCGTTCAACGTTGCATCATGAACGCCAGCGTCAGTTGCTGAAATAAATGTTGCACCTGGAGGTAACGATACACCCAATGACACACCTTCCAGAAAACCGGTACTCGCGTTGCCTATGTGAGTTGTCATATTGACTGTGTCTCCAGCCAGATATCCGTCAATTGGCGTGCTGAGAACAACGGTTGAACTGGCACGGTTGTCCACAGCAACCACATCGAATACGTTTATCGTGTCACCCAGTGTATCGGCGACAGCGAGGACGGATGCCTGAAGCAGTGCGCCTGCCTGTAAATCTGCTGACACGGTTGCATTGAGCTCGATTACACGGCTCTCACCGGCCGGAATATTACCCAGATTCCACGCTCCTTCGACACCTTGCGTACAACTAAAGCAGCTGGCATCAGGCGTGGCGTCCGATCTGCCATTGTATGACAGCCCACTGGGTGTTCTCATCAACACCCGTACATTGCTCGCTGGCACCAGCGCACGATTACCCACTGAAATCTGGTACCGAATGTTGCCGCCAGCGTTCACGAGTCCGGTACTGGTGGTTACTTCAACTTGCAGCTGCGAGCGATCTTCCGAGATAGAGATGGGCAGCATGGCGCTGCTGTCCACGCGATCATTGCCAGTGCCTGACAAGGTCGCCGATGTCATCTTTATTTGTCCCGGAATGGCATCGGTGCTCGTTGTGAAGGTGACTTGTCTACGTTTGCTTTCGAGCACGGGCAGCGCCCCTATAGCCCACGTAACCATGCCATTCGCGTTTTCCATTCCGCCATCGGAGATATTGGTAACCGTTGACCCTTCGGGCAGCGTCATCTGTAAATTAACATCACTCAGCGAATCATTACTCAAATTGCCAACGTCGGCTATCATGGTTAATGAATCACCGGCAACCAGGGCGTCAGTTGATGCGCTTAGCTTCAGGTTCGCTGACCTGCGCGATGTTACTGAAGTTTGCATCCTGCGATTGATGCTTCCTGAAATATCATCAGCAGTTACGCTGACCGATGCGCGAATAACGCTCTCTGGTGCGATATTTTCAGACACTCTTGCAAAAACCTCTATGGTGCGACTCTCACCGGCGTCCATTGATGCGAATGTCCACGACGCCTCAGTATCTTCAGTACAACTGAAGCAGCTTGCATCAGGACTGGCGTCGGAACGCCCGTTGTAACTCAATCCGGTTGGCGTACGAAACAGCACGCGAACATTGTCAATGGGGGTCAGGGCTACGTTGCTGAAGGTGTAGGTGTATCGCAACAAGCCGCCTGGAACGACAGGGCCATCAGCGCTGAGTTTAAATGTTACTGGTACGACGCTAATGGTCCTTACTTCCGATGCGATACCACCGCGGCCATCATTGATCGTGAGTACGGCATCGTAGGATCCTGGAAGGTTATAGATGTGACTGAACTGTGTTTCAGTATCACATCCAGCCTGTTGAAATTCCGGGGTACCGTCACCGTCCACATCAATCGAGCATTGAACAATGTCGGCGTCCGAATCGCTGGCCGACCAGGTGAACGTCACTGGCTCCTCAATCATGACAGACGATGAGTCAACCAGGTAGCTGGCTATGACAGGTGGAGTAGGATCCACCATACCAACAGACGCGCTTACACTTACAGCGGTAGTACGCTCGCGTGTCTCACCGGTTGAATTGGTGGCCACAATCAGTACCGTATATTCACCCACCTCAGCATAGGAATGTGTGATTGACGGCTCGGTGGAGCAATCGGCAATATCGTATTCCGGCGTACCGTCATTGTCGGTATCTATCGTACAAGACACACCCTCTCCCAGAGGATCGGCGATGGTCCAGGCTAGTACAGCGGGCGCATTGACAGCAACCGACGCGGGTGTCGCTGCAAAGCTGGAAATAACAGGAACGGAGGTTGAAACCATACCAGTAACCTCGATTTCCGTATCGCGGCTGGCAGAGCCTCCAGCAGCATCAGTGACTCTCAGCGTTGCCGTGTAGGTGCCTGGTGCATCATAGACAAACGATTGCATCAGCACAGTCTCACAATCAACCAAGGTAAATTCTGCCTCACCATCGGAGTCAGTGTCCAAGGTACAGCGAAGAGTGTCATCATCAGGGTCACTGACATTCCAGGAAAATTCAAGCGGCTGACCCGTCGTCGTACTAGTGGGATTTACCGTGAAACTGCTGACAACCGGAGCGGCGTTGTCACCTATTGGCGTCGGATCAAGTGGCATGTCTGGGCCACCTGTGTTGTCGGTCGATGCAGGCTCACTGTCTGACGAACTGCTGCAGGAAGTTATTAGCATGGTCGCAATAATTACGGTTGCCCACGCGCAAGATGGATACTTCATTGGGATATTCCTCGTTTGATATGAGTTAACGGACCGCTATTTCTAACGGCCCAAAACCGGTCGCTGCCAAAAATAGATAGCAAGCGGTGTCTGATCTCTACCTGATCAACGCACGTGTCAATTCGAGAAACACACGCATCCTTAACCTAAGATGTGTAAATGGCTCTGTTATTAAACTGTCGATATTACTGACTGACAAGGTAGGAAAACCTATCTGCAAGTGAACCTGTGACGCACGTCTTGCCCACTTATGCACAATGATTAGGATTGCGCGCCCGACTCAGGCAATGCCTAACTGCAACATATTCAGCCCTCCGTTATATAAATGCGTGTGCGCATCCTCTACAACAAATCCAACCCGTCGTACTTCACCCACTAATGTATCCAATGCCACGAAATGCGCCTCTGCACTTTTGCTGATGTGCAGATTGTGGGCTTTAAACGCACGCCAATGAGGGTGAGCGATCAGCTCCATTTCAGCCTCTTCCAGCAAACCGGCCATATCGATGGATGGGTTGATGGTCGCTAGTAAGAAGCGTGAACCTGGATGCATCTGGCTTCGAATATGTTCAAGAGCCAATTCGGGTTCATCCCACGCGTAGTAGCTGTTTATGGATATTGCTGTGTCAACCACTGACAATGTCGCCGCCTCAATGGTGCTGTGTACGGTGGTGGCCCGTTTGTCACTGAATTGTTCAGCCACCCAGCAAGCTCGGCGGATCATGTCGATGGATGAGTCGATACCGGTATAGCTGTCAACACAATCACGCGCCAGCACGAAAGGAATTATCTTGCCCGCACCACAGCCGAAGTCAGCAACATGGCCAATGCAGTGCGATGCTACCTGCTTGTTCAGCGCCAGCATCTGCGAGGGCATGACACTAAGAAAGGGCTCTGAGTACGCATCCCAGTCAGCAATAGCGGACGTTCCTCGATACGGACGATCTTTCTCGCCATCATCGTTATTGTGAGGCTGGTTCAGCTCATCGTGTTTGAGCGTTTGTGTTGTATGTTGTGTCACTGATCTCATTTCGTGTTTTTCGTGGGTTTTCATGAGGCAATCCATTGGTGAAATTGAGGTTGGGTTTTTTTGATCTCCCAGGCAACGCATGCGAGATTGTGTTTACCGCCATACGTCACACCGGTTTCCAGTTGCAGGATGTTTACGCCCATTTTTCTTTCGTGAAACCGGATGTGCCCGGGCTGCATGGCCATCACAATCACATCGCAGCCGGTACGCTGGGCAACGCTGTAAAAAGCACGGTAGTAATTCTTCAGCAGCTGCAAACCCCCTCGTTTGCTGACAAATCTGCCCAGCTCCATCACGCGTTGCCCGCTCCTACGGTAGTCACGCAGGTACTTTTCTTCTGGCAGAGGATGCGGTCCATCAAAACTCAAGCGAGCGGTGCTGTTTATGTCTCCTGAGATATTGCGCGAATAGAGAATCAGCGCTTGCCGATCCAGCACATCGTTGTCCAGATCCATTCCGGGATACACGGGCTGATATTCACGCTTTCTGAATTTCCGTATTTCGTCAACGACCACAGGATCCAGTGCAATACTGATATCGGCACGGTCTTTTTTTTCCGGCAATCGATCCACACCGACCGGCCTTGTACAAGGAATCGTTTCCCCCTCTGGAACAGATAACGGTATGCTTCTGTTAGCTTGGTTCATGACGGGTCATACCTATTTTTTTGTGGGCTTATCGAGGTAGACGGAAGTTTTTGTCAGTAGGTACCCATCAAAAAATTTTTTTTTCTCGACGCTAAAATAAAAGACAAAGCCAACACAGGCGGTCAACCGCCGGGTGTTATCAATCACGTGATTTCATAAAACGCCAACGCGATGGACTGGTATCAGGAATTTAAAAGCGAGTCTGCCCAGCGTGCACTCAGAGCCTATTTCGATCGAAAGTTTGCCTGGCGCTTTGACGATCCCGATCACGCCTTTGTCGAGGTTCTTGATCAGCTACTGAACCGCATCCTGCCCAATGCCAGGGTGACTCACACGCACCAGCCTGCGGGTTTTGTGTACGCCTGTTTCGGCAATGCCATCAGGGACTTCGGCGACAAGCTCTACTCGCGTGTTGTGGTACCGCCAACACTAAAATCACGTGGGAAACGTTATCAGCGTCTGTTCTGGGATTTCTGCATGAACAAACGCTCAGTTACCGATATCGTCGAGTATTGTCAGATTCAAGAGACTGAAGTTCGCAGCCTTTTAGCCTGGTTGACGCGTGAAAAAAAATGTCCTGAGCCCGGGGTACATGGTGCTCTTTCCGCGGCTAGCGAGCCAATAGACCCTGACCTTGCAGGTCAAGAGGAGCTCGGCGACGGACCATTTCCAGATCCGGATACCGAGTATCAGACAAGCGAACGAAAGCGCCTGCTGGACCTGTGGCTTGAGACACGCCCGGCAGCATCGGCCACGTCCAGAGCTGACATCGAACACAGAATACGCAAGCTACCGCGCCCTCGTTTGAGCGACACTGAAAAAGCCGTGTTACGGTTCTGTTTGCATGATCAATCCATTGCCGAGACAGCCAGAGCGCTAAATCGGCCTGAATCCCAAATCAAGAAAATTCGCTCAGGGGCATACAAGCGGCTCAGACAATTTTGCCAGGAAAACAACATTGAGCTCTGAAACGGTTTACACAGCTTTCGGGTACACCCCATGAGCCAGAACAAGGATCAAACTGACGAGGAGGCCAATCGCCGTCTTGCCATGCTGGGGTTGGCGATAAGCGAACCGGGCACTGCACAAGGTGACCGCCCTGATATGGCGGAGTTGTGGGATTTCATGCACGGCGCAGTCAGTGAGGCCAGGCGGGCCGAAATATTATCTCATCTTGCAGAAGATGAAGAACTATTCAGTGACTGGCAAAACCTCCAGACGACCGCTCTCGAAGTAGAACAGGTGCAGATAGCTGATGGCATGCCGCCTGATGGTAAAAAAGATGAAACCGCCTCCACCGCTATCTGGCAAGGCCTGACAGATTGGTTTTTCCATAACCGATGGATTTCAGCCGGAGGGCTTGCAGCGGCTATTGCATTACTCGTGATAGGCACACTGGATCAACGGCCACCTGCACCTGAGAATTTCTGGCAAGACTGGTCACAGCCAATATCCAGCCAAAGCGCGGCGCAGGATAGCGTTCTCAGGGATGAGCTTGATGCTGTGCTGGCGGGTGTACGCTCGCAACTCATCGAGCTTTCCTATGCCGGTACTGGCCCTTCACAGGAACCCCTGCCAGAGAACGCGCCGCCGTGTCAGAACGACGATGCCCTATGCAAGGAACGACGCGCCGCGCTGTTTACTCTCGGTGGTCTGGCAATTGATCAACTCAGCCAATGTCAGACCAAAAACGCTATCCCGTCGGAATTCTTGCCCGATCTGCAGTTTGTTGCCGGCATCGTGCGATCGCATCCACCACTGGCAATACTGGCAACGCCGCTCAATCGCTGGGTGCAAGCTGCCGAACAAGATGCTCTTGCTGCCTGTGACGCTGCGGCGCTGGTCATCAGTGGGGCATTGCCCATTGAATAGACGCCTGTTCGCCCGGCTGCTCGGTATGGTGTCGTTGTTGCTGGCAGGTTGCCAGTCTATCGACGTTATTTCAAGCCGCCCGTTATTCGGTCTGGATAATCGTCAAGAGATGATTGACGCTGAGATGTCAGCGTGCACCGTAGGAAGTTCTGTATTTGCAGTGCTTCATTCGGCCAGCCTTCAAAAGGTTAGTGCCGACAGCTGGTCGGTGCTTGAAGCGCGCACCCTCTCCGATGCCGGATGGTGTGCCAGTCAGCGCTTTGCCAGACAACCCGCCATTGCCAAATGCACCGCATTTCTAATTTCATCAACACGTGTGGCAAGTGCTGGTCATTGTATAAATGAACCTGACTACCCAGCCGGTCCCGGGCTCAATTGCGAAGACACTCTGTTAGTACTTGACTTCAAACTTGGGATCGACGGTCAAACACCGACCGCCATGCGTTCAGATCAGGTGTATCGCTGCAACAGTGTACTGGCAGGCAAGGATTCCCGTATCGGACCAGACTGGCGCGTCGTGGAACTGGACCGGGCAGTGCCGCGGCAACCACTGCCGGTTTACTCAGGTGAACAATTGCCAGACGCTGTCGAGCTGCAGGTCGTCGGTCATCCGCACGGCCTGCCAATGAAAGCTGCTGATCAGGGGCAGATCATCAGCTATGCCTCGGGGCGGTATCGCACAACACTGGATACGTTTCGTGGCAATTCAGGTTCGCCGGTGTACACACTGGTCGAAGGCTCCGCAGTTGTCATCGGCCTGATGTCTGGCGGCTCGTCGGACAAGGAAAAACAGACGCCTGGCCAAGCTTGCCATGAAGAACGAATCTGCGACGCCGACAATGTCTGTCCCGGTCAGTTGGCAACCCACGCTCAACCACTTGCGCAGTGGGCTGAGCACCGCTTGGCCACGCTGTCCGATGCGAAATATCTCAACACCGTCGATCAGTGCGCCTGGTGCAATGATCCACTTCGCAGCAAGCACTGGCAATGCCCTGTAGCGAGCACGTTAGAATGAGCAAAACGATGTATCAACAAATCGTTGCCCAGCTGCTCACTTCACGAACGCTGGGACCAAAGCGAGCCTTAAAGCCCATGAAACAATGGCGACGTTGGTTGCAATTGCTGTTTATGTTGCAAGCCATGCTCGGTGCGCTTGCCACGACACTGCACGCTGATGAACCCAGCAATGTCCCGGTGGCGCAGAGCTCAGAAAGCCGCTATGCAATAGTTATCGGAATAGACCGCTACACCGACAACACGCTAGCGCCGCTTCAACATGCGGTAGACGACGCTACGCGGTTTGCTGAAGTACTGGAAAAACAAGGGTATATCGCTATCCAACTTAGTAATTTTGAGGTGAGTCCAGACTACCTCCTGCAACAGATCGGGCGAATTGGCGATGAGCTGGACAGAACGGTAGGCCGTGACAATGGCACGCTGGTGATCACGTATGCTGGGCATGGCTTTCAACAAGACAATCAAAATTATCTAGCCATGGGTGATGCCGACCCGTCCGATCTCAAAGGCACCGCATTGTCGATGAAAAGATTGAAAAGCGTACTGGCCTACTCTGGAATCGGCCGACAGGTATTGCTGATTGATGCTTGTCGAAATGACCCTGCAAGATCAGTAAGTGATCCGGACAGAGTGTTTGTTGAAGATCAATTTAATGCTACCGGCCTGTCTATCCTGTATAGCACAAGCCCGGGTCAGCTATCCTATGAGACCGGTAAGCTAAGTCAGGGTGTGTTCTCCCATTTTGCTGCCAACGCGCTGGCAGGCGCTGCGCAAAAAGACAGTCAGGGCTGGGTGACAGTTAACGGGATGTTCAGCTATGTTCGAGATCAGGTCATACGCTATAACAACACGCTAGGTATTCCCTCACAGGTACCCTACATCGGCGGAGCTAACAATGGCGACATGCGTCTCACCCGACCTGCTGTTGATTTTCTACCGGACCTTGCACCCATCCCGCATCGCTCAGATCAGCCGCAAATTCTGCCACCGGAGTCCATTCAAGGCTCAGACGGTGCACTAGCGCCGGTTAGTACCCGTCAACGTCGACCGATCTGGAAGGTAGCCGCTTCAATTGCAGGCGTGCTACTTGTCGGCGCTCTGCTTGCAAACGATTCATCTCAGAGCGATGATCGTGCGCAGGAGCCGGGAATAACCGTGCTGATTCCCACCCCCTGAATCTGGAACAAGGACACCACACGCATGAAAATGACAGGTATTCGCAGAAGCTGGACCACGCAACGACATACACTGTTGTTTGTGCTTGTCGCCCTTATACAGCTGGCTTGTTCTAGCGAAAATGCAATGCCTGAGCCTGTCATTATCAATGACGGGGAGCCAACGACACCTGCAGCACTGCAGGGCAACGTTATGGATAGTGTTAGTGGAGAGGCTATCCGGGGCGCCATAATACGTACCGACCCTCCCAGCGAAGAAGTGGTCACCGGCGTTAACGGCGAGTTCTTGATCGTGGTAAACCAGCCAGGCAGTGATCCTTTGCGAGTGATTGCCAGCCATTCTGCCTATCTGGATGTACAAACCCAGGTCACCGCATTGCCGGGATCTGATACGCAAGTGAACTTTGCTATGCAAAGCAGCGCAATTGGCTTGCATGCAAGCACATCGATATTGCAGTTTCGACCTACAGAGCTACGCAAAAGCTTGCGCTTGAGCAGCAATCTGCAAAACACCGGTTACTCGACACTAGTCACTGATCCGTGGGTCAGTGTCACTCCATCGCAAGGTGTCATCACTAATCGAGAAACCGCTGTACTGCAAATACAGCTTGACCCGAACTTATTGCCATCCCAATCACTCGTAGAATCTGAACTGATCATTAATTCAGACAACGGTACGCGAGAGTTAATAATCACGCTGATATTTAATGATCCTGCTGAAGGGGAAGATCTGTCAGTCGAACCAACCGAGGTAAATTCTCGACAGAACGATTGCCGCATACCCGAAGTATTCCGAGTGGGACAAGGTAATCCAGGTTTTCCGCTTGTGCAGTTTGTAGACAGTGTCGTGTTGCCTGACAACGCAGGACCGCGCGGATTCAACACAGCCGGAAATCCTTTTCTCGTTGACTCAATTGTCGTTAAAGAGCTGGGATCAGTGACAATCACCCACAGTGATGGTGGCCCTGTGGACACAACGCTTGTATTGTTTGAACTGGACAACGATGACAACTATGTTGCCCTGGCCAACAGTACCGGCATCAGTGAGTCCAATCGTCGTGCGAGTATCACCGATTGGGCATTGATCTCAGGTGTGTACTGCTATTACTTGAGTGGCACTGACGAGGATTTTGATCAGGCCTATGATGTACGCCTGGACATAGGCTTCACTGCCGCACGATGAAATTTCCATGTTCAGTCTTTGTATTGCTAAACGTAATTCTGACTGGTTGCGTTGATACACAACTTATAGAAGAAACCGATAGCAGGCAAGATGCTCTGCTGCAGCCTCGTTCTATCTCTACCTTGCGCGATAATACTAACCTGCTGGTGCATTTGCGCGTATCAGTCAATGATCGCACGGTGTCAGATGCGCCCCTACGGACGTCGGGAACGTTGCCACTGCCGATCCCTTCCACAGCTCTGGACGAAACAGTGAACGCGTTGGAGGTTCTGTTCTATGTACCAGCGGATCAAGCGGGTATTCAGGATCTACCGCTCGCAAGCGCACAGTACACTCTGCCGGATGCTCAGGGAAGTACGGTAACGCTGCCGGGTCGTTTGTATCAATACGAGGACAGTGACAATGATGGCATCGCGAATGTGCACGAGCTACTCGTGTCGCCCAGTGATCTGGACAACGATAATCTGGTAAACGTGCTTGACACAGATTCAGACGGTGACTCAATCAGCGATGGCGATGATGGTACGCCCTATGAAGGCGCTGACGACATGGCTCACACTACCGGGCCTGCACAGCTTATTCAGGTGAACGTTAACGGCACACGAGTGGCCATACCTGTCGAACGCAGCATCGGGGACACTGAGGAATTGATGCACAGTGTGAACACTATTGCTGAGCTTCCTTTTCGTCGCCCGCGCCTGTGGCCTAACTCGTCAGATCTGTTTGATCTTGCGGATAAGCGATGGAGTGCTTACGGCGTTAAAGCGGGTAATCAGGAGCTATGCCCGGACTGGAACCAAAGTGTCGGTACAAGCTCTATTCGCAGTAGTATTGAGGAAACTGTGCTGCTGTATTTTCGTCGAGATGACGGCTCGGCTTTTGTCAGTGCCCTGGGAAACAATGACCTTGCGGATCTTGATTCCTACGATAATACCTCTGTCGGCGTTGGCCAGGGGCCGTTTAACGATGGCTTGCGAATGCTGCTGGTACCCAGAGGAACCGTGGGTTGGGTAGAGCTTTACATCGACAGGGATTTCAGGGGGCGTGTTTGCACACTTAATTTGACTTCCGCACAAGCCAGGTAGCAGCAAAAAATTCGCTTAACCGGGGTATACCTTATTGCCTGGTTCTGCCCTTGATAAACTGTATCTGTATCAATCGTAAAACTCTCGACAATGCTGCGGGTGCCCGTCTCGATAAACCTGGTAGCTGGTACGCAGCATAGTCATTTTTTACGCACAAGCATCGTTCATGCTAACGCGCAGCGCCTTCTGGGGGATCGCCCAGCCTGTACAGAACATCCTCATCGTATGGGCGTTGCTCAAACATCTCTTCATTCTCTTCCAGCTCATCAAGTAGTTCCTCCTCTGCTGCATTGATGGCATAGGCTGTGGCAAGCCCCGACGTGTTTGACGTTATGGGCAGATAGGGCGAGATGTCATTGATGACGGTATGCGGTCGCTGGCTCATGCGGTAGATTCCGTACAGGCAAATAGCACTCATTAGCAACACGAGAATGATGAAATACCAGATGATTCCCAGGCTGGACATGGCATAGCCAACCAGCACCGGCCCCAGCATGGCACCGCAGCCATTGATAAACAGAAGTCCCCCCGCAGCGGCAGCCATCTGATCAAGCTCCAGATAGTCGTTGGCATAGGCCACCAGCAGAGAATATAGCGGGTTTGCCGTTCCACCCAGCACGAACGCAGCGGCGAGTAACGCCAGATAGCTTTCTCCAAAATACATACTCAGCAATGCGGTGCCTGCACCCGTGCCAGTGGAGGTGATAATGAGAATTCTTCGGTCGACTTTGTCAGAGAGCCAGCCTATCGGGATTTGGAAACACATGGCGCCTGCAAATATAGCCATGATGAAATAGGAGGTCTGGGCAACACTCAATCCGCGTTCGGTGGCATAGACTGGCGACATGGCGTAGAGCACAGCATAGATACCACCTAACATCAGCATGCCGAAGCAAGACAGTGGTGATGTTCGGATCAGCTCTTTCAGTGACATGGCGCGCGCCGAATTTTCCACCGGCGCCGTATTGGAAGCTGATAACAGGATGGGCGCAATTGACACGGATACCAGCACAGTAATAAGAACAAACAGGGAATAGCTGGATGGATCGCCCAGGTTAAGCAGGAGTTGGCCGAGGAACATTCCCAGCATCTGCACAACCATGTAGAGCGACAGCGCACTGCCACGGGAATTGTTTGACGCTGAATGGTTAAGCCAACTCTCCGCCACCACGTAAATACCAGAGAAACAAAATCCCACCAGAACGCGTAATAGCCACCATGCGTAGGGGTCGATGATGGCTGCATAAAGAATGAATGCCGCCGATATCAGCGAGCCGAACGCTGCAAACACGCGCACGTGTCCAACACGTTGCAAAAGCAGGGGCGTAATTTTTGAGCCGCCCAGAAAGCCGACGAAGTAGCCTGCCATGATGTAACCCATGGTGGCTGAATCTATTTGTTCCAGTGAGCCGCGCACGCCAAGCAGTGTGCCTTGCAGGCCATTACCCAGCATCAGCAGCATCATGCCCAGCATCAGGGCCCAGGTTTGTTTCAGTACTGACAGCATCACGGTATATCTGGTTTCAAGCGTGCGGATTGTACGCAATACACCGCCGAAGACACCATGCATCTGACGTAATTCGAACGCTTGTGTCGTAGCTTGAACATTCTGGTAGGTATACTGGATTTTCGGGCTGATGAGACAAGGCGATCTGGATAACTTTTACAAAATTACAGGCCTTGCAAGGCTAACTCGGCGAAACAATAGCGCACCCTGTGATTTTAGGGTGTTCATTTTCGAAGTCCCACACAGGAGTACTAAAATGCGATTAACACCTGCAACGTCATCGCCAGCTCATCTGCTGATATCAGCGCTTGTTCTGGCCTTGCCTTGTTCGGTTTCAGCGGAAACCTTTTCATGGGCCGGCACCACCGACCCTCAAACACTTGACCCGCACGCGGTCAATACCGCACCGGTACTTGGCTTTCTTAACAATGTCTATGAGGGACTTGTTCGGCGCGACAGGCAAATGCAGGTGGAACCTGCGCTAGCCACCTCTTGGGAGTCCTTGCCCGAAGGTGGCTGGCGATTCAATCTCCGCGAAGGTGTCAGCTTTCACAACGGTAGTGCGTTCGATGCTGATGATGTGTTGTTCTCTTACGAGCGTGCCTCATCAGAAGCTGCTGATACTCGTTCGTGGTTCTCTCCGGTCAGTGAGGTGCGTGTGGTGGACGACTACACCATTGATTTTCTAACCAAGGCTGCTAATCCGCTATTTCCAGGTTCCATTGCAAATTTTATGATCATGGACCGCGACTGGGCGGTCGATAATGAGGCTCAGCTGCCTTCCAGAGAAGCGGAGAATTTTGCCACACGCAACGCCAACGGTACCGGTGCCTACAGTGTCAGCGCGCGTGACCCTGGTGTGCGCACAGAGCTTATGCCGCATGCTGACTGGTGGGATACTAATGAGTCGAACATCACTCGGGCTGTGTTCACACCCATTGGGCAAAGCGCTACTGGAATGGCAGCGCTGCTCTCTGGCGAAATCGATTTCATCTCGCCAATACCCCTGCAGGACGTTCCGCAGATGAAAGAGCGCGATGGGTTCACCGTCCACGAGGGTATTGAGGCTAGAATCATCATGCTCGGATTCAAACATGATGGCGCTGAGCTGATGTTCTCTGACGATGTTACCGGCAAGAACCCCTTCCAGGATGTGCGTGTGCGTACCGCAGCCTATCAATCGATTGACGTGGAAACCATAATAGACAAGATCATGCGCGGGAATGCTCAACCGGCCGCACAGTTGGTGTCTGACACCATGCATGGTTACAGTAAATCGCTGGGAGAACGACTCGACTATGATCCGGAAGCGGCGCGAGCCCTGTTGACAGAAGCCGGGTATCCTGATGGTTTCAGCTTTGGCTTGCAATGCCCCAATGATCGTTATATCAATGACGAATCCATCTGCAAGGCTGCAGCATCGATGATGGCGAAGGTTGGTTTGAATGCAAAACTGACGAGCATGCCAGTACGCAACTACTGGCCTGAATTACGTGAGGATAAATTCGACATGTACCTGCTTGGCTGGTCACCGGGTACCTTCGATGCAGAGCACCCGATTCGCTTTCTTGCGTCAACGCCTGATGAGGAGAAAAAACTGGGCAGCTGGAATTTTGGGGGTTACTCGAATGCACGTGTAGATGAGTTGTTACCCATGATCCAGACTGAGCTGGATGAGCTCAAACGTCAGTCCATGCTCGATGAGGTGCATGCCTTGTTGCAGGATGAGCGCGCCTACATACCGTTGTATGTGCAACCCCTGATCTGGGCTTCGACCGACAACATCGAACTGACACAACGCAGCGACAATTTTTTTATCCTGCGTTGGGTAACGATCAATTAAAGAGGGGGTTTAAACCGGTGCTTCATAACGTGGCACCGGTTACGTTTAATGGCTATTGGTTGACCATCTTTTTAAGTTGTAGGCGAAGACCCAGACCCAGAGCCAATTCCTCTTCATATTCGACGCTTGCGTACAGTCTGATTCGTTTGAATGGATAAACGATGCCTGCTGCCAGTTGCGGTATAACATCCGTTTCATTGCGGTTGAGTGACGGCTCATCTTGCCCACTGAGCACAACGGTACGACGACTGCGCTGATAACTGGCACCAAGTGTCAGGTAGTAGTTGGTGCCGTTGGAAAATGGGCTGTTTACCGGACTGAGCAATGCTGCAAGGGAAATACTCCGGTTGTCGAACGTTGTTTGCGCCTGAATGCCGCTGACCACGATATTGCTGTCGACTTCCAGGTCTTCGCTTTGTGTTGAGAGACGTAGATTGATTGTGTAGTTACGCCAGTCTGGCAGCCCGGTAAAATAGATACCACCGCCGTCTGAATCACCGGAAACCTCTACGTCACTACTCAGCGCAATATCAGAAAGCTCGCCTTCTACGTTGTGTGTCTCAAAAAACAGGACGAAATGATCTGAGAATTTCGGAAGTACCAAACGTCCACCGCTGCGTTGACTATCCGCTGAAGCGCGAGTGCTGAGTTCAAGATCAAAGCTCTCAAATTGCCCCGCCACATTTGCCTGCCCATCTGGCAGGGCCTGTGTTCCAGCAAGCAAGGTCGAGCTTGTGAAGCAGGCGAGAGTCAAAGCCAAAGCAGCGCCTGTCCGTTTAACGTGGTCTTTGTGCAAGGTACAAAAACCGGCAATTGAAGAACGCATGGCTTATTTTCCGTTGTAAACTATTTTTAAGTTTAGTGTCAAACCTGAGACACATCGTGCGTCATTAACCATAGCGCACTTACATTACAAGTCATTATACTCATGCACACACTTCAACAGCTTTACCCGGAAGGCATCGCATCGCTGCGAAGGTTTGCTAGTCGGGCTGGACGTCGACCCGATATGTCCAGTTCTTATCAAACCCAATCATCATTTTTTGGAACCTTACTGGCAGTAACATTGCTGTGTGGCGTACTTTTCTACCTCACATATCGATCAAATATTCTTCATGGGCTGTCAGTTTATTTGTCAAGGAATGGACTGTTAGCTAACCGGTCGGTATTTTTACCAGACATGCCTTTGGTGTTTTTACAGAGCTTTCCTTCGTTGGTCGGCGGCTTGAGCACTGTCTTCTTTGCAGCCTGTTTGCCGTTGGTCAATCGAACTGTTTGGCGTGTCACACTGGCGGCATCCATCATGACGCTTTTGTTGTTTGAGATCTGTCTTGGCTATTTTCACTGGTTGGATGTCATGGCCACACTGGTGGGTTCACTAACAGCTCTTCTCATCGTCAGGCTATTGAAGAACGATAGCGTTGAGCTATGCAAGGGCGTAAGTGCGCATAGTCCTGTTACGTTGATGTCTGGCAGCATCGTTAGCCGTGTCCGGCAAACGCTGCTTCCTGCGGCTGCGGCAGTGACGTTCTCATCATTTCTGGCGGTGGGATCAACCTGGACAAGTGATTTCTCCACGGGAGAATGTGCGCGCTTCAGTGAAGACGGATATTGCGAAGAATACAAGCGAGCTGCTGAACCGGTTTACATGAGTTATACGCAGTTGCGAAACGCGGTAAAGATAGAAGCTGCAAGATCTCCTGACAGAATTGGCCGTCTTTACCTGTATGGCAACTATGTATTTCTTAACGAGACCAATGAAGGTATTCACGTTATCGACAACACCGATCCCACAGCACCCGTCAATCGAGCGTTTATTCGTATTCCGGGCAATACCGAAATTGCTGTACGGGACAATTATTTATACGCTGACAGTTATATCGATCTGATTACTCTGGATATTAACGATCCTGAAAATGTTGCTGTCATCAGTCGCGAGCAACAGATTTTCCCCTATGACGAATACCAGAATATCCCGCAGAACATCAGTCTGTCTGATGCCCAGATTGATCGCGACAGGGGTGTTGTTGTGTCTTATCGTCTCAACGGATCATGATCATGTACAAAGCGCTTAGAATTTCAGCTTATTTGCTGCTGGCTTTTGCCAGTGTTGTGGCTTCGGGGTGTTCCGAGAATTCGGACGGTAGTGGATCAGGAACTGATCGTCCTGGTCAGACTGGTACGGCCGGCTCCACCGCTCGCATGATAATCGACGGAGACTTCCTGTATGCCATCTCCGGAAACACCGTACAGTTGTTTGACATTTCTGCGCCTGCTACACCGGTTGCCTGGAATCAAGTTAATCTGCTCCCAAGCTCGGATATACAAACTTTGTTTGCTTACGAAAACTACCTTCTGGTCGGCGCAGCAGATGGTATTCAAATACTGGACAACACTGATCGGGCTTCACCTCGACCTGTGGGTGATTTCAGGCATGCCGTTACGCGTGATCCGGTGGTGGCTCAAGATGATGTCGCCTATGCGACTTTGCGTCGTGACGATACACAGCCCGGGACCGATATTGTCAATCAATTGAATGTTATTGATATCAGTAATGTTGAAACACCCGAGCTGGTACAGGTTCAGGATGACATTCTGGATGCACCATCAGGACTGGCTGTTAGAGGTGACCGCCTTTTTGTTTGTGATGGTGAATCTGGAATGAAAATATTTGATATCACTGAGAAATTCGCCCCGAATCTTACACAGATTCTCAACTATATTGATTGCGATGATGTGATTGCCACCGATGACACGCTGCATGTAATCGGGCCACGGGACTACTCACAATATAATACAAGCTTGACGCCCAGACCGCAGCTGATGAGTACCATTCGCCGCGAACCGGTTATCTATCTGGTCGACAGATAGCTGACTGATCCGCTGGATGCAATATGAAATACATCGGATAGACACAATCGTCAATATAAATACGTTATTGCGTAGCCCGCTTTTCACGTACAAGCTGCATAAAGATATCCAGGCACAGGGACAGGATAATGATGCAACCGCCAAGGATTGCCACTGGAGGCATATCGGTGCCGATAAGTAGTGCTGCCGACGCAATAGCCACGATGATTTCCGACATCGTCAGCAAAGCGGCTGTGGGTGCGGGCAACTGCGCGGCGCCCCAGATCTGGGCAATCATGGCCGGGTATATCGCCAGAATACCGAAAATGATGGCGGTGACGGCAACAAGCGTTGTTCTGGATTGAGTGGGCACATGGGTAAGCTCTGATGGTACTGACTGCGAAGGCAGCAAGTTGCCAGTCATGTTAAATACGACGATTGCCAGTAACGACAATAGTACTGCGCTGCCAATAGTGACCAGTGTTCTTGCATAAGCACAGCTTTGTACTTCTGCTCTAAGCAGGCTCAGGCTGACTCCCCAGAAAAACCCTGAGGCAATAGCGCACCAATCCCCGATTGATCCGGGCACCGGAAAACCCTCACCTTCGCTGAGTAGTAACCACAACCCTGCCAACGCAATTAACATGACGAGTGTTCTTGCTGCGCTGACTGGTTCGCCGTAGATCAACCGCGCCGACACCGTTGTCCACAGCGGCAGCAGGTAGAAAAGAAAAACCACGCGAATTACATCAGTGTAAATTAATGCAACAAAATACAGGGTTGTTGCCAGCCCCAGTGTTGTACCTGCGCGCAGTGTTTCCGAGCTAACCAGGTCATTCCGGTTGCCTCGAAGAACCATCATGACCATAGCTGGAAGCAGCGCGGCGGCCATGACAAAGCTCAGTGCCCATAATGCATTGATGCCTAGCGTATCCATATAACGTAACGGAATCCAGAACAAACCCCACAACGACGAGCCGGTGACTATGGTTATCGCCCCCGCTCTTTGCGTCTTTGTGTATCCTGAACGGGTTGTATTCGGCATGGGCATGAAGTTTACAGGTCTGTGCACACACGTAATCAAACATTATTGTGAGAAATAGCTATGGATTTATTAAAGATGGGCCAGGATCTACTGGGCGATAAGATGGGTGATGCCGGTGGCATTATGGAAGCACTGTCCGGCCTCACCAGTGGTGAAGGTCTGGACATCGGCGGCATCGCCGAAAAGCTTAAAGAGGGTGGATTGGGCGATCAGGTCAGTTCCTGGATGGGTGATGGGGAAAACGCACCGGTTTCAGCTGATCAGATCACCAACGCTTTGGGGGCCGATAAAATCGGCGAAATGGCGTCCAAACTGGGGGTCGATGCAGGCTCTGCTGCTGAAACACTGTCACAGGCGGTACCTTCGTTGATGGATAAATTAAGTTCTGGTGGCAACCTGCTGGATTCAGTCACATCAGGCAATCCGCTGGACATGGCCAAAAATCTGTTTAAGTAGATCTTGACACACCACTTCTGAGCTGACGGACGGGATCTCAACGCGTCGTACACGTGTCGGTGTGTCGTCTTACGTTATACAAGCAGGTGACAATCTGGCGAGCACAAGCCAGAGCCTTTGCAGGTCCGTCATTCCCGCATTAGCAGGATTGGCGGACTGTTGTTTCACCGTAGAACGTGTCCATCATGATGGGCTATCCAACTAACTTCGCTGACCCTGCCAAGAATCCAGCAAGGCAAGTGATGGTGATTCGCGCAACAATTGCTGACTGTAGTCAGAAGCCGGCTTGCTAAAAAAACGATCACTCGATGTCGTCTCGATAGACGTGCCGCCGCGCAGGACCATGACGGTATCAGCCATCTGTCTAACGACTGCCAGATTGTGGCTAATGAATATCATCGTCAAACCTAGTGACTGCTGAAGATCCTTGAGTAGATTGAGTATCTGCGCCTGTATCGACACATCCAGCGCGGAGGTGGGTTCATCGCAAACAAGAAACTGTGGGCGTGCCATCAGGGCGCGTGCGATGGCGATACGTTGACGTTGTCCTCCCGAAAATTGATGTGGGTACTTGAGCATGGCGCGCTGAGGCATTCCAACAAGTTCCAGTACTGACGCTATCAGTTTTCTTGATTCATGGCCTTTGGCGGCCAGTCCATAAAACGCCAGACTCTCGGTCAATGTCGCTTCCACGGTACGCCGGTTGTTCAGTGATGAATAGGGGTCCTGAAAAACCATCTGAATCTTGCGCCGGGCGGGATGTGTGCGTGAGCGTTTATCCGCCGCAGGCAGGACTTGCGAGTTGAAATACAGACGCCCCTTGTCCACGGGTACCAGTCCAACAATGACCTTTGCAAGCGTTGATTTGCCACTCCCGCTTTCACCGACGATACCCATTACTTCACCTCGAGGTACGCTGAGCGAAATGCCGTCAAGTGCGCTAACCGGCGTGCGATTGCCTAACCATCCTCCGGAGGGGTTAAACGTGACCGATAGATCCTGTATCTCAATGAGCGGGGCAAGGGGATCAAGGTTCTCACGTGTCTTGCTGATCCGCGCTGAATCAAAAGACGTGACGCTGTTGTGACGGTGATCGTCGAGCAACCAACGGGAGGCAAGTTCAGCGCTGGCGCCCTCAACCTGCCACTGACTCTGTCCATCGATTCGGTGATCATCGGCAGTAATGTTCAAAAAGCGCTCCACACGTCTGTCGATCCGGGGTACTGCGGCCATGAGCTGCCGGGTATAGGTCTGATCCGGTTTGCCCAGAACTTTTGTCGTGTTACCCGTTTCCACCACGCGTCCGTAACGCAGCACAGTAACCGTATCGGTCACCTGTGCAATAACGCCGATGTCATGCGTGATGAGTATGATGCCTGCGCCACGCTGTTTCGCCAGATCACGGATTAACGTCAAGATCTGTTTTTGCAGAGAAACATCCAGCGCCGTGGTGGGTTCATCGGCGATGATCAGCTCGGGCTCTGTGCACAACGCCAGGGCAATAACCACGCGCTGTCGCATGCCACCTGAAAACTGATGGGGATAATCATCGATTCTCTGTTTTGCGTTGTCGATACCTGTCTGTTGTAAAAGATCAATAGCGATACGCCGCGCCTCTTCGTGGCTTTTCTTGCGGTGTTGACGAATGGTCTCAATCAACTGATCGCTGACACTAAGCAAGGGATTCAGCGAGGTCTGTGGATCCTGAAAAATCATGGCGATACGATTGCCACGCAGACGTTGATAGTCTTCTTCATCCAGATGTTGCAGGGGGCGGCCGTTCAGCTCCACCGTGCCAGAGCTTATTCTGGCTGGCTGTTCAAGCAGACCGATGATTGCCGCACCGATCGTTGACTTGCCAGCACCCGATTCACCAACCAGTCCATGTATCTGCCCTGCCTCAAGTTCCAGATCAATCGAATCAATGGCCAGAAAGTCACCGAAACGACTGGGTATACTGACGCTTAGATTGCGCACTCTCAGCAACTTGCTCATGATCAGCGCAGCCTGGGGTTGAGGGCATCACGCAAAAAATCGCCCAGAGTATTGACAGACACGATGAGTATTATGAGCGTCACGCTGGGGAATATGACGATCCACCACTCGCCAGAGAACATGTACTCGGTACCGCTACGGATCAGTGTGCCCAGTGATGGCTGATTGGGTGGTACACCAACACCCAGAAACGACAGCGTTGCCTCGAGCAGAATGGCGACCGCAAGATCCACGGTGAGAATAACCATTATGGGTCCAAGTATGTTGGGCAGAATCTGCACAAACATGATGCGCATCGGGTGCATTCCCATAATTTGTGTTGCCTGTACGTACTCCTTGTTTTTCTCGACGAAGGTCGAGGCACGTGCGGTACGTGCAAAATTTACCCACAACGACAAACCTATCGCCACGGTCAGTACTAACAGCATAAGTTCATCGTGTCGTTGCTGTGGCAGGATGCCACGCGCGATACCGTCAATGAGTAGCGCTGTGAGAATGGCAGGAAGGCTGAGTTGTACATCGGCTATGCGCATCACAAAGGCATCGAATCGCCCACCAAGATAGCCCGCCACTAAACCAAGCGTGACCCCTAGTACGCTGGCAAAGGCAACGGACAACAATCCTACGGTCAAAGACAGGCGGGTGCCATAGAGGATAGCGGATAACAGGTCACGCCCCTGATCATCGGTACCGAGAAAAAATCGGGTGTCGCCACCGTCCGTAAAACCTGGCGGTAGTAATGAATCCAGCAAATCGTAGCTTGTCAGGTCGTAAGGATTGCCGGGTGCAATCAGCGGCGCTGTTGCAGCTGCGCCGATCATGATCACGCTAATCAACGTGGCGATTACCGCGACTCGACTGTGCAGGAAAAGATAGAGCAGTTCGTTCTCTATGGATACTGCCTTGAGTCGGGTCAGGAGCCCGGTTTTCATCGGTGAGCTGCTCGGATACGCACACGTGGGTCAATAACGGCATACAGCATGTCAACAATCAGATTGATGATCACAAACATCAGCGCAATCAGCACCAGATAGACAGACATGACCGGTATATCCACGTAACGGATTGAATCAAGAAAAAGCAGGCCCATTCCGGGCCACTGGAATACCGATTCTGTGACGATAGAGAAAGCGATAATGCCGCCAAATTGAAGACCGATGATAGTGATCACCGGAACCAGCGTATTGCGCAGGGCATGGTGATAGTGAATGGATCGCTGGTTGATGCCGCGTGCTCTGGCAAATGTGATGAAGTCGGTTTTCATGACATCCTGCATCTCGGATCGCACCAGTCGCATGGTCAGGGTCAGTTGATAGACTCCAAGCGTCAAGGCGGGTAAAAGCAGTGATCGCCAGCCGTCAACAGTGAGAAAACCGGTTTTCCACCAGCCGATGGTTACCAGCTCGCCACGCCCGAATGTTGGTAGCCAGCCTAACTGCACACCGAAGATAAAAATAAAAAAGATACCAATGACAAATGTCGGTATGGAGACACCCACCAGTGTGCTCACAAGAATGGCATTGGCAGCGATTCCACCGCGATGTAATGCTGTGTAAATACCGGCAGGTATGCCGACGACTAACGATATGAGCAAAGAGACAATGCCAAGCTCCAGGGTTGCAGGCATGCGCGCCAGGATCATCTCGCTGATCGGTTGTCGGGTTCGATAGGAAAACCCGAAATCGCCAGTGGCAAGTTTACTGACAAAGCGTGCAAATTGCGTTGTTATCGGATCATTCAGACCCAGTGACTCGCGAAGACGCTGCTGTTCCTCGATGGAGGTTTCCTGACCGACCATCTGTGCTACCGGATCGCCGACAAAGCGAAAGAGCGTGAATGCAATCAGACTCACTGCCAGCATGACAAAGACTGACTGTAATAGTCGTCTGGCAATGAAGGCTGTCATGGCCTACCAATAGCTCAAGGCATTGGTGTACATGTTTTCCAGATCGACAAGGTTGGAGTCACGTGGTGCGTTGGCAATGGCTCGGCCCTGACGAACCGATGAACCGGCCAGTGCCTTGATATGAGATTCGTCAAAGCCCACCCCGTTGAGACCATTGGGCATATTGGTCGCGCGCATCAGTTGAACCAGACGATTTGCAAGCACCTCTCCAGCATCCTCTATTGCCGCACCGTTGTCGTCAGCCAGAAGAAAACGAGCGCCTTGCATATGTCGCTCGGGAGTGGCCTCTGCGGTATAGCGGAAGATAGAGGGTGCATTGACAATGACACTGATACCGTGCGGTACGAAAGGTGTCTTGACTGGATAGCCTTCGGTAGTGATGTCTTTCATCAGGTGGGTGATGCCATAGGACATGGCATGTGGAAGGTGCGTGCCCGAGTTGCCAAACGCGATACCTGCCAGTGTCGCTCCCCACATCAATTGGTCGCGGGCTTGTGTATCGGATGCATCATTGACACCTCGCTCCAGATACTTGCCTACGATTTCCAGAGCCTCGCGAGCAATGATGTCGCTGAAAGGGTTAGCACCTTGTATGTATTGTCGGGCATTGGGTGCCTCGACTTTGTTCTGCTGTGTATAGGCGCGGGCTGTATAACATTCCAGTGCATGGCAACACAGATCAAAGCCGGTAGAGGCTACTGCGTTTGACGGCAACGAATCACATACTTGCGGATCGACGATCGCGATGGTGGGCAGCAAGCAAGGACTGGCGATAACGAATTTGGTATTCAGATCGTTGATGCGAAGCACAGATATCGAGGTGCATTCAGAACCTGTGCCCGATGTGGTTGGGCAGGCAATGTGTGGCAATAGTGGTCCGGTGATGGGCTTGCCGCGGCCTATTGGTGGCGCAAAATAATCAATCGCCTGGCCACCCTGTGCATCAAGAACCAGAGCAGCCTTGGCGGCGTCGATAACCGAGCCACCACCGACTGAGACCATGGCATCCACACGTGCGTCCTTTAAAAACGCGGCACCGCGGGCTACTGAGTCGTCATCCGGTTCCACCCGAATATCAGAAAATACGGCGAAGTCCACCCCGGCACTCTGCAACGATTGCTTGACGATAGTTACCAGCGGGCCGTCCAGCAGGTAGGGGTCGGTGAACAAGGCAACGCGTTTGGCCCCCAGTGCTGCTGTTCGTGGACCCACTTCGGATAAGGTGCCGCGGCCAACGGTAAGGCGCGGCATGGCGACGGTAAACGAATCAGCACCATTGTCTGTTGGCGCGTAGTACTGACAACCCATCGTTAGCTCCTGTGGATGTGGGGTTGGGCACCCTATTGGATGCACCCATGAAGGAGCTAGTGTAGCGTAATGGCTATTGTGTACTGCGTCAGTAGCCTAGCCTGGATTATTCATGAAGACGCCTAATTCTCACTTGTCCCCTGCACCTGTAGGAAATTTCACTCACTCGGAAATACAGTCTGTATTCCGCTCGCTCGCGAAATTCCCTACAGGCACAGGGTCCTGCGCGATAATC
>JBGCGC010000039.1:0-4224 GCA_045110475.1 Granulosicoccus sp.
CACTCGCTGTGTCTTTTGCAAATGTCAGTGAAGACAGTGTCAGAAGTGCTGCTATTAAGATATATTTCATGATGGATATCCTTTGTGTGTTAAAAGTGTTTTATCAGTAAAGCATTACCAATCAAACAGGCGCGGTATCAGAGTGAACTCTGTTTTACCTGAATCAATAAATTAGCAATGCTGGCGATTAATATGCTTAAAATTCTTTGATCTGGCTATACCCACGTAGAGGTAACACAAGGACCAAAGTAATTGTGAAAGAAGTGATGGGCAAGTATTGCTCATTGATAATCTCGCGATCTCGACGTACCTACGCGGTCCCCTCACTCTAAAGGGGCGACAACTATTCTGACAAAAGGGGGGGCGATAAGTGATGACCCTCGGGCCAGATTCGATGATCACGATCGACTAGAAACAGTGATCACCTTGCTCCAGAATCAGTGATCAGCAACGGTCCAGAATATGCACTAGCTGTTGCTACGAGAGTATTTCAGTTCCAGTGTTCCTTAATGGACGAGTAATTTATAGGTTATCGATCGTGAAAATATTTGTAGTTAACTATTTCACTTTTGGGAATTACCCACTAAAAGGTATTTTTAAATATATCTATACGTTGCTAAGCTGTTGATACTTTCGAAAGGATCAGAGGTGATTTGAGAAATGAAACCTGCATCGGTAACATCGTTTGTAGCCCCAGCCAATACTAATTTTCTACATAATACGAACTTATTTGGTGGTCGGAGTGTATACACTACTCTCTCTCCCGGGGAAAAGCGCCCAACGTCAGGTCAAGGACTTGCGGCAAATATTGTAGAGTTTGGTCGCGCTGGTTAGAAACCTGTCGTGAACGGTGGGTTAACATCTTCGGTTGGTCCGCTAAATATATCAGCAGGAGAAGATGGAACTCTATCAGATACTGATACTGTGCCAGCAAGCCGAAAAGGTGCCGGAAAGAATTGGCTGAAAGCTCGAGGCGTCGCGATATTGGGTGCGAATGGGGGCATAGGATCAGACTTGAATACAGCGTTTCAAGCTACTGCGACGTTAGGGCTTGGCCCAACGACTATTTTAACTGTGGCTAGAAAGCAATACCCTGAGTTAAAAGACGTTGCAAGTCCTGACACGACATACTTTTCTCGTAGTCTTGCTCCTCACCAAGGCAGAGCCGAAGATATTTTTAGTACTGCATCTGTGAGTATGAAAAAATTTCCAGATGGAACTTTAAATAGGGCAGGCATGTTGGGAGGCAATATAGGTTTGTTAGCGTCAGCATTGGTGAGCGCTCCAGAGGGGTCGGTGGTTTTCTGTGCGACGAACCCATCTCATCCTATGGCAACCATGGTCGCCATGATTAGACCTGACTTAACACCAGTCGGGCATGCGGGTACTGATGTGAATCGCGCAGTGGCATCTGACCAATTGGCGATCAAGAAAGGTGAAGGTTTTCCTGTAATCATTGGCGATCATGGGCCAACTATGGGAGCATGGAACAGCAAAGGCGATTTTATGGTTTAAGTTCCTAATAGAGGATCAGTCTATGCTGCCATGAATCGAGGTCAGACGATGCAGAGCCAGACTGCGCAAGCTTTGATAGGCGAAGCCAATCGCTTTCACTCCAATGATGCTACCGTTCTTGCTTTACCTCTTACATCTAGAGATGCATTTGAACTATCAGAGCGTTTGGGGCTTGAAGTACCCGCGGGCTTGGTTATCACCGCCCCAATGACACCAGAGCATACGATTGATTGGGACAAAGTAGACGCAATATTGGACGATGATAGTGTGCGTAAAGTTTTTTCAGAGGTTCGGAACGGATATACTGGAGAGGTCATAGAACCGGCCAGGTTCAAGACAAATAGACAGGTAGTGTCTGAAACAGTAGTTAGTCTGCTCGATCAGAGGTTGGACGTTATATCCGGGATGCATGATTACGCCGACAAGCTCTGGGCAGAGGTTTCCAATTCGCAAGATTCAACCGCACTGGGCAAGAACATCGCGATACTAGAAATGATGCAACCTGCATTGATTGCAAATCCTCGCCCGTCTGTAGATCTATAGTCCAGCCGGATTAACTCGTGTACTAGCATGTCTCCCTCGTGTTCAACAGCGTAAAGCAGATTCTACGAACTACAAAAACCGTAGTATGCCGCTTCCATGGGTGCAACACCACGGACGACCATAAAGCCTTTGGCCGACAATCGTTCGGGTATCAGCAAACTGCCGTTATCCGATTATCCTGTACGGTGTAACAGATCGTTTTCACCGTGGTGAGACTTTAACCCGTCCAGACGAATTAATGGGTTCATTTTCTTCAACCTTTCTACACTGAGGCTCGAAGGTCTTCTTGGCGTCATGATCTTTGCCTCAACCCCCTTTGTCAGCGAACTGCATCACCCGGTGGGCACACCATCGGTCACTGCCGCTCAGACTCATCTACTTCACACTAGAAGAGACCACTTGGGGATTCCATTGTGGTGTCCGCTAGCAGCATTCCAGACTAACTCGTGATCCTGTTCGAGCATTCTGCTCACGCCAGATTCCGGGTGTACGCTTCAAGATCTCGCAGGCTCATACAGGTTCGGTGACATTGGATCCAGCGCTTTGGCTCAGCGTTAAACCTAAACCTGCATTTTCATGTGTTGTTTATTGATGGTAGCTTTTCGCCCGTGAGCAATTGAGAGCTGAAATTTCATCGAGTCAACACACCCCCACTAGCAAAGAGCTCAACGCGTTGTTAGCCACGATCAGTGAACGTGTTGTAGTTGCATGGGGCGGCCTTCCGTCCGGGGTTGCCTATATACGTACTGGCGCTGATCGCTTCTTTGTTCCTGGTTTGCCCCGACCTGTCCTCATACAAAGAATTTTTCAGAACACAGCACTGCCGGTAAACGCCATGATTAAGGGCGAACTGATGTTTATCAGGGAGCTTGCCGAACTTGGGATTTCTCGCGCAAGCTTTGGTCCAGAGCCTTACTTTGATGCAATAACCGATCTGACAGAGAAATTCAAGGCAATTGTGTGAAGTCATCACAGGTGTTTCTTTGAATTGGACGCTATTTATTGAGCAAACAACGAACACGTGTTCTATTGCTGATCAAGCAGTGGATAGCTCATCTTCTAATACGAGTTTGTAGCCACGCCTAAAAACACCCGATGTAGTGGTCCACAGTGTAACTCCTTCGTTCATGCAATGAATGCAGATTGGATTCTTATTGATGAAGACCGCATGATCCGATACCCTAGCCAGGATAGTCCATGAAACGCGGATGGCCGCCCTGCCTGATTCTTCCACGGGAAGGCCCGTACCGGAAGGCTGACCCCGCGCAAACCCTTTTTCTGTAGCGAATTCTGTGGGGGCCGCCTGGGCAAGGAGCCAACGTGGCCCGGCGGAATACAGACTGTATTTCGACGGGGCGCCTAGACCGGGGCGCCCAGCCTGAGCTTCGATTCGCTACAGGAAAAGGGGATGTGGTGGCTGGCCTTGCGGAAGAATCTGGACTGGGCGTCCCCGTGGCTTCATGAATAATCCAGGCTAGGAAATAGACTGTGATTTTGGTGTGGTAGTGTGATGCGATGATTCGCTTGCCTTTCAGCGCAAGAATGCATTTATGGAAACGCCGCACACTGGCGATATGGACTACCAATGATTACCAGTTGAATGCGCGTTTGGCAATTCGTGCCGAGACAGGTTTTTCATTCATTATCCATTGTTATTTTAACCGCCAGGGAAAGGAAGTTTTATGTTGCATCCAAATGCATTTTCGTTGCGTGCGTTTATCGTATCAATCTCTCTATTGGTAATCACGATTTTTTCCACTGAAATATTTGCCCTTCCAACTCACACTCTCACCCGAGGCGAGTGGTCGCTTATATCAAAACCAGCCGACCCCGGACCCAACGGCACAGTAGAGACACTTTTTGCCGATGATCTGCCTGCTGCCAGCTATGGCTCATCGGGCGAATGGCTAATCTATGAATTCAATGCCTCCTCCAATGCCTACCGAGAAGTTGAACTTAGCGATAACTTGCTTGCGAATACCGGTTATTGGATGATTCAGATAAGTGCTGACTCTGTCGTTCTGGATCTTCCTGACTCACTACGTCCATTGACGGGAGAGAGTACAACTGACTGCCCCACTCGTGATCTGTGTTCAATCAAGTCGCTGATCGGCAAACAAGGTGGCCAGTGGAACCTTGTCGGCGTATCCCGCGACACTTCCCTAG
>JBGCGC010000040.1:0-102097 GCA_045110475.1 Granulosicoccus sp.
CCGAAGGGCGGCTCGTCCAGGGGTCATCCGCGTTGTTGCTCGCTCTCAAGGTATACCCGATACCTTTTCGAGCTCGCGCCTAGCGGCTGACCCCTGGACAAACCGCTGTTTGAAGCGTTTGAAGGTCACACTACACTAGTACCGCCTTTAGCAAGGTTTGATGCAAAGAAAGTTGAACGTTCTATCAATAAACACGAAGGGAGAAAACAATGAGTACACGTCGTAAGTTTCTGAGTAACGCTGCTGCCGGTGCAGCAGTAGGGACCGGTACCATCCTTGGTGCACCTGCCATCCATGCCCAGTCAAAAATCAAATGGCGTATGCAGACTTACGCAGGACCGGCACTTGCCGAGCATGTCATCAAGCCTGCCATCGACTCGTTTAACAAGATTGCCGGTGACGAGATGGAGATCGAGTTGTATTTTGCCGATCAGCTAGTCCCCACCGGTGAGCTTTTTCGCGCCTTGCAAAAAGGCACGATAGACGCGGTACAGTCGGATGATGACTCCATGGCATCGCCTACCGAGGTAACAGTCTTTGGCGGCTACTTCCCATTCGCCAGTCGTTATTCTCTGGATGTCCCGGTATTGTTCAACCAGTACGGGCTGGACAAGATCTGGGACGAAGAATATTCAAAGGTTGGTGTGAAATGGTTGTCGGCAGGCGCTTGGGATCCCTGCCACTTTGCAACCAAGGATCCAATAAGGAGTCTTGATGATCTTAAGGGCAAGCGGGTATTTACCTTTCCGACTGCTGGCCGGTTCATGAGTCAATTCGGTGTTGTGCCAGTCAGTTTGCCGTGGGAGGACATTGAGGTTGCGGTGCAAACCGGAGAGCTTGATGGTATTGCCTGGTCTGGTATCACAGAGGATTACACGGTCGGTTGGGCTGATGTTACCAATTACTTTTTGACTAACAACATCTCCGGTGCCTGGGCAGGATCGTTCTTTGCCAATATGGACAAGTATCAGGAGCTTCCACCGCATCTGCAGGAGCTGCTGAAATTGACCATGGATAGCTCTCACTATTACAGACAGTGGTGGTACTGGGGTGGTGAAGCCGATTTACGGGTCAACGGTCCCAAGATGGAATTAACCACTATTCCTGATGAGGAATGGGCGACAGTAGAAACAGCAGCCCTGAAGTTCTGGGATGAAATTGCGGCTGAGTCAGAAACCAAAGCCAAGGTGGTTGCTATCTTCAAGCAATACAATGAGGTTATGGAAAAGGCTGGTCGCCCTTATCGCTACGGCTAGTCGTTATTCGGTCAGAGACGGGA
The DNA here is from genome assembly GCA_045110475.1 of Granulosicoccus sp. GTDB lineage: Bacteria > Pseudomonadota > Gammaproteobacteria > Granulosicoccales > Granulosicoccaceae > Granulosicoccus. Next base: position 1,280 of record JBGCGC010000040.1, read on the forward strand.
TCTACCACTGCCACGTTCAGTGGTTGTCCCGGTTGATACATGATTTCTGCGCAAGCCGGAATCATGTTGTTTTTTTAGCATGTAGATCACAATAGATCCCCGCCTGCGCGGGGATCACGGTAACAGCGCCTGCCAAAAAACGGCGTAAATCCGATAGATCCCCGCTGACGCGGGAACGACAATAACGGTCAGGAATATCATGCCGGGTAATCTAAGTTTTGATGCGTTAAAAGAAGCTGCTGCAGATGGCCGCATCGATACTGTTGTTGCAGTATTGATCGATATGCAAGGTCGTCTGATGGGCAAGCGCTTTCATGTGCAGCATTTTATAGATAGCGCGTTTGACGAAACTCACTGTTGCAACTATCTACTGGCCACGGACTTCGAAATGGCAACCCCTGATGGATATGCATCAACCAGTTGGGCAGGTGGTTATGGTGATTACATCATGAAGCCGGACATAAACACGCTGAGATTGACTCCGTGGGCGCCCGGTGCCGCCATGATCCTGTGCGATGTTGTGGACCACGAGACACACAAGGATGTTCCGCACTCACCGAGAGCGGTACTGAAAGCACAGCTTTCCAGACTTGATTCGCTGGGACTGCAGTGTATTGCTGCCACCGAGCTTGAGTTTTTTGTCTATCGCGAATCGTTCGAACAGGCGCGTGAAAAAAGCTATCAGTCACTGGTGCCTGTCAGTCCCTACAATGAGGACTACCATATATTTCAGACAGCCAAGGAAGAGAGCCTGATGCGCCCGTTGCGCAATCAGCTATACGAGGCAGGCATTCCGGTGGAATGTACCAAGGGTGAGGCAGAGGCAGGTCAGGCTGAGTTGAACATTCGTTACTCGGATGCGCTTGATATGGCTGACAACCATAGTGTGGCAAAGCATGCGACTAAGGAGATTGCTCTTGCTGCTGATTGCAGTGTCAGTTTTCTTGCCAAGACGCATGAAGATTGCACCGGCTCTTCCAGTCATATCCATCAGTCGTTGCGCTCTGTCGATGGTGATGCCGTATTTTATGATCAATCAGCCCGACATGGAATGTCAGATTTGATGAAACATTATCTGGCCGGGCAATTGGCCTATGCGCGTGACACCACGGTGTTCCTCGCGCCTTATATCAACTCCTACAAGCGCTTTGCCGCTGGAACGTTTGCACCAACACACGTTGTCTGGTCAATAGACAACCGCACAGCGGGGTATCGCATAGTAGCGCCTGACTCGACCAATGTGCGAATCGAATGCCGTATTGGCGGTGCGGATCTCAACCCGTATCTGGCACTGGCTGCACAAATTGCAGCAGGTATCGCCGGAATAGAACAGAAGTTGCCGCTGGATGACGCCTTTGATGGTGATGCCTATCAGTCAGATAAACCCGATAAGGACGTTACCCGGATTCCTGCTAACTTGCGTGATGCGACAATCGCACTCGATACCAGTACCATGCTGCGCAAGGCGATGGGCGATGATGTAATCGATCACTATGTGCGTGCTGCTAAATGGGAGCAGGAAGAATTTGATCGCGTGGTTACTCAGTACGAAGTTCAGCGCGGGTTCGAACGCGCCTGATTTTTCATTTTTGTCCTGAGACAGGTTTTGGCAAGCTTTAAATCTCCATAGCCTGGATTCTTCATGAAGATGCCTGCAATTACACAATCAGTGAAACAATCCGTATGACGACCCTTGAGTGTATTTCTCCAATTGACGGGCAGGTGTATGCCAGCCGCCCGGTGCTTTCGTCTGAGGACGCTTTGGCTTGTGTTGCGAAAGCAAAAAAGGCTCAGCTTCACTGGGCTGCGAGACCGCTGGCTGAGCGAACATCGCTGGTTCAGCGGGGCATAGAAATCCTCGGCACACACACTGACTCTATCGTGCCGGAGTTGGCCTGGCAGATGGGGCGACCGGTACGCTTCGGTGGTGAGTATGGCGGTGTGCTGGAGCGCTCGACCTGCATGGCCGAGCTTGCCGAAGAATCACTGGCGCCTTCCTGGGTGGAGAATAGCGACGCGTTTGAGCGACGTATAGAGAGACAGCCTCAGGGTGTGGTGCTGGTCGTGGCACCCTGGAACTACCCCTACATGACGGCTGTGAATACCGTGGTGCCTGCACTCATTGCGGGAAATGCCGTTCTTCTAAAACACGCCACGCAGACCCTCTTGGTCGGCGAGCATCTGGCCAGTGCATTTCATGAGGCGGGTGTTCCTGAGGAGATCTTTCAGAACGTTTTCCTTGATCATCAATTGACCAGTCATCTGATTAGTGAACGCTCGTTTGGGTTCGTCAATTTTACCGGTTCTGTTACTGGTGGACGGGCAATGGAGCAAGCCGCCGCTGGCACTTTTACACAGCTTGGGCTGGAGTTGGGTGGAAAGGATCCGGGATATGTCATGGAGGATGCTGATGTATCGGCAGCTGTGGATACATTGATCGATGGGGCCATGTTTAATTCAGGTCAGTGTTGTTGTGGCATTGAACGTATCTATGTGGTTGATTCACTGTTCGATGACTTCGTGGAAAAAGCAACTGAAATCGTATCGCAATACAAATTGGGTAATCCACTGGATGAGGCGGTTACGCTTGGCCCCATGGCGCATGTTCGCTTTGCTACGCACGTGCGAGCACAAATCCGCGATGCGGTCAGTGCCGGCGCTACTGCATTGATTGACGCTGCAGCGTTTCCAGAGGATGACAATGGTGCCTACCTTGCGCCCCAGATTCTTGTTGATGTTAACCATGATATGAGCGTCATGCGTGAAGAATCGTTTGGGCCAGTTGTTGGCATCATGAAAGTCAGGAATGATGATGAGGCACTGGCGTTGATGAATGACAGCAACTTTGGGCTGACAGCGTCATTGTGGACTGGCGACATTGAACGCGCTGCAGCCCTTGGGCGGCGCATCGAGACAGGCACGGTTTTCATGAATCGCTGTGACTATCTCGATCCATCGCTGTGCTGGACGGGCTGCAAGGACACCGGACGAGGTGCAGGTCTGTCTACGCTGGGTTATCACAGCGTGACTCGGCCAAAGTCGTTCCACTTGAAAAAATAATGTAAATACCTGAAATTATCTTATCTCGAGCATAGTCGCATGTTACTCACTGGAAACTGGCATTACCCCACACCGATTCGTTTTGGCGCTGGCCGGATTGCTGAAATTGTTGATGCTTGCAAGAGTGTTGGTATCAAGCGTCCGCTGTTCGTCACCGATCGTGGATTGAAAGAGCTGCCCATCACGCAGTCCACGCTTGCATTGTTAAGGGAAGGAGGCTTGGGCGATGCCATTTTCGCGGACGTGGATATGAACCCAACCGGAGAAAATGTGACAGCTGGGCTGCAGGTCTATCGTGAAGGCCAGCACGATGGCGTGGTCGCGTTTGGCGGTGGCTCGGCGCTGGACTTGGGCAAGACTCTGGCATTCATGTCGGGTCAGGACAGGCCCGTATGGGACTTCGAAGATGTCGATGACTGGTGGTCTCGAGCAAACCCTGCGGGTATCGATCCGATAGTGGCCGTACCCACCACCGCCGGTACCGGTTCTGAGGTTGGTCGGGCCAGTGTGATTACCAATGCTGATACGCATGAAAAGAAAATTATCTTTCATCCGAAAATCCTGCCTTCGCTGGTCATCTGTGACCCGCAATTAAGTGTTGGTATGCCAGCGTTCATCACAGCAGGCACAGGAATGGATGCCTTTGCGCATTGCCTCGAGGCCTATTGCTCGCCGCACTACCATCCCATGAGTCAGGGTATCGCGCTTGAAGGCATGCGGCTTGTTAACGAATATCTACCGATCGCGTATGAAAACGGGGCTGATATTGAGGCTCGAAGTCACATGATGAGTGCGGCGGCCATGGGAGCTACAGCGTTTCAAAAAGGTCTCGGCGCTATCCATGCCTTGTCGCATCCGATTGGTGCTGTCTTTAATACACACCACGGCACAACCAATGCTGTTGTCATGCAGCGTGTGCTGGAGTTCAATCGCGCAGAAGTTCACCAGAGGCTGGGTAAGGCGGCGGACTACCTGGGAATCAATGGCGGTTTTGACGGCTTCCACGCACGTGTTGGTGAGTTGAACCGAATGTTTTCCATTCCGGATAATCTGACGAAGCTGGGTGTTGAAAACCCTGATCTGGAGGCCCTCACAAAAAGCGCCCTGGCTGATCCGAGTACTGGTGGTAATCCTGTTCAGATGACCGAAGAAAACACGCGAAGCTTACTAGAGGCGTGTTTGTAGTCTAAATGCAAGGGCTATTTCTTTGGTGTCAATTGAGATTCCTAGCCTGAATAATTCGCGAAGCTGAACGCTGATATTGGATTCGAACCAGCTATGAAGCCAATCCGGTATGCAAAGTACGAACCTTGCGTGTTTACGTAATATACTCAGGACTGGAAAATTATCAGTGTGCGTTAAATGACTGAATCGCGCAGTACCCTATTTGATCAGTTTGTCGATGATTTCTCAGAGCCCGATGTGCTGAGCCTGCAATCGTTGAGAAAATCCTATGGTTCGCTGAAGGTTCTTGATGGTCTCGGTTTGTCTGTCAAGCGTGGAGAAGTGTTCGGATTTCTGGGTCGCAACGGGGCCGGCAAGTCCACGGCCATTCGCATGATCATGGGTATCACCAAGGCAGACGCAGGCACAATAGAGGTGTTTGGGCAGCCCTTGCATACCAATCTGATCAGCATGCGTCAGCGGATTGGCTATGTTGCTCAGGATCAGAACATGTATCCCTGGATGTCCCCCAAGGTCATATCGCGGTTTGTGAAAGGCTTTTATCCACGCTGGGACGAGAGCCGTTATCAGCAGCTCCTCGATGATTTCAGTTTGCCACCCAAGCGGCGTATAGGCACGTTTTCCGGTGGGATGAAAGCCAAGCTTGCGCTAACGTTGGCACTTGCCACTCGACCAGAGTTACTCATACTTGATGAGCCGACGGCGGGTATGGACCCGGTTGCCCGACGTGAATTCCTCGATCTGGTGCGTGACCAGACTGCAAAGGACGGGGCAACCACTTTTTTTTCAACACACCTGATCGATGAAATAGAAGCCATAGCTGACCGAATAGGCATCGTAGAAGCCGGGCTCACTATGTACGAGGGGGAGCTTGATCCGCTGCGTAACAGCATTGGCACGTGGTCCATAGATAGTCGAGATTACACGCCGGGCAGCTTGCCGGGAGAATTTGCCAGACAACGACTACGCGTCTTGCAAGAGGGAGAACGTCGTGGCCGTCAGGTCATTACCTTGCAGTTTTCCGAAGAGGCGCTCGCCTCTCACGAAATCGTGCTCAATCCGGGGTGGCGACATGATGCCATGTCACTCGAGGATGTGTTTATCGCAATAGTGTCGCAGAGTTAGTCATGGCCATTTACTCATTGCTCGCCAAGGATATGCGCGAGCACCGTGCAGCAGCCGTGGTGCTGGCAGTGGGGTGTCTGGTCGTGGTGTTGTTGTTGCTGGCCCAGAATTCGGTGGCCGCCTACAGCATGAGCGCGTTCGAGATTGTCCGCTTTTCGCTGATCACTTTTCTCCCACTCATTGCCTTGATTGTCGGCAACCGGTTGGTTGTCAATGAGTATCTGAGCGGTACACGCCTCTTCGTGGAGGCACTGCCGGTAGGTACGGTTATCCCACTCGTCCTTAAGTATCTTTTGGGCTTCGGTTATATATCGTTGATCGCCACCGTCATGGTTCTTTTAGCAGGGCAAAAGGCAGGGATTGCGGACGATGTTACCGCTGATTATCTGCTCCTGATTCTTGCCAAAACATGGGTGATGGTTTCCCTCTACTGGAGCGTGGTTTTCTGTTTCAGCCTTTGTGGTTATTTGCGTATTGCCTTGTATCTGGTAAGTGCTGTTGTCATCGCTGTGCTTGCCTACTATCCCGGTCTGGATTCTTCGCGATTTGCGCCCATGGCCCTGATGGACAACCAGTTGTTCGTCTATGAGCGTGACGTCATACCGTGGAAAGAGATGGGCTGGACGCTGGTCCTTTCACTGGGCTTCACAACTGCAGGTTTTGTTTTGACACGGTTGGGTGAGGGTTCTGTAATCGAGCGTCTTGCCAAACCCATGACGCGACGTGACTACGTTGCACTGGGCGTGCTTGCGGCAGCCGGACTTGCATTGGCATCGACGCTTATGGAAGATAATCAGCGTGACCCCATCAGTTTTTCTAATACCCATGTTGTCAGTCTGCGCGATCCGGCTATCGACGTGTTGTATCTCGAAGAGCAGTACAAGGACTCAGCCACCGAGCTTGCCAATCGAATATCCACCTCATTGTCTTCGTTACAGGCAACACTTGCCTTGCCTGCCGTACCGTCAATTAGACTTGTGCTCTCTCCCAGCCGTGATACGCACGATATCGATTATGCTGCTCGCGATGGCGTATTCATTACTGCTAACTGGCTGGAGCATGATAGCTATGATGATATGATTTTTGACTCTGTCGTGATGCATGGTGTGCTCAGTGCTCAGACCAATAGTCGCTCAGTCTTCGAGCCTTATCACTGGGTGCTCGATGGTTTCACACGTTGGTGGGTTCAGCAAGGTACAAGCACTCTGAATTTTCAACACCGAGATGAACTGGTGGCGCGTGCGTTGTTGACGCTCGAGCGCGACCCGTTGGCGACACAACTGGTGGATCGTTGGCAGTTGATCGCTGACAGATTTTCCTATCCAAGTGCCGAGGCTCTCGCCTGGGCCGCAATGACCTATCTTGAAGAGACATCAGGGCGGGAGGCGGTAATCATGATGGCAACCGAGTTTCTCACCCAGCCTGTTAGCTCTACGGCGTTCGCTTCAATCAGAGACACTACCTCAACTGTCAACAGGCGCATTGAGTCCATTGTCGGGATGCCGCTGGAGGAGTTTCATGCTGGCTGGAAGGCTTGGCTGGAAGATCAGCGCACAAACAGCGGAGTGCAGCGTTACCTCGAATCGGTACCGGCTCTGAATGGGGTGGTCACAACACAAATAGACGAGTTTGGAGTCAGATCGGTACAGGCGAGCTATGAAATTGCTGGACAGGTGTCCGGCGAGCGCGACAATCTGGTCCAACTTCAAGGTACGTGCGTCATGAAGCATGACTATATCGGCCCCTTTGATACTGAATTCAATGTACCCGACGAATTTGAAAATGTCTCAGTTTGTCAAACAGACACTGTTGCGCACAGCGTAAACAGCGTATATGCATCAGGGGATAGAATTTTTCTCGCGCTTGATCACGAGGATGGGCTCTTCCATCAACCCGTCAGATTACACGCGCAGCGTCTTTATATTCCGTAGGATGTTAACGCGAGCAGCTTTCCAGGGGGTATCTACAACATGCTAAGACTTTTCATGAAGGAAAGTCGCCAGCTATTTCCAATCGGTTGCCTGTGGATTGCAGTGCTGGTGCTGAACTATGTCATTCAGTTTGCAACCGAGCGTTTCGATGAGCAGACGTTTACCAGCTGGTGTGATGGATATTGCGACTACAACAGTAGCGCAACCATTGTCATATTCAGTGCGCTGATTGCGCTAGTGACTGCCTACAGTCTGTTTCCGAGAGAGCATGACGATGCCACGATTGACTTTCTGCGTGCTCTACCTGTTTCACGTAGCTCCGTGTTCATTGCCAAAGTGCTGGCAGCGTGGGTCTTGCTATGTGCCATAACTCTGTTGGCGTACGCTATTGATGCTGCCATGCTCGCGACCAATCCTGAATCCATTGGTGGCAGGTTTTACCCGCAGGTGTGGACGACGCTATTGTGGCGCGATTGTGTCGTCGCTTTCATCATTCTCTCACATGGCGTTTTCTTATCATGGTTCCGTACTATTGGGCTTGTCATTTACGCCGTTTATCTTGTGTTGCTCATGTGGGCGGAGAGCGCACTTGGGACAACTGGTGTGTGGAGCATATTCACCTTGCTTGCCAACGAGTACGACGGCTCCAATCTGATCGTTAACTCGCAAGCGTTGACCATTCATGCAGGTATTGCCGTTGTGATGCTCGTCGTTGCCTATCTGTTGTGGAGTCGTACTGAATCAAGTATATCCGGCAGTAAGCCAAGAACACGGGGCTTAAAGTTTTTTAGAGGTCTGCTCAGCGTGACAGGCTTTTTGATTCTGGCAATCGTGCTTGTCTATAGAGTGGGTGTGGAAACGGGTAGTGCAGGCTCTGCGGATCTGAAAGTTGCAACTACCGAATATTATCGCTTTGTGTATCCTGCCAGTCGCGAGGACACCGTGCAGTATATGCTTGAGCATGCGGATGCCGACTACGTAATGCTGGGGAACTTGTTAGGCGTAGAGCAGTTACCGCGAATTCGTGTTGATCTGTCTGCTCAGAGTGAGCATGCTGCCGGGCTTGCCACCTGGAAGAAAATCAAGATGGATCTCAATGCGTTTGAGGCTGATGTTTCCCAGAGACGTGTGCTCAGTCATGAGACAACGCATGTTTTACAAGCGGTCGAGTCTGACCGTGCCCTTACCCGCAACTATGCAGCAGTCAAGTTTTTCATAGAAGGTATGGCACAATATACATCGTTTGAAGTAGTGCCAGAGGAGGCACGTCGAGACAGCAACTGGCAGTTAGCAGCCATATCCTGGCAACGCCAGAAGATCGAGTTTGATGATTTAATAGATGAAGCTGGTTTTAGCGAACAGTTTGATCCAGAGCTGCATTATAGTCTTGGTGATCTTTGGACAAGGGCGTTTGTCAGCGTTTGTGGTGAAGAAGCATTGGGTGGTTTTCTGCGAGCTGCTGGAAGGCCTGATGCCGTAAAAGGCCTGCCAGCCGCCATATTCTGGCGTGACACCGCAGGTCAGATCGGGTGTGATCTGGATACCGTCAACGAACAATGGCGCCAGCAAATGCAAGAACTGCATGCATCGATCGATCAATCACACTTCCCTGCCTATACCGATGTGGTAGTAACCCGTGATGAGCAAACTAGTCAGATAGTGATAACGGCATCACTGTCGGCCTATGTTCCCAACGACAGTGCACGAGGCAACCAACCCGAAAACGAATCCATTGCCGGTATGGTTCTACCTGAGAGATTCATCGTACGAGTCGGCGCTACATCAGGCAGGCTTGCTGCCAGCGTTGATCCGGTCTATCGAGGTCAGCTTGTTGAAGAGCAGGGCGCTACCAAGGTACGCTTCGTTATTCCTGCATCCGTCGTCAGCGGTAGCCGGTTTCGCTATCAGCCAGGGTTTTCCCCATTTGAAGGTTCTCGTTATTACTACGAGTCATGGAAACGTGGCAGCGTGTAGTCTCCTACCCGGCCAACCTTAAGCCGGCAGTTTGTGTCATTGCCTGACCAAGACCTGTCAGTCTGGTTTGCCCCCAACGGCTGACAAAATCAACTGCTCTGACGGGTTGTTCAAACAGGCTACCTTGAAATTGCGAAACACCTAGTGCATGCAGATCCGAAAGCTGCTCTCGGCTGTCGACGTTACGCGCCAGAATGTCCACCTCACAGGCTTTACAGGTGTCCATCAGGTGATGCAATACGATCTCGTCATCCGCGCATGGTTTGCCAATTATTGCCACTGACGGTCGGGCGACCGGCACATATCTCAGTAGATTCGGTTCGATATCAACACCGTCAGCGGCCAGTGGGATACCCAGATCGCGCAGTTGTGCAAGTGCTGTATCGTTAGGCAAACCGGAATGAACTGGAATTTCAAGCTGAATTTGTGTTGGCAGCAGATTTAAACAGTCCAGTCGGCTTTCAAGCAGTATTGGAAACGCTGCATCACTCAAGGTTTCATCAGACACCTTTATAGACAATCTGAATTTCTGATCCACGATACCGGCCAGGTTCCATCGTCGTAGTGCCTGTAAGGACAGCTCAACCGCACGGTTGTCCAGTTCGCGTATCACAGAGATGTCTTTCAGGTCGCGCGTGAATTCCTCGTGAAGTACATAGGCTCCCTGATTACTTCGCATACGCATATTCGTATCTGCGCCAACCAGTGCATAGTTACCTGGTCGTTCCAGTTTGACAATTGGCTGGAACCATAATTCCATGCGATTCTCTGCAACAGCACGCTCGACAGAACGCGTGGCCAGTCCGCCCTTTGTGCGATGGTAGCGCAGACGCTTCTTTTGCTCGTACATGAGCGCATCTGCCTCTATCAGCGCATCAGCGAGTGATACCGTGTTGTTTGATGTGGCAAGGCCGATGCTGCAACTGATTGAGTGTCGACCCTCGCTACTGTCAACGGGTTCATCAAATATGTTGTGCAGCGTCAACGCAAAGTCTGTCGCCTGCTCCTCACTCGTGCCAGGAAGAATAACTACGAATTCATCCCCGCCCCATCGAGCAAGTGTACTGGCTTTAGGTACCTGCACTGCCAGTCTCTGGGCAATGCACTTGAGCACTTCATCACCGGCCGCGTGGCCATAGAAATCATTGACATCCTTGAAGCCATTGAGATCGAGAAACATCACTGAGTGCTCTTGATCGCAATTTGCAGTAAGCTGATCGATAACCTTATTGGCATGCTTTCGATTGAGCAATCCCGTCAGTTCATCGTGGACCGCCTGGTGGCGAAGGCGGGCTTCTACCTCGCCACGCATTTTCTGGTCGGTTTCAAGATCGCGAGCCAATAGATTAATGCTTGAGGCAAGCTCGGTAATCTCATCGTTACTGTGATCCATCAGGCGTGCAGATAGGTTTCCATCCATGATCTGTCTAGCCGCTGCCGCGGCTTTATTCAATCGTCTTGCAACGGGAACAAGAAAGAACAGGTAGATCAATGCAACAAAGCCGACGGAGGCTGCTGTCGCCCAGCCCAGAAGCTTCCTTAGTCTGATCACTGGTGCATGGGTTTCGATCACATCAACCTTCACGATCAGGCCCCAACCGGTATCGGTGATTGTCTGATAAGCCAGAAACGACTCTACTCCTCGATAGTCCAGCGCCTGTATGACCTGACTTTCAGGTGACCTAAGTGCAAGATTGACAGGCAGCGCTTTTGTCGCGGGCACTACCTTGGTAAAAGCCGCTGTGCGATTAAAGCGCAGTGGCGTGATGAACTGGGCATCACCCTCTGGCGTCGGTTGGGCAATGTGTGCCTCTATGCTCTTTCCCATGTCTTCGTGTTTTGAGACCATGTTGATAATCGGCGCCAGTCTGGTTTCCATTACCAAGGCACCAACCACCTCGCCTTTCGGACTCATGACCGGTGACACCATACCCAGGCGCTGTTGATCATTGAGGCTGATAAACGCATCGCCAAAATGCGTTTTCACGGTACGCATTGATCGCTCGATAATTCTGGTGTCCGCAGGTTCCCATGTGAAACCCATGGTCTCGCCAAGTGTTTCGCCAGCGCGGTTCACTAACTGCAGCTCCACGACTGAAGAGCCGATGATTCCCGCCTTGCGCTGCAGGGCTAATGCTAACTGTTGGAGTGGCCACTGGGTCTGCGGATCGATGATGGCGAACCCGTCAATCCCTCCGATTATCTGAGATGGGGCCTGAACATGGGGGCCTCTGGCCTGTTCCCTGTTTTTATAATGGTGCAACTGCGCGAAAAACTCCCGGACGTGCACACCTGCTGCCAGACTACGGGCATTGTTCGCATACCCTTCGAGAATCTGCTCGATACGCGCGGCCTCCAATCGCTGGGTATTGGCCAATGCCGCTATGGTGCGTTCGGCCATCTGACGATCAAACAGATGGGTTGCGAACAGAGCCACGGCAACCAGCGGAAACAGCACTGCCAGCAGGCAGAGCACAAGCTTGTTTCTAATTCCCATCACGTGCATCCCTTTTATTCAGGCCGGTGCGAACCGTTTGAATTCGCGTAATCGGCCAACGACAGCAGGGGGTGACGCAGGTATCGTGCCTTTTTTGTGAATTACGGTGACTTTTTGAATTTTTTTCCGACTAACAGCGGGTTAAATGGCACGAAAAAATATTCCGGGGCAGAATTGGTCAAAAATGGGGTGCAATAAAAGAAATATAATGCCTATATTTGAGTTATGGCGTTAAAAAACAGCCTGTGGGTCGCTGCAACTGACCCGAACATCACTGGTGACTGAAATAACCGGTAGGCACGCTGCCTATTTGACGTTGTCACTTTTTAAGTGTCAAACATCGTGTTGCGGAGGGTCAAATCCGCTACGGGTATGGCTGGTAGAGCGCCAAAGATTCGTCTTTTAACATCCGTACATACATCTTGGAGCAGGATTTGCTTTATGCCTATATAAATATATGTTTATATAGGGGATTAGGTGAGAGGGTTTCGATGATATGAGTTTGGTGAAAAACAGCGAAGTTGAACAGCAACTGCGCTCATTATTGTCTGAGCGAATACTGGTTCTGGATGGCGCCATGGGTACGATGATTCAGGGTCATCCACTCACTGAGGCTGATTTTCGGGGCGAGCGCTTTGCTAACTGGACGGTAGACCTCAAGGGCAATAACGACTTGCTCACGCTTACTCGCCCGGAGCTGATCACTGGCATCCATGAGAGTTTCCTGTCCGCAGGCGCAGATGTCATTGAGACCAACACGTTCAACTCGAACAGCATCTCCATGGCAGATTATGAGATGGAGGAGCTCGTCAGGGAGCTCAATTTCAGTAGTGCTCTGTTGGCGCGCAAAGCTGCGGATGACATGTCGGCCCAAACTCCGGACAAGCCGCGTTTTGTCGCCGGGGTGATTGGTCCTACCAATCGCACGGCCTCACTGTCACCAGACGTTGAAGATCCTGGCTTTCGCAACGTGACTTTCAGCGATCTGGATACGTGCTACTACGAGGCCTGCGATGCTCTGGTAGAAGGCGGTGTTGATATCATTCTGATTGAAACCATTTTCGACACGCTTAATGCCAAGGCTGCGATTTTTGCAGTTGAGCGCGTCTTCGATGATCGTGGAATCCGTCTGCCCATTGCGATCTCGGGGACCATTACCGATGCCTCTGGACGCACGCTGTCCGGGCAGACTCTGGAAGCGTTCTGGAACTCTGTGCGTCATGCAAAGCCGTTGTTTATAGGGCTTAATTGTGCGCTTGGGCCCGCGCAACTGCGTGAGCATGTCCAGGAACTTGCAAGCCTTGCTGACACATTCGTCAGCGTACATCCTAACGCCGGTTTGCCAAACGCCTTCGGTGGCTATGACGAAACGCCCGAGCAAATGGCAGAGGAGATTGCCGACTGGGTGCAAGGTGGCTACATCAACATGATTGGCGGATGTTGTGGTACGACGCCAGAGCATATCGCAGCATTCGCAGCTATTGTCGAGCAATCCAGTCCCAGAGGTGTACCCGAACTGGACGGGGCCTGTCGCCTGTCCGGGCTTGAGCCTTTCAACATCAATAACGACTCACTTTTCGTCAACGTTGGCGAGCGCACCAACGTTACTGGTTCTGCAAAATTCCTGAGACTGGTCAAGGAGCAGCAATACGAGGAAGCGCTTGATGTCGCCCGGCAGCAGGTTGACGATGGCGCACAGATCATCGATGTCAACATGGACGAAGGGTTGCTGGATTCAGCGGCTGTCATGCAACGATTTTTGCACTTGATTGCCTCTGAGCCGGATATCTCCCGAGTGCCTGTCATGATTGACTCCTCCAAGTGGTCTGTCATCGAAGCGGGCTTACATTGTCTGCAAGGCAAGTGCGTCATCAACTCAATCAGTATGAAAGAAGGTGAGGAGGAGTTTTTAAGGCAGGCCAAACTGGCGCAGCGATATGGTGCGGCGATCGTGATCATGGCGTTTGATGAGGAAGGGCAGGCAGATACGATTGAGCGCAAGGTGTCTATCTGTCAGCGAGCGTACGATCTTCTGCGCAAGGAGCTTGACTTCGATCCGCGGGATATCATCTTTGATCCCAACATTTTTGCCATTGCCACCGGTATCGACGAACACAATGAGTACGGTATAGCTTTTATAGAGGCTACGCGACAAATTCACGAGGCCATGCCTGAGGTTCAGATCAGTGGAGGTGTATCCAACGTGTCGTTCTCTTTCCGGGGAAACAACACGGTTAGAGAAGCAATTCATGCGGTATTTCTGTACCACGCCATACAGGCAGGAATGACCATGGGCATTGTCAACGCCGGACAACTGGCCGTGATGGAAGAATTGCCTGAGGAATTGCGCGATGCGGTGACCGACGCGGTGTTCGCGCGCACAGATCAAGCAACGGACAACCTTATCGAACTTGCCGAGCGATATCGTGATACGCAGCAGGTTGAAGAGAAGCAGGTTGACCTATGGCGTGAATTACCGGTGTCCCAAAGACTGGAGCATGCTTTGGTCAAAGGTATTGACAGCCATATAGAGATGGATGTCGAAGAGGCGAGACTGGCTATGGACAAGCCACTGGATGTTATTGAAGGTCCGTTGATGGATGGCATGAACCATGTGGGTGACTTGTTTGGTGCAGGCAAGATGTTCCTGCCGCAAGTTGTCAAGTCGGCGCGCGTGATGAAGAAAGCCGTTGCTCATCTTTTGCCTTACATGGAGAAAGATGCTGATGGGTCGAGAAGCGCGGGTAAGGTGCTCATGGCCACAGTCAAGGGTGATGTTCACGACATTGGCAAGAACATTGTCGGTGTCGTTCTTCAGTGCAACGGCTATGAAATCATTGATCTTGGCGTCATGGTTCCGGCAAGCCGGATACTGCAGGAAGCGAGAGACCACAAGGTCGACCTGATTGGTCTATCGGGTTTGATCACACCGTCTCTTGAAGAGATGGTGCACGTTGCCAAAGAGTTACAGCGTGAGTCTTTTGATGTGCCATTGCTCATTGGTGGGGCGACAACATCGCGTATGCATACGGCGGTCAAGATCAGCGACAGCTATGAACAGCCTGTGGTGCATGTGGTCGATGCCTCCCGCTGTGTCCAGGTTGCAAGCTCCCTGCTAAGTGATGATCAACGATCGCGTTTCGACGCTGAGCTTGAAGAAGACTATGAACGGTACAGAACTCGCTTTGCGAATAAAACCAGTGCGCTTGAGCTAATGGATATCGCAAAGGCTCGTGACAACGGTTTGCAGATTGACTGGCAGACATCACCGGTTGTGCCACCGGCTCACATGGGCGTGACCGTTATCGACAATGTAGAGTTGAAGACGCTGGTCGACTACATTGACTGGACACCGTTTTTTCATGCTTGGGAATTACGTGGCAAGTACCCGCGTATTCTTAAGGATCCCACGGTAGGCGAAGAGGCAAGATCACTTTTCCGCGATGCGCAGGATATGCTCAAGCACTTTGTCGATAGTGGCGTTGTCTCTGCAAAAGGTGTTATTGGCCTGTTTGAAGCCAACACCATCAACACGGATGATATTGCGATTTATGCCAACGAGTCTGACGAGGAGCCAGCGCAGATAATCCATTGCTTGCGTCAGCAGCGAGCTTTCCCTGATGGTCGACCTAATCTTTGTCTTGCTGATTTTACGGCTCCTCGCGACCTGGGAATCAAGGACTACATCGGGATGTTTGCGGTAACAGCCGGTTTGGGGCTGGATCCGCTGGTCGAAGAGTTTGATCGCCAGAATGATGTCTACAGCAGTATTATGGCCAAGGCTCTGGCCGACAGACTTGCTGAAGCGTTTGCTGAATACCTGCACCTGCAGGTGCGCAAGCACTATTGGGGCTACGCGACCGATGAGACTCTGGAAAACGATGAACTGATCAAGGAGCGTTATCAGGGTATACGGCCGGCTCCGGGCTATCCCGCCAATCCTGATCATCGACAGAAAGAGGTAATCTGGAGCATGCTGGACCCTGTGGCTAATGCCGGTATAGAAGTGACTGAGAGTCTGGCCATGTTGCCGGCCTCGTCGGTCAGCGGGTTCTATTTTGCCAACCCCCAAAGCCGTTACTTCGGTCTGGGGAAGCTAACGCGTGATCAAGTCGAAGATTACGTTGGTCGGCGGAAGGAGCCCATCGAGGAGTCGGAGCGCTGGCTGGCCAGTTCTCTGGCCTATCAATAATTCTGTCTGTCACTGGTACTTTCGTGCGGCGTCACAACGGTGCAAAGGTAATTTTTGTGGTTCGGTAGTTGGCGCGGTGCCGAAAATTGCGTATCATTGGGAGTTACCCTCCGGCTGAGCGTACGCGCCTCAGCAATGTACAATTAAATTTCTGGAATACAAACCCCATGGTTTCAATTCGCCTGTCTCGCGGTGGTGCCAAAAAGCAACCGTTTTATCACGTTGTTGCCACCGATAGTCGCGCACGTCGCGATGGCCGTTACATCGAGCGTATCGGCTACTACAACCCGGTTGCCCGAGGCGACGCTACCGAAGTCAAGCTGAATCTTGAGCGGATCGACTACTGGATCAGTGTTGGTGCCCAAATGAGCGATAGCGTCAAGAAAGTGGTCAAGGATTACCGAAAATCAGAAGCTGCAGCTGCCTGATCAATCGCTCACAGCTCATGCTCCAGGCAGCTTTCGCTGTCAGTCGGGGCTTGGTAGTTTAAGCACTTCAATAGGTGAGAGTTAGCAGTTGTGGATAACGCCAGCCAGCGCATTCCGCTTGGTCACATCACCGGCGTATCGGGCTTGAAAGGATGGGTTAAGGTCCATTCAGACACAAACCCACGAGAAAATATTTATTCTTACACTCAATGGTGGCTGGAGCAATCTGGCGACTGGAGACAAATCAGTATTGTCGAGGGACGGCCTCAGGGAAAGACGATTGTTGTCCGGATCGATGGCATATCAAGCCCGGAGCAGGCCAGTGAGCTCATCGGGGCAAGGATTGCTGTAGACAGACACCTGATGCCAGACCTGTCAAAGGGCGAGTATTATTGGACTGACCTGATCGGCATGCAGGTGAGAACCAGCGATGAGCTGTCGATTGGTACTGTCAGCAGATTGTTTGAAACTGGTGCCAACGATGTCATGGTAGTCAAGGACGAAAGAGAGCAGTCAGAAGTGCGCACGGAAGAAGACACAGGCAAGGGGCAGCCGGAAAAAGCAGTGAAAGAAGTGCTGGTGCCATGGTTGGTGCCGGATGTCATCACGGAGGTCGATTTGAAAAGCAGGGTCATAACGGTCGATTGGGATCCGGATTTCTAGACGTGCACATCGGTGTTGTCACGCTGTTTCCGCAATTGATCGATGACGCTCTGCAACACGGTGTTATTGGAAGGGCGAAGGACAGCAAACGACTGAAGCTTCATCTGGAAAATCCCAGGGATTGGACATCGGACAGGCACCGAACCGTCGATGATAGACCCTTTGGGGGAGGTCCCGGCATGGTTATGAAGCCTGAACCTCTGGTGCAGGCAATTGATGCTGCCAAAGCCGGTGTTGGTGGTGAGGCGCAAGTGATCTACCTCTCGCCGCAAGGACGGGTGTTTGATCAGGCGCTCGCGAGAGGATGGCAGAAGAGCGGCTCGCTGGTTCTGGTGTCAGGACGATATGAAGGTGTCGATGAGCGCGTGGTTCGCAGCGCTGTCGATTTGGAGGTGTCTCTGGGAGATTTCGTTCTCAGTGGCGGAGAATTTGCGGCTTTGGCGGTTATTGATGCAGTTACACGTCTGGAGCCGGGAGTATTGGGTGATCCCTTGTCAGCGGAGGAGGATTCTTTCGGCGACTCGGGATTACTGGATTGCCCGCACTACACGCGGCCTGAGGACTACAAAGGTCTTAAGGTGCCGCAAGTATTGCTTTCGGGCGATCACAAGGCTATCGCTCGCTGGCGTCGTCAGCAGGCGCTGGCAAAAACATGGGAATGTCGTCCAGAGTTGCTGGAATCGGCCGTCCTGACAGATGAAGATACGATTTTTTTAACAAGCCTCAAGCTTGCAAGTTCCGCTAAAGGTGCTTGACAGGCAGTTTGAGGCAACACAGAAGAGCAATAGCATGAGTAATATCATCGACGAAATCAATGCCGAACAGATGGGCAAAGAGGTGCCTGCGTTCGCCGCCGGTGACACCGTAGTCGTACAGGTTCGCGTTCGTGAGGGTGATCGTGAGCGCTTGCAGGCATTCGAAGGTGTTTGTATTGCCAAGCGTAACCGGGGTCTGCATTCTGCATTTACGGTTCGAAAGGTCTCACACGGTGAGGGTGTGGAACGTGTATTCCAGACCTACAGCCCACTGGTAGCAGGTATCGAAGTCAAGCGACGTGGTGATGTTCGACGTGCCAAGCTTTACTATCTGCGTGGCTTAACAGGACGTGCCGCCAGAATCAAGGAAAAACTGTAGAACCGGATTTTTCTAACCAGACTTTTACCGTCTGGTTTTGTATCAGAAGTATCCAAAGCGCCAGCCGTCATAGCTGGCGCTTTTGTGTGTCTGCTACAGGCATACCATTGGCTGGCCAAGCTGGTGGGCATAACCTGAATGAAACACTGCTCTTGAGTCTGGCACCAGAGCACCCTTGATTTTATCCAGACTCATCCCGATGTTCTTTCGTGCACCACGCGCCTGACTGTTGATAAACCGCGCACTGATCATACGGGCAGGCTGGCAGGTTCTGTAAAACAGAGCCAGGCAATTACTCATAACCCAGCACTGACCGGATCTGGTCAGAATGCTACGCAGTCGGAGACATTTCGCATGAGCGACACATCCCAGGACCAAGTCAAGACCGAAGCCAACGGCGAAAAGATGGTTTTTCAGGCGGAGGTTAATCAGCTACTGCAGCTGATGATTCACTCCCTGTACAGCAATCAGGAGATTTTCCTCCGTGAGCTAATCTCTAACGGCTCAGACGCCTGCGATAAACTGCGTTTCGAATCCATCGCAGAAGCCGGGTTGCTTGAAGATGATACCGACTTGAGGTTAATCGTCAGTGTCGACGAGGAAGCCAAGACAATTACGGTCAGTGATAACGGTATCGGGATGAATCGGGAAGAGGTCATCGCGAACATCGGAACGATTGCAAAATCAGGCACCAAACAGTTTCTCGAGTCCCTCACAGGTGATCAGAAGACCGATGCGAAGCTTATCGGGCAGTTTGGTGTGGGATTCTATTCAGCTTTCGTCGTCGCCGACAAGGTCGTGCTAACCACTCGCAAGGCAGGCGAGCCAGCCACTGCGGCCATCAGGTGGGAGTCTGATGCCAGTGGTGGCTACACGTTGGCGGACGTAGAGCAAGCAGATCGCGGAACACACATTACGCTCCATATCAAGGAAGAGAGCAGTGAGTTTCTGAATGCGTATCGACTGCGCAACGTGATCAAGAAGTACTCCGACCACATTACTTTCCCTATCATGATGATGGGTGATGTACCGCCCGTGCCAGAGCCTGAGGAGGGTGAGGAAGCGGCGATTCCGGAGCCTGCAAAGCTGGAGCAGGTCAACGATGCATCAGCACTGTGGACGCGCCCCAAATCCGACATTTCTGACGAGGAATACCAGAGCTTCTACAAATCCGTTTGCAATGACTTCGATGATCCGTTGCTATGGGCACATAATCGCGTCGAAGGTAATCAGGAATACACCTCGCTGCTGTACATCCCGAAAAAGGCACCGTTTGATCTTTACGATGGAAATCACCAACGTAACGGGATAAAGCTGTTTGTGCAGCGTGTTTTCATCATGGATGAAGCTGAAAAGCTGATGCCGCGTTACCTGCGTTTTGTGCGCGGACTTGTGGACAGTAATGATCTGCCTCTTAACGTGTCGCGTGAAATACTGCAGAACAACAAAATCATCGAGTCTATTCGCAGTGCCTCTGTCAAGCGCGTGCTTGGCATGATGGAAAAGCTGGCGGAGAAGGAACCCGAGCAGTATGAAACCTTCTGGTCCGAATTTGGAAATTGCCTCAAAGAAGCACCTGGCGAGGACTTCGGAAACAAGGAGCAGGTAGCGAAACTCTACCGTTTTGATTCCACTCATGCCGATGCCAAAGGGCAGCTCACCGGTTTGGATGATTATCTGGCGCGCATGAAAGTGGGTCAGGACAAGATTTACTACATCACCGCTGATAGCTATGCAGCGGGTAAGAACAGTCCGCATCTGGAAGTATTTCGTGACAAGGGGATTGAAGTACTCCTGATGCATGATCGGGTGGATGAGTGGATGATGTCTTATCTATCTGAATACGAGGGCAAGTCCTTTGTGTCGATTGCCAAGGGCGCTCTTGATCTTTCAGCCATTGAAGGCGTCGAACAGGAAACCGATGAGCAAAAGAGTGAAAAAGAGGCAAAAGCCGCAGCCGTTGCACCAACCATCGAAAGAATCAAGACCGTATTGGCCGAAAGTACCAGTGATGTGAAGGTCTCTACACGGCTAACATCTTCCCCCGCTTGTGTGGTCATGGGCGAACATGACATGGCACTGCACATGCAGCAATTACTCAAACAGGCGGGTCATGATCTTCCCAGTACTCAGCCGGTTCTGGAGGTTAATCCTACGCATCCCATCCTTGATTTGATGGACAAGGAGCAGGACGAGGATCGATTCAAGGACTGGGCCCACCTGCTACTCGATCAGGCCTTACTCGCCGATGGAGGGCAGCTTGAAGACAGCGCAGGCTTTGTCAAACGCATGAACGATATGTTCATTGCATTGAAAGGATAGATCAAAGTCGTCGTTCGCTATCTCATGGCGCAGCTTTTTTAAAAAGTAAATTAAACCAATCGGCGGTTGGCGCTACGGCTTTCAGCCGCTAGAATTGGGGAATTGCGATACGTCGATCAAGGCGGTATCGTCGTTACTAGCGAATCGGTGCAGATTATTCAATGATATTCAAGTTATCAAGGTCAGTTGGTGAACAAGCCAGCGAGGCCCGTGCGTTACGCTTTTTCAGGGCAGGTTTACTGAGTGCATCTATGGCCCTTGTGGTGGGGACACCGCTGGCGCAGGCAGCAGGCGACGCCGCAGCTGGTGAGGGCAAGGCCTACACCTGCCTTGGGTGCCATGGTGTCAAGCACTACGTGAACACCTATCCCTCGTACCATGTACCGAAAATCGCCGGGCAACATGCCGAGTATCTTGTAGCGGCGTTACAGGCTTATCGGGCCAAAACCCGTTCACATCCGACCATGCAGGCTAATGCTGCGCTGTTGAGCGATCAGGATATTGAGGACATTGCAGCATGGTTTGCAGTGCAAGGTGCGTCAAACTAATGATTAACAAAAACATTGCAGCTTGCCTGCTACTCACCAGTATTGTTCCTTTCAATCAAGCTGTGGCTGGCGACCCGGCCGCAGGTGCCGAGAAGGCCGCCACCTGTGCCGCTTGCCATGGTGAGGATGGTATGTCTCAGGCTGTGCCCGGTTATCCAATTCTGGCTGGGCAATACGCTAGTTATCTGGAGCATGCTCTGAAAAGCTATCGGGACGGGTCTCGACAAAACGCTATCATGGCGGGATTTGCCTCGCAGTTGTCCGATGAAGATATTGGTGACCTTGCCGCCTGGTTTTCTTCGTTGCCAAGCCCTTTGCACACCGCTCCTCGTCCGTAGCTGCAACCCAGCTTGAGTCCAGTCCAAATTCAGGTTTCTGGACTCACCTTATAACGTTACAAATAATCAGGCGTGCCATCTGGCTGGTTCGCGGATGCGCTCAGTGATCGATAGCGATCAGCTTACCCGCCCGACAGGATGTTCACGACTCAGACTGTCCTCTGAGTGTTGCAGAAAGAGCCACTGATGCCAACTGCTGCTCAATGTCTCTGGGCATCTGAAGGTGAAATCCGTGCTGTTTGAGGTTGTCCAGCACGGTTGCTGCGTTTTCCTGTCCCAGTTTTCTATCAGGACTCAGGTCAAGGGTCATGGCATACTCTGGCACGCCCAGTTGTTTCATGACTGGGCCAGGGAGCTTTTCCAGGCCATCTTCCTCAGCAAGATAAACATAGAGACCGTCCTTGACGGAGCTTCGATAGATGTAACACTGCATGGATGGTTCCTGCGTTTTATCTGGAATGTTCCTGAGATCCTCCGAACAAGTGCTGCACTTGTGGCGGAATTTTATGAATCAAGAATTTATCCAGGTTCATGTAAATGGTAGACAAGGTACGTATAGACAAATGGTTATGGGCTGCCCGGTTTTTTAAAACCCGGTCTTTGGCCAATGAAGCCATTGCCAAAAATCGGGTACGGATCGGTGGGCAACGGATAAAGCCATCCAGACTTGTGCTGGTTGGTGATGAGGTTACCATCGAAAAAGTACCTTACGAGTTTCACGTGAAGGTGCTGGGGCTGAACGATCAGCGAAGACCTGCAGTCGAGGCGCAGACTCTGTACGAAGAAACCGCCGATAGTGTCAGTGCGCGGCAAGTGTTAGGTGATCGATTACGTGGCGATTCCATGGCACGGGCAGGGCTGGCCGGGGACGGTCGGCCTTCTAAAAAACAAAGGCGTCAGATTATCCGGTTTCAGAACCAGAACGACGCCCCTGAGATTGCATCAGATGATTGATGCACGGAGAATGGATTGCTAAAGAAACTGGGCGGATTATCGCGAACCGCCATGAGTAAGGGGCGCTCGTTGCTGGCTGGTAAAGCCTCAGGCACTGGCGTGAAAAATCAGGCGAAGCGTAAGGCGAAAAAAACCACCGACCCCGTCATTGTGCCGGCCGGCAAGCATGGTGTCACTCGCAAGTCCATTGGGCGCTCTGCCCTGAAGGTTTTGGATCAGCTGCATGCGGCCGGTCATTCTGCCTATCTGGTCGGAGGCGGGGTTAGAGATGCGCTGGTTGGGTTGAAACCCAAGGATTTTGACGTTGCCACCGATGCCAGCCCCGAAACCATCCGATCGCTGTTTCGCCGCAATTCACGGATCATTGGCCGACGATTTAGATTGGTGCATGTGGTCTTTGGGCGTGAAATTATAGAGGTGGCTACTTTCCGCGCCGCTCATGATGCTGGCGAAGGAGGCGAGATTGGCGCTGCGGGCAGAATAGTACGCGATAACGTCTTTGGCTCGATAGAAGAAGATGCCTATCGACGTGACTTCACCGTAAACGCCCTTTACTACAATATCGCTGATGATTCTGTAGTGGACTACGTCGGTGGTCTGGCTGATCTGGAGGCGGGTGTCTTTCGTCTTATAGGTGATCCTGTTACGCGCTGCGCCGAGGATCCGGTGCGCGTTCTGAGAGCGGTCAGGCTCGCTGCAAAACTCGAATTCGATATCGACGCGCAGACGCTCAAGGCCATGGACAGCATTGCCGGGGAGTTAAAGTCGACACCGCCCGCCCGGTTGTTCGAAGAAGTCCTCAAGCTGTTTCAGGGTGGCTATGCATTGCGCAGCTTTCATTCGATTCGACAGCATGACTTGCTGCGCTTCCTGTTCCCCTTACTGGATAAACGTCTCAAGGGTTCTGCTCCTGAACTTGAGAGCATGCTCGATGCCGCTCTGATCAACACAGACAAACGGGTAGCCGTAGGAAAACCCATCACACCCGCCTACCTTTTGGCTTTTATGCTTTGGCCCGATGTCGAAGAATATGCGTTACACGACACTCGCAAGGGCGCGCCTGTCGCTGAGGCCCTGCATGCTGCTGCGGACGCGGTGCTCTCAACGCAACTGCGTGTCATATCAATACCCAAGCGGTTTTCAGGACCTATGAAAGAGATCTGGCAAATGCAGCCACGGTTGGAAAGGTTGCGAGGTGGCAGAGCGCTTAAGCTGATGGAAGACAGGCGGTTTCGTGCGGCCTACGATTTCCTGTGTCTCAGGGCAACAGTTGATGATCGCCTGACAAGCTGTGCGAACTGGTGGACTCATGTTCAAACCCTGCCCGAAGATAAGCGAGCTGATGAGGCCGCCAAACGTCCGGTAGCTCAAGGCATCTGGTCAACAGCTTCCAATGCGGAGGCCGATGCGGATATCGGCGATATGGAGCCGCGGGCGCCGGGGCCAGCAGCCTCGAAAAAGAAGCGTCGCAGAAGGCGCAGACGCAAACCAGGCGGCGATAAAGGAGCTGCGCCAAAGACATCGTGAGCAAGGTGTATGTGGCGTTGGGAAGCAATCTGGGTGATCGTGAAGCTCACCTGCTTAAGGCTGCGCACGACATCGAAGCGATAACGGGCTGTAATGACGTTATCAGTGCTTCGATTTACGAAACCTCACCGATGGGTCCTCAGGATCAGCCGGATTATCTGAATAGCGTGTGCACTTTTCAGTGCAATCTGGAGCCGCTGGAATTGCTTGGCGAGCTAAAACAGATAGAGCAACAACATGGTCGCATTCAATTGACTTCCCGCTGGACCGCACGGCCACTAGACCTGGATATCCTGTTGTTCGGTGATCGGCAGATCGATACTGAGGAGCTGACAATTCCACATAGGGGGATTGCCCTGCGATCGTTTGTGCTGTGGCCGCTTGCGGAACTTCACGGTGAGCAAGCGCTGCCGGGTCTTGGCTCTATCAGTGAGCTCAAGAAAAATTGCCAGCGTTTCGGTATCAGGCGCTATCAGGCTTGATTCAGCATTTTGTTGGTGTCATCCATTAATTGCACGGGATAAATGGTTCGACGAAAGTGGCTTCGGGCAGGTGCCAGGCCAATCTGCAGAAACTGCTGTTAGCAGCTACAATCTACTATATGAAATATCAGTTCATTGCTGTTGAAGGGCCCATCGGTGTGGGTAAGTCTACGCTTGCCAGGCAGTTGGCAGAAAATTTCAAGGCGCAATTTCTAAGCGACACTGAAAACAGTAACCCGTATCTCAAATCCTTCTACAAGGACCCACGCGCAAGCGCCTTGCATACACAGCTGCACTTTCTAGTTGCCCGTCTTGAGGTGCTGAACAATCCTGCGGTGGTCAAGCCTATCCAGCCGATCGTGGCCGACTTTCTTCTCGACAAGGACCGGCTGTTCGCCGAACTCACACTGGATCACACCGAGTGGTGGATGTACTCGCAGTTGTATGACAAACAGGTAAAAGATGTCTCGCGCCCCGATCTTGTGGTCTATCTGCAGGCACCTCTGGAAAGGCTGATCGAACGAATCGAGCGTCGTGGCGTATCACATGAGCAACGCATCGATAGTAACTATCTGCAGCAGTTGAGTTCTCTTTATGAGCGGTATTTTCATGCGTACAGTGAGACACCCCTGCTGATTATCAATACCGCCGACATTAATTTGGCGGACGATGTGGCAGAAGTGGACAGATTGTGCAAGGTGATCAGCCAGCTGGAGGGCGGTCGGCACTATTTCAACCCCATGGCTCCCGGTGTGACCCATTCGTGAAACGTATGATTCTTTCAACAGCGGGTTGAAACGACCCGTATCCATGCCTTTCATGGATAATTTCAATGGTTTGCTGCCGAATCCGCTATCATGTTGTGCAGTAATTTCACAGGTGAGCGCAGTTGCTACAGCCAATTGTCACGAAAGGGATAAGTACCAAATATGAGCGATAAGCAAAACCTTCGGATCGCTTTGCTTGAAGACAACCACGAGCAGGCCGCACGGGTCAGTCGTTGGATCGAGAGCAGCGGTTATCATTGTGGAGTATTTCATACTGCCGAAGACTTCCAGAGAGGGTTTCGAAAAAACAGCTACGACGTTGTAGTGCTCGACTGGATGCTGGAGAGCGGTAGCACCGGACTTGACGTTCTGCAGTGGATCAGAAAAACCCTGACCAGTGATATCCCTGTCATTTTTGCCACGTCCAGACAGGCAGAAGAGGACATAGTGACCGCTTTGCGGGCAGGTGCTGACGACTATCTTGCAAAGCCCGTCAGGCAGCACGAGTTGCTTGCACGTCTCTATGCGCTGGCCAGACGGGCGCAACCTGAAACAGAAGTGCTCGAATGTCCGCCCTATGTATTCGATACATCCAATCGTCAGGTGCGTCTCAACGACGAAATCATAAAACTGACCGAAAAAGAATATGAGCTCGCTTTGTTTCTGTTTCGGAATCGTGGTCGTGTCTTGTCGCGCCAACACCTCCTAACGACGGTGTGGGGCACATCGGCTGAGCTCAATACACGTACGGTAGATACCCACGCAAGCCGTCTTCGTAAAAAACTGAATTTACTGGCATCTGAGCGTTGGAAACTAACCTCAATTTATCAACATGGCTATCGATTAGAAGAACATACAAGCGGAGGTGCGTGATATCCGTGGCAACACGTGACTCGACCCCATCGTTTTGCTATCGCTATCTGCATTACACATACTTGACCGTATGACTCATGGTCAGGGAAACATTTAATTCCATTGGACGGTCAAGACGGGTGACGCTTGCCAGCGTGTTCGTCTTTTTCTGTTTATTGTTGCTGCTGACCTTTACGCTAACGTGGAGTGAGGCAACGCGCAAAGTTGATCTTTTATTGCACGATAGCTGGGTCAGGAATGATCAACGTGCTGTTCCATCGGATATCGTCATTGCCGCGATAGATTCCGACAGCCTCAATGAGCTTGGTCGTTGGCCATGGCAGCGAGACATACAGGCGCAGCTTTTTGAACGCCTTGCACAGTATGGTGTCAGGATTGTATTTTCCGATATCCTGTACACGGAAATTTCCGAAAACAAGGCAGACGATATGCGTCTGGGGCGCGCGATAGGAGAGCTTCCACTGTCGGTTCTGCCGATATTGACCGAACGAGGTAGTGGACGGGTATCCGTAGAGTCCTTGCCAATCCCTGACATCATCCGCAACGCAGGGAGTCTTGGTCATATTTTTTTGCCCATTGACGAAGACGGTATTGTTCGACGGGTTTTTTTAAAAGCAGGCCTTAACCGCGCTCATTGGCCTTCGCTGTCTCTGGCTGCTCTGGAATTGTTGGGACAGTCGCCTGATCCTCTTCCTGGCGTTGCTGAGCATGGCTCATCTGTATCGCACTGGATGCTGGATAACGAGGTATTCATTCCGTTCTATGGCGCGGCAGGCACATTTCCCAGATTATCTGCGTCCGATATCATACGCGGTGATATACCGCACGATTATCTACGAAACCGAATAGTACTTGTCGGAATGACCGCTACTGGTCTGGGTGATGTGGTGCCAACCCCTGTTTCTGCGCTTGATCAGGCTGTGGCGGGAGTCGAGATTCACGCCAACATATTTGCTGCCCTTCGCGACGGGTTGATGGTCAGCAGGGCGCACCCTTATCTGCCCTTGATCGTTGCTTTCTTTCTTTTGCCAGTCATGCTGCTGGTGTACTCCAGAGCTCCCCCTGAGTGGGGCCTGGTTTTTGTAGCCATTGGTTTTCTCATACCGATACTGATCAGTTTTGTTTTGTACAAAATCTTGCATTTATGGTTCGCCCCGTTCGCAGCCAGTGTACCGGTACTGGTTAGCTATCTGTTCTGGAGCCGCCACCGCCTGCAGTACGTGAATGCTTTTCTGGAACAAGAGAACAAGCGCTCGTCTGCCAGCCTGCCAAAACGTGTGGTTAATGACAACGAGGCACTGGTCAAGTTTTTTACAAGTGCCGCACGCCATCTTCCTATCGATGGATGGCGCTTCACGGTTGGTAAAGAGCGGTTTGCGGGAGGTAAGGAATTGCCAGTTATTCTGCCTACCGGTATGGATGATCAATGGGTTGAACATCGTGGGGTCCATGTGCGTCGTTACCCTGCGTCGAAAGACTTGCTGATACAGATGCGCATTACTGACAATACCATTGGCAAGCAAATCACTGACTATGTTGACTCGCTGGCCAGGGTGAGGGCCAAAGAGCAGTCCACCATTCTGACTGGCTCTATTGAACGGCTTCAGACCAACGTCCTTACGGTGAGTGAACAGTTGGAATGGCTGCGTAACGTTAAAGCCTTTTCGGACACGATGCTCGCGGCTGCTCCAGCAGGGTTTGCTGTATGGAATCCTGCCGGAGAGTGCATCCGAGCTAACAAATTGATCTATCAACTTGTCGATGGGTATCGGAAGCGAGGCGATCTGCTGGACTTTGTTGCCTGTCTTGGATGCAATCCGAACGGCGGAGAGGACTCGCGGCAGTTTCGTGATCTGACGATTAATCGAAAACCCTGGCAAATCTCTTTCCGAGACGACGATCACGAACTTGTTGTCAATTTTCGTGCAGTTGGAGAGAAGCTATCCGAGCGGCTTATCTGCGTCAGCGTGCTGGACGTTACCGATATTCGTACCGCTGAAAAAGCGCGGGCAGAGATGGTCGACTATCTCTCTCACGACTTGAGGTCACCCTTGATTTCAGCCATGTACTTATTGGAAAACAACCCGGACCCCAGAATTGCCCAGAACATCAACAACAGCTTGTCCATGATGGATGATCTTTTGCACATTGCCAGAGCGGACAGCTTGTCAGAGTCTCACTTCGAACCCTTGTTGTTGAACGCGGTGCTGGACAATACGCTGGACCAACTGCTACCACAAGCCCAGGCTCAGGCTATTACCTTTGATATCGAGACTGTCGACGATGATCTCTGGGTTGTGGGAGATGCCGCATCGCTTGAGCGAGCATTTACCAATATAGTGGGTAACGCAATCAAGTACTCTCCGCAAGATACAACCATCACGGTGACATTGGCCAACTCGAAAAGTCGTGCCATTCTGACTGTGGACGATGAAGGTGTTGGTATCGATCCGGCCATGCTTGACCAGTTGTTTACGCGGTTCAAGCGGGATGCATCATCAGCCAAGGAGCATAAGGGAATTGGCCTGGGTCTGGCTTTGGTTGCCAGAGTGGTCAGAATGCATGGAGGCGAGGTCAGAGCCAGTAATCTGAGCATCGGCACTCGCATAACGCTTGAGCTCGCGCTGGAGGGTCACAGTATGTACTCAGGGGAGGATGACATCATGCCATCTAATCACCATGAAACAGACCCGCGCCGTCTTTCACATCCCGAGCCGGGATTGGATGGCGATAGTGCACGGCAAATCAATGACTAGTGTAGCGTTTGAAGGTCACACTACACTAGCTGGTACGGGTATCCACGCGACCATCATCGTGACCGATGATCAGCGCATCTGCTGCGCGGCGCGCAAACAAGCCATTGGTCACTACACCGGGTATGGCATTGAGTTCGGCCTCCAGAGTGGCAGGCTCGTTGATGGAAAAGCCGTAGCAATCGACAATCACGTTACCATTATCCGTCGGTGGGCCCTCGCGGTACTCAGGGTCTGCTCCCAGGCGGACAATTTCGCGAGATACAAAGCTGCGAGCCATAGGGATAATCTCTACTGGTAGTGGAAACTCGCCGAGCACATCAACCTCTTTACTGCTGTCGGCAATACAGACAAATCGGTTGCTCGCGCCAGCAATGATTTTCTCTCGCGTAAGTGCTCCCCCTCCGCCCTTTATCAGCTGCAATGCCGGATTGACCTCGTCTGCACCGTCAATGTAAAGCTCAAGCTGGCCGGACAGGTTCAAATCCATGACCTTGAAATTGTGGCGCTCCAGCAGCTCAGCGGTGGCTACGGAACTGGCTACGCAGCCCTGCAAACGAATGCCGGAATTTGCCAGTACCTCGATGAACACGTTGACCGTTGAGCCGGTGCCTACACCCAGTAGCGAATCGTTTTCGACATACTTGAGTGCTGCCAACGCGGCCGCGTGTTTTCCGGGATGCATGTTGATGTGAACTTCTCAGGTTGGGTGGTTGCTCGGGTACGGCATTGTGTCAAGCAAAAGCCGGTCAAACGGGGTACATTGATGCCCCGTATCGTATAACTGATCTGAAGCAAGCTTGATGAGTCCGCTGCACGACGAGTATATCAAACGCATTCTCTCGGCTCGCGTCTATGACGTCTCCGTAGAAACCCGCCTGCATGAAGCCCCGCAACTATCGCGTCGTCTGAGTAATCAGATATGGCTGAAACGTGAAGATGAGCAAAGTATTTTCTCTTTTAAAAGCCGTGGCGCGTTTAACCGGGTATTCAAGCTCACTCAGGAACAGCCAGTATCCGGTATTGTTGCCGCATCGGCAGGCAATCATGCTCAGGGTGTCGCTCTCGCGGCGAGAAAACTCGGAATCAATGCCATCATTGTTATGCCCCAGACGACACCTGGCATCAAGGTGGACTCGGTACGAGGTCTTGGCGGTGAGGTCATTTTGCACGGTGATGATTTTGATACAGCTCTGGCTCATGCGCTCACCCTGAGTGAAGAGCGCGGATTTCCGTTTATACATCCGTTTGACCATCCGGACACCATCGCCGGTCAGGGAACGGTGGGTATCGAGCTATGCCGCCAGCACCCCGGCGATCTGGATGTCGTATTTGTACCGGTTGGTGGAGGCGGACTCGCATCGGGTGTGAGCGCCTATATGAAATATCTGCGTCCGGAGGTCAGGATCGTTGGTGTTGAGCCCATCGACGCCGCATCCATGCACGATGCATTAAAAGCCAATGAACGAATCACACTACCTGAGGTGGGTCTGTTCGCTGACGGTGTTGCTGTCAAACAGGTGGGTGAACATTGCTTTGAGGTATGCCGGGAATTTCTCGACGAGGTCATTTTAGTTAGTGTTGACGAGATGTCTGCGGCCATCAAGGACATCTTCAATGAGACACGCACACTCACGGAGCCTGCCGGTGCGCTGGCGGTCGCGGGGATGAAACGGTATGTGAAGGAGCGCGGCATCAGCGGGCAAACCCTGATTGCCATAAATTCCGGTGCCAACATCAACTTCGATAGATTGCGTCACGTGGCCGAACGGGTGGAGATTGGTGAAAGTCGTGAGGCGTTGCTGGCGGTGACCATACCGGAGGAGCCGGGGAGTTTTCTGCGATTCTGCAATACGCTCGGCAAGCGTGGTATCTCCGAGTTCAACTACCGATACAGTGGAGATGCCGAGGCGCAGGTGTTTGCCGGTGTGGAGGTTAACGGCGGCAAGGGCGAACGAGAGGAGTTGATAGCAACGCTAGAAAATGCGGATTATCGCGTGCTCGATATGTCGCAAAACGATACCGCCAAGCTGCACCTTCGTCACATGGTGGGAGGGCATGCCAATCTGCCCAATGAAAAGCTGTACCGCTTTGTGTTTCCTGAAAGGCCTGGAGCATTGGCACGATTTCTTGCTGCGATGGGACGCCGCTGGAACATCACATTGTTCCACTATCGCAATCACGGAGCAGCTTATGGACGTGTGCTGGTTGGCATGACCTTGCCCGCTGGCGAAGAACAGCAAATGGAAGACTTCATCAACGAGCTGGGCTACAAGGTTGAAGAGGAGTCTGACAACGCGGCTTACTCCATGTTTCTCAGATAAAGGCAGGAGATATAGTGGTGGGAAGAATAGATTCGCGCCTCCGCTGGAATACGATATCGTAGAAATGACGTACCGCTAACAAAGAGACGCGCGCTTTCCTTTACTGTGACCTTTGCTACTGTGATCTTTGCAGGATCCGGGATTCTGTAACAACAAAATCCAGCGGTACGTCCCAGCTTTGCGTATGCACCGTCTCTACACATTGCATCTCAAATGCAATGCCAATCAGAACAGGCAGCTTGTTGGTACCAAGCCGGTGTGCAAAGCAGCGATCGTAGTAACCACCACCCATACCCATGCGATTGCATTGCTCATCAAAACCCACCAGTGGTACAAGCACCGCGTCAAGATTTGACGCACTTACCTGTCGGGAGCTATCAACTTGTGGTTCCTTGATACCGTAGCGATTCTGCGACACAGGTGTTTGACTGTTTACCGGTGCAAACTCCATGCGATGTTCAGGCAGAACAACGGGAACATAGCCCACTTTGTTTTCTGTTTCGAAGCGTGACATTAATGATGTAAGATCAGCTTCAGCACCGAAGGCATAGTATCCAGCGATGTGCTGTGATTGAGTGATGAGTGTTGCCGCATTAGTGCAGATGTCAGCGGACAAGGTCTGTACCTGCGTTGCGTCCAGTGAGTTTCGCCGGTTGCGAAGTTCTTTCCTCAGGTGGTCTCTTGGTTGCTCACTCATGGCTCACTCATGGCTGACTCGACGCAGTTTGTCGCAGGTTTTAGAGTGAGTGTATCAACCACAGTGCCGTTTAAGGTGTGCTACCTTGAACCAATCGGTTCAGGTGGGGTCGGCTGGAACCGTATCAGGCTTTCCGCCGTGACGGACATGCACAACAACAGCGACCAGACCAACCCCGGGGTGAGAAATTAGGCTCAAGGGATATACCCAACCGAATAACAAACACCGCAGAAGATACGATGAACAGGTTAGCATGATCGTGCACGGCCACGATAGACTCGGCGCGTTACGTTATGGTCGCAAGCAAAAAACCGGTCATGAACGCTTGAACTGTTTGTGACCAAATCATGACTAATCTGGCTTATCAGGTGTATTGTCTGCTGTATGCCCAGAGGTATTGGTCAGTATCTGATCCAGTTTGTCATTAATCGCTGTTACCCGATCCAGAACAGTTTCATCAACGCTTTCCTGTGATCGCGACTTGAGCAACGCGTGCGCTGTATTGATCGCTGTCACGATCGCTATTTTTTCAATACTGGACGTGGTATTGCGTTTGCGCAGGTCTCGCATGGACGTATCGACATAGGCTGCGGCTTGCATCAGGTCATCCTCTTCGCCAGGTTTGCAGCCAATTTGCACTTCCTTGTCGAGGATGCGAAGTCTGGCCGGCCGGCTACTTGAAGGGTCATTGGTATTACGCCCGGCATTGATAGGCGTAATACGATCATCATTGCCGCTCATTGGCTGGCCTCCAGGGATTTCAATCGCTGAATCATCTGTTCAACCTTGTTTTTGGCCAATTCGTTTTTTTCGATGAGACGTGCTCGTTCTTCCACCAGCGTACCTTGCTGGTTTTTCAGTGTCTGGTTTTCCATATGCAATTTTGAACACAGACCTATCAGGTCGCTCATGCGAGTCTCCAGACGGTTGAATTCGTCGTGTAGCGTTGGACTGCTCATGATCTCTATCCTCGAAGCCAGCTCGAATACACCTTTGCCGTGTGCACGTACATTGACGCATTGTATACTTCAAGACCAATCTCGGGGAACTCGCCTTTTTGAACTACGCCCATCAGAACATTGGCAGCTCGCTATCGTTGCTCAACGTGCCGTTGCCTACATCCGAGGTCCACGGGCTGTGCTGTGGCCTGTTGTGTGCTCAGCCCAGTGGCGCAGCCAAAACGCGCTGGTTCACAGAAGTGCTGGACTCGGCTTCGCTCTCCCCTGCACAGGTTGCGGGTAATGCCGCACCGTTGAAGCTGCTGGACGCCTGGTTTGGACAGACTCTCTCCTCGATGAACGACGCAGATCTTGAATTTACACCCACATTGCCGGATGAAGACGTACCGGTTCTGGAGCGATTGCGCGCGCTGGGAGATTTTTGTGCCGGGTTTACCTACGGCATCGGGTTAACCATGGCGCAGCGTGGCAACCGCCCACTGCCAAAAGACACCCTCGAAATCATCGAGGATTTTCAGGCAATTGACGCCGCTGACCCCGCCGATCAGGCAGATGATGACGGTGCGATACCCAGCGCCGATCAGCAGGAAACCATGTACGTGGAATTGCTAGAGTATGTGCGTGTTGGTGTGTTGCTGGTACTCGAAGAGTTACGCCCTATCAGTCCGACCAGTCAGGAAAAACTTTCGTGAAAAAAGGTAGCAGCAGAACCCAGCGGTTTACCAAGACTCAGGCGGCGGAATTCAAGCGTCGGCGTCGAGCACTGATGCGCATTATGGGCGACAACGCCATCGCACTTATTCCGTCGGCGCGAGAGTGTATACGCAGTCGTGATACAGAGTATCGTTACCGGGCTGATAGCAACTTGTTGTATCTAACTGGCTTTGATGAGCCAGAGTCATTGATGGTGCTGATACCCAACCGTAAGGCGGGTCAGTACATCATGTTCTGTCGCGAACGCGATGAACTGAAAGAGACGTGGCAGGGACGCCGGCTCGGAGTTGAAGACGCACCAGAGGCACTCGGTGCCGATGATGCCTTCCCGATTGGCGATATCGATGACATCCTGCCCGGATTGCTGGAGAACAAGCAATCGGTTTATCACACGCTGGGCAAAAATCAGGCATTTGATGCTCAAGTGCTCGGCTGGCTGAACAAGGCACGCTCAAGCCGTAGTCGTGATGGTGGCGATCCTGATTCCTTCATTTCACTGGACTATCACTTGCATGAGATGCGCCTGTTCAAGAGTCGCGCAGAAATACAGCAGATGAAGCAGGCGGCCAAATTGAGTGCTGCAGCGCATGGCGCCGTTATGAAAGCTGTCAAGCCGGGTATGCTTGAGTATGAACTGGAGGCCATACTGGTATCGCAGTACAAGTCGCAAGGTGCAGAGCACGCTTTTCTGCCTATCGTTGGTAGCGGTGCAAACGGCTGTATTCTCCATTACACCGAGAATAACGACACGATAAACGACAAGGAGCTGGTGCTGGTTGATTCAGGTGCCGAGCTTGGCTATTACGCTGGAGACATTACACGAACCTTTCCCGCCAACGGCACGTTCAGTAAAGCGCAGAAAATACTTTATAACATCGTGCTGGAAGCGCAACTCGCTGCTATCGAGAAAACCCGTCCGGGCAATCACTGGAACGAACCACACGAGGCTGCCATAAAAGTATTAACACGTGGTTTGCGTGATATTGGTGTACTCAAGGGCAAGCTAACGCAACTAATCAAGGATGAAGCCTACAAGCCGTTCTATATGCACAAGACCGGGCACTGGCTGGGTATGGATGTACACGATGTGGGTGAATATCGAATCAACGGCGACTGGCGAGTTCTGGAGCCAGGCATGGTTATTACCGTTGAGCCCGGTCTTTATTTGGGAAATTCAAGAAAAATACCCAAGGATTTCCGAGATACGGGAATACGCATAGAAGACGATGTTGTAGTCACTAAAAATGGCTGCGAAATTATCACCGATGGCGTACCCAAGACCGTTGCAGACATTGAAGCCTGGATGGGCCATTCGTAAGATGGACAACGCAGTCGACATAGCGGTTGTCGGAGCCGGGCTGGTGGGTACACCGCTGGCGCACATTCTGTCTCGGCAGGGTTACTCTGTTGCCTTGATAGACGCCGAGAACGTAATGAGCGTCACAGACAGTTCAAACAATACAAGTCGGGATACAGATATTTGCTCAGCTCTTCGGCAACGCTGTACAGCGCTGAGCATGGGAACTCGTCAGTGGCTTGAAGCGGAAGGCTTATGGGAGGAGGTTGCTGTCGATGCCTGCCCGATCCGGCAAGTGCACGTATCGCACAAGGGCTATTTTGGTTCGACCAGATTGCAGGCTGATGAGCTGGATGTCGATGCGGTAGGTTACGTGGTTAACAATGACACTCTCAATCAGGCTTTTCGTCAGCAGCTTGCGGGCAGTTCTGTGCAGCACATGACGGGGGCTCGCGTCAGTACCGTCGAATACTCTGCCGATGGCGTGACCGTGCATTACGCTGAGCACGCACTCAACGCCCGCTTGCTGATTGCTGCCGATGGTTTGTCGTCGGTGGTTCGCCAGTGCGCGGGTATCGACACCCGACAGGTCGATTATGACCAGTATGCCTTTCTGGGAACTGTTCAGTTAAAACGCCCACATGACAACATTGCCTACGAGCGTTTTACCGACAGTGGCCCGTTGGCTCTGCTGCCGCGCCCTGGCCCCTACATGAGCTTTGTCGATTGCGTTGAGCCAGATGATCGGCAAACACTGGAGTCATTGAGTGATCAGGCCTACCTGCGGCGATTGCAGCAGCGTTTCGGTCATCGATTAGGCCGCTTTGAAGCGGTGGGCCCGCGTTTTGTGACGCCGCTGGTGCGCATAGAGGCGACCGAGCAAGTCGCTCAACGAACCGTGTTGTTGGGTAACGCTGCAAGATTGCTTCATCCTGTTGGAGGACAGGGTTATAACCTTGCCATGCGCGACGCTGCGCAGCTTCAGTGTCTATTAAAAAACGCGGGTGACAGCGATCCGGGTAGTCCTGATCTGCTTGCGAAATTTGTCCAGCAACGTCAAGGTGATCAAGCTCAGGTCGTCCAGTTCACCGACCTTCTCGCCCGGGGTTTTCGTGGAAAAACTGCGTTGCCGGCTCACCTGCGGGCATTGGGTCTCATGACACTGGATACGGTGTCGCCGTTACGACAACGTTTTGCGCGGCGAACCATGGGGATGGCGTAAATTGCCCTCGCAAATAAGGTTTATGGTTGAAAACGTCCTATCCTTGCGCAACTGCTTTCTTATCCGTCATGAATAGCCTCACGTGTCGTTCGGCTCTCTAATCGCCAGAAATGTCAGCGCGGGTGCCAGCGCGGGAATAAGTCTGCGTCGCAGGCTCGGTTTCTTTTTGCTGGCAGCATCGGTGGGAGCGCTGGTGGGGTTGTCGACGCTTTTGCTAATCAAACTGGTGTTGCTGGTCCAGTGGCTTGGCTACGGTGCCGCCTCCGAAATCCGCTTCAACCAGATTATCAGTGCGCGTCCGGACTGGCAGGTCGTGGCTGTACCTGCCGTGGGCGGGCTGATCCTTGGTATGGTCATGCATTTTGTTCCGGGCCGACGATACCACGGGATTGCTGATGTGATGGAGGCTTGCGCCATGAACAGCGCCCGTATGCCGGTGCGGTCGGGTATTGGTGCAGCGCTGGCAGCCGGTGTCTCACTGGGCGTTGGTGCACCACTTGGGCGAGAGGGGCCAGCGGTACATATCGGGGCATCCATCAGCGCGTTCATTGCCGAGAAGCTCACGCTTGACCACAAGCAGTCGCTTGCGCTTCTTGGTTGTGGTGCGGCTGCCGCCGTTGCAGTTTCGTTTAATACGCCAATTGCCGGGGTCATATTTGCCCTTGAAGTTATTGTTGGCTATTACACATTACGTGTCTTTGCCCCCATTGTTATTGCAACTATGGCGGCAATGTTAGTGCGTGACTATTTTCTGGGAAACCAGGCCTTGTTCCCGGTCTTGCCACATGCAATCGTATCCAACTGGGAGTTTGTGTTGTTTGCCTTGCTGGGCGTTCTGGGAGCACTACTGGCCAAGAGTCTGCTGGTGATCACAGGCGGTATCGAACAACTCTGGAAAGGCTCGGGTATACCTCGATGGGTACAGCCGGCCGTTGCCGGCATTCTGATGGGGCTGGTCGCCACACAAATACCACTGGTGCTGGGTATTGGATTCGAGGGTACCTTACTGGCACTACGAGGCGTGTTTGAAAGTGATGTGTTGCTGTACCTTCTGGTGGCGAAACTGGCAGTTGTGTGTCTAGCGCTAGGCAGTGGTTTTGCGGGTGGGGTTTTTGGTCCGGCGATTTTTCTGGGGGCCATGCTGGGTGCCTTGTTCTGGGTGGTGGTATCGATGACAGGCTTGCAATTGAGTGAGCAGGGCGTCTATGCAACGATTGGCATGGCTGCCATGGGGTCGGCATTGCTGGGCGCACCCATATCCACTGTGCTGATCGTGTTCGAACTAACCCGTGATTACGGCATTACTCTGGGCGTAATGACAGCAGCGGCGTTTGCCAGTACGGTGATGCAATCCGGTGAACATGGGTCGTTCTTTCGCTGGCAACTGGCGCGGCGAAACGTCAACCTCTCGCGTGGTCGGGATATCAGTCTGCTGATGACTCACCGCGTAGAAAGTCTTGTGCGTGATGATTACCTGCTGGTGGAAGAGTCCATCACCCTTGGAGAGCTGAGTTCAAGAATGGGATCAGCGCGTCAGCGAGTGGCGGTTTTCGTCGACGACAAGGGTATTTTCATTGGCAGTGCGTCGTTGTCCATGCTGATTTCGCACGCTATCGAGCACGGTATCGAAAAGCAAGCGGTCGATTCGGCACTGGATGCAGATTACGCCATCACCAGTATGACCAATATCGTCACTGCCGTGCAAAACATGGCTGAGCATCAGCACGAGTACATCCCCGTCGTCGATCGCGCTATAAAGAAAAAGCCGAGACTTCTGGGTGTCGTGACCAAAAGTGACTTGCTCAGTGAGCACTACGATGTGGTAAAACGTGCACGTGAGGATGAGTTCGGTATTACCTGAATGGCTACCGCCGGTCACCTCTTACCCGCAGGCAGTCAGAGCAAGTGATTGCCTTCGCAGGATTTAACCTTCAGGATCTTATTTTATGGCAGGCGCAGGTTTTCTCGGATTCGACACACTGGCGCTACATGCCGGTCAGCAACCTGATAGCGAAACACGTGCTCGTGCAACGCCTATCTATCAAACGACATCCTATGTGTTTGATGATAGTGACAAGGCCTCGTCGCTTTTTGACACAGCGCGTGCAGGCCATGTCTATTCACGTATTTCCAATCCCACAGTCGCTGTGCTTGAAGAGCGTGTAGCCGCGCTTGAAGGCGGCGTAGGTGCCGTGTGTACGGCCAGTGGTATGGCTGCCATTCATCTGGGGCTGACAACCATCTGCGGCGCTGGTAGCCACATCGTTGCCTCGCACGCGCTTTATGGTGGAACACATAATTTGCTGACCTACACCTTGCGTCGCTTTGGCATCGAGACCACGTTTGTCGATCCTCAGGATCCTGCTGCATTTGCGGCCGCTATCCGTCCGGAAACCAAAGTGGTATTTGCTGAAACCGTCGCCAATCCGCGTTGCGAGGTGCTGGATATCCCCAAGGTGTCAGCTATCGCTCACGAGGCTGGCGTTCCGTTGATGATTGATGCCACCTTGACCACACCCTACCTGATGCAGGCCATGCGTCTTGGCGCGGACATCATCATGCACTCCCTGACCAAATTCATGGGCGGGCATGGTATTGCCGTGGGTGGCGTGCTGTTGGACAGCGGTCGATTTGACTGGGAAGCATCAGGACGTTTTCCGGAGCTTACAGAACCCTATGAGGGCTTTCACGGTATGGATTTTGTAGAAGAATTTGGTCCTGCCGCCTACATCATGCGAGCGCGCAAGGAGGGCTTGAGGGATTTCGGTGCCAGCTTGTCACCCGGCAATGCGTTTCATCTGCTACAGGGTCTTGAAACACTGCCTATGCGTATGGATCGGCATGTTGGTAACACTCAGGCAATTGTCGATTTTCTGAATGAACATGACGGCGTTTCAGTGGTTCATCATCCGTCGCTTCAAACTCATTCTGATCATGAGCTGGCGAAAGAACTGTTGCCCAGAGGCAGTGGGGCGGTTTTCAGCTTCGAGCTTGAAGGC
The DNA here is from genome assembly GCA_045110475.1 of Granulosicoccus sp. GTDB lineage: Bacteria > Pseudomonadota > Gammaproteobacteria > Granulosicoccales > Granulosicoccaceae > Granulosicoccus. Next base: position 40,245 of record JBGCGC010000040.1, read on the forward strand.
GGGCGTAAAGCGGGCAGTGTGTTTATAGAAAGCCTGCAACTGTTCTCCCATCTGGCCAATGTCGGTGATGCCAAGTCGTTGGTCATTCATCCGGCGAGCACGACCCATTCGCGAATGGATGACGAGGCGCTCGCCAGCGCCGGAATCTCGCCGGGTCTGGTGCGCCTGTCGGTAGGGCTGGAAGCTGTGGACGATTTGCTTGCTGATCTACGACAGGCATTGAAGAGAGCCAGATCATGAATGTTGCTGTCGATGGTGTTCAGATCTATGTAGGCCGTGGCGGCATGCCGTGGAAAGCCGGTCAACGCACGCTGGTACTGCAGCACGGTGCAGGTATGGATCGCACTGTGTGGGTGCTGCTGGCCCGTTACTTTGCGCGTCATGGGTTCAACGTGGTGGCCGCTGACCTGCCCGGGCACGGTGCCTCCAAAGGCGAGCCGCTGGAGTCTATCGAAGCACAGGCGCAATATCTGTGGCTGCTGCTGGATACACTGCAGTCAGACCATGATCTACCCGATGGCCAGGTCATTATTGGTGGGCATAGCATGGGATCATTGATCGCACTGGAGGCCGCCTCACAACAAGCCGGGCGTGTTGAGCAATTGGTGTTGTTCGGTGCCGGTTATCCCATGCCTGTTGGTGCACCACTACTCGACGCGGCCGCTGCAAACAGTCAATCTGCGGTGGATATGATTGCTATTTTCAGTCATAGCTTTGGATCACAACTCGGGCACAACCCGATGGCCGGTATCAGTGTGCAGAACATGGCTATGGCGCTGTTGGAAAGGGCCGCGCCGGGAGTGCTGTACACCGACCTCAAGGCTTGTAACGAGTACGCAGGAGGTGAGTCAGCGGCAGAGCTTGTGAAGGACAAGCCATGTACCATCATTGCAGGTCGTAACGATCGCATGACGCCGGTAAAGACGGGCCAGCATCTGGCGGCCCTTGTCAATGCACAACTGAGCATCATCGATAACTGTGGTCATATGATGATGAGCGAACAACCTGAGGCTACGTTGCAGGCGGTCAGGGGTTGCCTGTTAGTTGACTGATTGGCAGGTACGTCAACTTGCGATTGACAGCCACTTTGCGCGGCTGGCATTGCAAGCTGACGGCATGCTTCACACTGACGATAGTGTCGGTGACGCTACGTTACCGAGGTGGCCGTATCCAGCTGCTTGAAAATGGCATCCCGAATGGCTTCAACGCTACCGATGCCATGAATTTTTACATAGGCTGGTGCCGATGAATCAGCGGTTTCAGCCCACTGACTGTAATAGGCTTTCAGCGGGGCTGTCTGTTCTTCGTAAACGCTGAGACGGTATCTAACGGTTTCTTCCTTGTCATCATCACGTTGCATAAGTGCCTCGCCTGTTACATCGTCCGTGTCGGCAACTTTCGGCGGGTTGTATTCCACATGATAGCTTCGGCCTGACGGCTCATGAATGCGTCGACCGCCCATGCGCTTGATGATTTCTTCATGGTCGACATCAATCTCAACCACGGCATCAAGATTGACTCCTGCCTCTTTCAATGCATCGGCCTGGGCAATGGTGCGCGGAAAGCCATCAAACAGAAATCCCTTGGCACAATCGTCCTGCTTGATGCGTTCCTTGACCAGACCAATGATGATGTCATCAGACACGAGATCGCCTGCATCCATGACCTTCTTGGCCTCGATCCCCAGAGGAGTCTGCGCTTTTACTGCGGCCCTGAGCATGTCACCGGTTGATATCTGGGGTATGTCGTACCGCTGTGTAAGGAAACCAGCTTGAGTGCCTTTGCCGGCTCCGGGCCCGCCCAACAGGATCAAACGCATGCAGTACTCCTTCAATTTAATGGCCAAGCGATGGCCGGGTTCGCCAAGGGTAGCGAAATGCGGGGGATTTTGCACGAACTGCGCTGGATCGGTGCCATACTTGATGCCATGTCGCTTGACCACTTGAGAAAAGATCTCGTCATTGAAACTTCCCTGGTGGGCCATCCTTTGCGCCTGCATAGCACCTGGGGCTTGTTCTCGCCACGATCGATAGACGAAGGCAGTGCCCTGCTGCTCGATCATCTCGAGGTGCGGGAAAATGATATTGCACTGGATATGGGCTGTGGCTATGGGCCGCTGGGACTGTCGATAGCGCAAAGAGCGACACAGGGGCAGGTGCACATGGTCGACAAGGACTTTCTGGCAATCGAATACGCTAATGCCAATGCGGAGCGTAATTGCCTGGGTAATGCGCGCGCGTATCTAAGTAACGGTTTTAGCCATGTGGAGCCTGATCTGCCTTTGTCGCTGGTGGTATCCAATCTCCCGGCGAAGGTAGGAAACGAGTTCTTTCAGATCATGTTTGATGACGCCTACCATCGCATGCAACCTGGAGCGCGCATCGTCGTCGTCACGATAAACGGACTGAGAGGTTTTATCAAACGATCGTTTAACGAGGTGTTTGGTAACTACGACAAGCTCAAGCAGGGAAAATCCTACACAATTTCCATGGCGGTACGCGAGCCCTGACAGGTACAGATTTGTCCTGGCGCAATGGTGAGCTGACAGTCGGTACACCAACTGGCGCCGGTTGGCTTCAGTTGCTTGTCGACTTCCACGCGGTCATCAAAGACAAAACATTCGCCCTGCCAGTGTTTGCCCGCGGTTTGCTCGAAATAGTTAAGTACCCCGCCTTGTATCTGGTAAACCTCCTTGAAACCTTGCTCCATCATCCAGGGCGCAGCTTTCTCGCAACGAATTCCGCCAGTGCAGAAAGTCACCGTTGGCTTGTCCCGTTGCAGACGACCTTCCTTGAGAGCCTTGGTTACAGCCTCCTGAAAATCGCGAAAGTGGGCGATGTTCAAATGTTCGGCTGTCTCGAACGTGCCCGATTCTATTTCGTAGGTGTTACGTGTATCCAGTAGGGTCATATCCCTACCTTCATCGATCCACTTGGCTACGGTATCTGGTGATAGTGAGGGTGCTTCTGGTCGGTGCAGGTGTTTGTCAGAGGCATTGGCTCCATCAAACGCAATGATTTCGTGGCGGATGCGTACCTTGAGTTTGGAGAACGGGATTTCTGTCGATACACTCTCCTTGAGCCAGATGTCACGAAAACGGGTATCGCCCTGAAAGTACTCGATAGCATCATCTATTTGCCGGCGACGACCAGACAGGGCGATGTTGATGCCCTCGTCGGCGAGCAAAATGGTGCCCAGCACCCCGGTTGAGGCAAGGGCTGCATGCATATCAGCCTGCAAAACCGGCAAGTAATCCAGTTTGCCGAAACGGTAACCTGAGATATTGACGATAGGCTCTGGGAGGGTGTTCACAATGGGTGTAGGCAAAGGGTGACACGGGCGCTCGAATAAGTCCTGAATTGTACTAAAGTAATGCGCGTAATCGACAATTCTAATCGACTTTGCTGCGTATCCACGATACCGGCGGGTGTAGGGTGAGAGACATGACTGAATCCGTTTCTGCATACCGCTTTTGGCGACCTGGGCGAGGACATATCCTGCTGGGATGGGTTCTGGCGCTTCCATTTCTGGCCATCCAGCATACCGCTCACGGCGCGCAGCAGAGCGTTGAAAGTCAGCGAAAGCTCTTTGTCATGGCGCGAGAGCAGTTGGCAGCGGGTGATCTCAAGGATTTCGAGCAGACCGCAGGCAAACTCGCTGATTACCCGCTGCACGATTTTCTCATTTTTGAACAACTACAGAAATCCTGGTCGGACACTAAACCGTCTCGCAGTGCCGTAACGCAACTCAATGCGTTTGAACGGCGCACTGGTCATTCATCCATGACCGGCCGGCTTACGCGACACTTGCAGAAACGCCTGGCAGACACTGAGCAGTGGCGTCTGTTTCTTGGGGTCAGCAAGTCTCGACTGGCCGCTGAAATGCCGTGTACAACGCTGCGTGCGAGACATGAAACCGGTCAGCTCAATGGGTTTGACGATGCTGTGCTGGAGTTATGGGTAAAGCCTGTCAGCTATCCCGCGATATGCTCAGGAGTCATGGAACAGATTGAAGCAAATGACACACCGCCGGTTGCATCCATCTGGGAGAGAATTTACCAATCGATGGAGGCGAATAAACCCGAATACGCGACACCCATGCTGACGTATCTGGGCTCGTCAGATCGTCGACGCGCCAAGGCCTGGATTAAGGCGAGCAGCAATCCAAAATCGCTTCTGTTAAGTGGCAAGCTGAGTGAAAACAACGTGCTTAACCGTCGCATCATCGCCGATCTGGTCGTGGACTGGTCACGAGAGGACACTTTGTCAGCGGTTGCGCACTGGCTGAAAATCCGTGACGACTATACCTTTTACAAAGATGATCGTTACGACACGCATCGGGCGCTTGTCATGCGTGCAGCTTATCGGCGATTACCTGAAGCCCAAGGTTTTCTGGAAGCTACTAACGGTCGGGATGATGATCTGGAACTTGCCGAGTGGCGCGTAAGAACTGCCTTGCTCGCCGAAGACTGGAGCGCCGTATTGGCTAATATTGCCCGTCTGCCGGCGCAGGAGCAGGAAGAGGATCATTGGGCCTACTGGGTTGCGCGGGCGAGCGAAAAACTTGGACGTAAGGACGAGGCGCTTCGGATTTACAATGAGCTGGCCAGCTTGCAGTCATATTACGGTTTTCTATCCGCTGACAGGCTGGGTAAGGACTACGCAATTTACGATGACCCAATCATACCTGCAGCCAGTGTGCTCGATAGTCTGCGCAACGATGATGCATTGTTAAGGGCGCGAGAATTCAATCAAGTCGGGCTGGAGCACGAGAGTAGACGCGAGTGGAATAACTGGCTTACCGGGCGAGAACCTCAGGAACTGGCGGTGTCCGCAGTATTGGCAAGTGAGTGGGGTTTATATGATCGCGCTATCTATTCGGCGGGGCGTAGCGGTGATGAAAGTCGGCGGGCTATATCCGTTCGATTTCCTGTGCTTTACCGCTCGGAAGTAGCCAAGGCCTCGTCCGAGCACCGAATAGAGCCTTCCTGGATTTTCGGGGTTATGCGTCGAGAGAGCGCTTACATCGCCGATGTTCGTTCCAGTGCCGGTGCCGTCGGACTGATGCAACTGATGCCGCGTACGGCCAGATACGTGGCCGATTTGCAAGGCAAGAAAAACTGGCGTGGAGACTTGACTGATGTGGCGACCAATATCGATTTTGGTGCCCACTATTTACGGTATGTCATGAACAGGTTTGATGATCATCAGGTTCTGGCGACCGCGAGTTACAACGCGGGTCCGCATCGCGTGGATAAATGGCTGAGAGAAAAAGAGATTGACGCCGATGTGTGGATCGATACGATTGTCTTTACTGAAACGCGCCGGTATGTCAGGGCGGTTTTGGCGTATACAGCCATCTATGAGTACCACCTTACCGGTAAATCGCAACCGCTCTCTCAAAAGCTCAAGACCGTACCGGCAGCACCAAGTGCCTGAAATGCCTCGCGTACGTTATTCTATAGTCAGGCTTCGTATCACCGGACGTGTTTGTGACCACCGCAGAACAGATTAATGACCTTGTCGTAGAGCAGCTCAAGCCGCTAAGGCTGGATGTCGTCAACGAAAGCCATATGCACAATGTGCCGCCAGATTCCGAAACCCACTTCAAACTGGTTATCGTCAGTGACGCGTTCGCGGACAAGAATCTGGTCGCTCGGCACCGTTCAGTCAACAAGCTGCTGGCAAGCCAGCTCAGCGGTGGCGTGCATGCCCTGAGTATGCACACCTACACCCCTAAAGAATGGAAAGAGCGGGGAGGAGAGGTGCCACAATCACCGCCCTGTATGGGCGGCAAAGCGCGCGAGTAGAGGGGCTTGTTCTCTGGCAGGTACATAACGTGAGAGCCCGCGTAGCCCACTAGCCTGCGCGGCAGAAAATCCCTGCTGTGAACAGCCTCACTTCGGCCCGTTTTATCGCTCATTTTCGTTACTTAGGCCCACTAAGCGCCTCAAATGAGCGATAGAACTTACTCGAATTGGGACTGCTCTCGCGACGTTATTTTCTACCGCGCAAACTCGGAGCGTACCGCTCTTCCGCAGGTTGCGCCATAACCGGATGTCTGCTTTGAACAAACTACTCGTAATTGGCTTATCTGCCTTTCTCGCTACTGCCTGCAGCACTGCGCAGCTCAGTCCCTGGCACACGGTTTCGCTGGAGTCGGATTTTACCGCCGTCCACGAGCGGGAGTTTCAATCGCTTGACGATTATCTCCAGCTTGAAGAGAGCCTGTTTGAGGAGTTGTCGACCAAGGTACACGCGCTCGTTAGTACTGGTGAGGACATGGGGATGTCCCGCTTCAGTGACGGAAGCATGTCCGATCCACTGAGTCGCCAACCCAACTGGAATAGAACGTTCGAACTGGTACCCGAGACACCACGTGGTGGCGTGCTGATGTTGCATGGCCTCACCGACTCACCCTATTCCTTTCGGTCACTGGGGCAAACACTGGTACGCGAAGGCTATCACGTTGTCGGTTTGCGACTGCCCGGCCACGGTACCGCACCCTCGGGCCTCAACGCGCTTCGGTGGCAAGATGCCGCAGCGGCCTCAAGGCTTGCCTTGCGGCATCTTAAGAACGAGCTTGGTGACAAGCCAGTGCACCTGTTCGGATATTCCTTCGGTGCGCCGTTGGCAATTAACGCGGCTTTGGATGCGATGGAGGACGACGACTTGCCAATGCCAGCCAGTCTGGTATTGCTGTCGCCGGCAATTGGTGTTACCGGTGCTGCAAGGTTCGCTGGAGCAGTTGACTCTGTGCTTTCTATTCCGGGTTTGCGGGCACGTCGTTGGAATAGGGTCATCCCCGAATTTGATCCCTACAAGTACAACTCGTTTACATTCAATGCGGGCTCGCAGGTGCACAAGCTAACCCGGCATCTGGCGCGGCGCATCGAGAAGCGACGCAAACTGGATCCTGACAACGTCCTGCCACCCGTGCTGGTGTTCAGCTCTACCGTGGATGCCACGGTATCCACTCAATCATTGATTGACCGTCTTTTGCTGATGGTCTCCGCCGGTGAGCGCTCGGTCGGTAAACACGAATTCGTGTTGTTTGATATCAATCGCGTTGCAGCAACATCAGAGCTGCTGATTTCTAACCCGGGGCCCTTCACAGCACAAACCATGGCGCGAGCTGATCTGCCCTTCACCTTGTCGTTGGTGACAAACACCCAGCCGGATTCTCCAGCGGTTGAGGTCCGTCGCAAACCGCCAAATACCGCAGAGGTTGTTGAAACCACACCGTTGAATCTTTCCTGGCCCGATGGTGTGTTCTCCTTGTCGCACGTAGCATTGCCGATACCAATAGATGATCCGCTATACGGACAAACAAAACCGGACAACAGTGATGAGCTGTTTTTGGGAACGTCGGATTTTACCGGAGAGACAGGAATGCTGGTGTTTCCTGCAAGCTGGCTTATGCGACTACGCTACAACCCGTTCTACAGTTATATGGAGGAGCGATCTATCAGCTGGCTGAGGCAAAGCTCCCGTTGATTGGTATTGTTCGTTGGCATTCGATCAGTTCAGGCGTTGATGTGCGTTGGTATACGCACTATTTGTATACACACGATTTTTATAAGCACTCGACGTTTGGTTTGAGTGTTGCCTAATTTCCCAGAGCCTGTGCACAAACATCAGACATTGCTGCATGCTTGTTGTACAAGCCTTCGGCAAGTAGAGTAACGCCTCCACTGGCGACAGCGGCCGCTATTGATGCACCGAATTGCAATAGCCCGAGCTCGCTTAAGGTTAAGCTGGGCGATCCCAAAGGGCCTGTCAGTCGGACCAGCCCCGCAAGCCTGTTCAGACTGATTCCAAGCCCGGTTTTTGGCTTGGAATTAAACATGAGTTCCAGAGTCTCATTCTGAAAATCTATTTGTCCTTCACCGACCACAGAATAATCGCTAGCTTCGGTTGCGAAACCGAAAGGCGTTTCAAGCACACCATCTTTCAGCTCAAATAAAAGCGCTGAACACAGTAACTGTGTTCCCATCATTTCCTGATCTGCGAACGGGTTTATCGCATCAACCAGTTGATTGATGAGGTCGGAAGAGAAGATCGACAGAACGTTCTCATTGAACAGAAGGTCTTCTACATAGAATCCTCCTTGCCCTGTGGCATCGCCCAGTATGTCCGCCAGAGACTCTCCTTGTGCGGCAATATTGAGTTTGGCCCATGTTCCACCCGTGCTTTCGAGTAGTTCGGTACTGTCCAGTACCATGGCTCTGGCAAGATTGAATTCGTTAAGAGAAAGATCAATATCGAAGGTGGCCGGTTTTTTATCTGCGTCAATAACCAGTTCCAGATCGACGTCTCCCTCATTGACGGTGCCTGAGAACGGTTCGATAGTCAGAACACCCTCTTGCACTACCATATCAAGCTGGGCGTCAGTAATATCCAGCAGGTGGGTGGTGAGATTCAGAATTCGCAGATCGACATCCATGTTGTTGTTTCGCACGATATCCAAAGGTATTGGCTGATCAGACAAGAGCCGGGTGTTCTGCGCAGGCTGCTTAGAAGCCTTGTTGTCTTCGGCAGATGTTGCCAAGTCTTGCTGATTATCAATCGGTTGAGAAAACAGGGTTTTTGTATTGACGTCTCTTACGACGATGTCACCTTTGAACTCTGTTTTTTTTGTATCATCAAAAACGTCAAGCATGTCAAGGTTGCCACTAAGCAGATTGCCGTTGATGTCAATTTCCGTACGGTCAAAGCCAAGATTTTGTCCGTCAATGTTTACCGTGGTGGCAATCTTTGCTGGTGCTTGTGCCAATCCATCAAACCCCAGTTCGGTGGCCACTACCGCAGCATTTTCACTGTGCAAGGCAACATCAAATTCAAGCGTGTCCAAATCCGTCAGATCATCCAGCTGACCAGTCAGCGTACCGGTAAGACTACTGTCACTTAAAACGGCGCTTATGTCTTCCAGTACAAAATCCTTACCCAGCCCCTTGAGTCGTGCGGTGGTCTGTAGTGGACCAAGATCGGGTAGTATCTTGCTGGATAACGCATTCAATTCAGTTAGCGAATCCACGCGTGAGGAAAGTTGTAAATCGACGCCGATGTCAGGTTTGATAAATGACTCCACAGCGCCTTTACCCACGACAGTGACGCCATCGAGCGTTGTTGTTACTGTCAGTTGTCGCGCTGACAGGTCCAGTGCATCTGCGCTGATCAGATTAGTGCTTGCAACAACACGATCAACATCGGGTAACTCGAATCCTGTAAACAGATCCAATGCCGAAAAATCGGGTAACTCGGCGTCAGCACGGAGTCGAACCTTATCGAAGTGAATCAGATCACCGATATCACCTGTCACGACAGCGACACCATATCGGCTCTTGTGACGCGTATTGGCATCTTTCAGAAACAGTTTTCCATTTTTCCAGCCGACCACGCCTGTGCCTGTCATCGGGCCGATATCGGGTAGTGGGTTTCGGGTAAACGCCGACACCTCACGGAGTGTGTCAAGACTTACATCAACGTCCAGATGCATGTCTTCAAACGGTTTCAGGCTTTTGATCGATCCTTTGGCAGAGGCTTTTGATTGACCATCCAGTGTTGCATCCAGATTATTCAGGGAATAGAGGCCGCTTTCACCCTGAAGCTCGGCGCTGGCGGTGATGGGCCCCCATTCCGGCGGCATGCTTGTGCCGAACAAATGCGTGACAATCGAAAGATCAGGCAGTGCAAGCTCTACCGACAAATCAGTGCGGGCTGTTTTCAAAATATCTGTAGTTGTGCCGCTGAGCGTCGCGTTGACGAACTCGGAGGTAAAATCACCGTTTTGCAACACCACGTCATATTTCTTGTTTTCGCCCGTTAACGTCGCATCAGCATTTAACTGGCCGGGTAATCGTTTTTCTATATTGAACATGGACAAAATTGCATCGACATCAGGTACGTCCAGTGACACGCTGGCTGAGCCTTTGCTGGTGGAAGGTACATCGCTAAACTGGCCTTGCACATCAAGCTGTAGTCGCGGGTCGTTAATGCTGAGGTGAAGATCCGGTATCTGAATTTCAGATGAGGCAATCATGCCTGGACTGGCCGAAACGGTGGCGCTTAGCTTGACTGGCCCAAGCTCCGGAAGCGGCTGGTTTAACAGGTTTCCCAGTTGCGCCAACGAGTTTATATCCAGTGACACATCGCTATCGATTGTCAGCGTGTTCCCTTCATCGTTTATCCGACCGTTTGCCGCTACCTGTATGTCGCCAGCCGTCATCTCCAGCGAGTAGGGCAATTGCAGCAGGTCTGATACCGACGGGATGCCAGGCTTGTCGGCTTGTAGAGTCAGAGCGGCTGCCAGAGGCACAGAGTTGATTTCACCGCTAGCCGTCAGTTGAGGTGCAGCGTTTGTTGCATCGTTGCTTAATGTCACCTCACTGAGCATCAGGCGTTGATGGTCAGGCGATTGTCTGTTCACGTACGTGACAACTGTGTCGCGGGCATTGACGTTAGCCATGGTGAGCCTTTTCAACGGCGGAATGGTCATTGGCCTTGACGAAAGTTGCCAGTTGTTTGCGCCGTTGTTTGCTATTTCAAGATGTGTTTCAGCTCCAATGGAGGAAAAATCGTGGACAAGAAGCTGTCCCCTGAGCAGCTCGGAGAGTTGTATTTGCACGGAAAGGCGATCTGCAGAAAACAGGGAGTCTTCACTAGCCCAATCGGCGTTTTCAAAGGCAAGGTCTGTGATAGTCAGTCGAGGCTGCAGACTTCGTTCCAGATCCAGTGAGCCGATATGCAACTCGCGATCGGTCAAAAAATGGGTGACACTTATGGCTAGTGATTTTACAAGCAGCTCTGGAAAGGCTATAACAAGAATACAGATCAGCGCCATTGTCGAGGCGATTCCGATCAGACATCTGCGCAGGATTTTCACGGTTTTCTCGACATGTTCATACAATCAGCATGCGTCTGGAAGGGGAGAGCTGTGAAGTGCGTCAGGGTCCGTTCAGGGCCAAACATCGCCATTAGCACCACAGATAAAGTACTGAGAATCCGGGGACGAAAAAGTTCCGGTGGACAGATAGGCAAGTACTTCGGAAATCACTCTCGCATCCTTCATAATGAATGGGTGGGCAATTGGAAAAAGCAGGTGTGCACACATACCGTCGAGTTTCGTGCTTTGCACGGATACTTTGCCATCATCCGGGTTGGGTAGTGAGAGCGAGAGAATCAGGTTGATGGTGGATGTGCCAGCGATGATGGCTGTGTCAACGGCTATAGGTCCCAGATTACTCGGTACGCTATTTTCATCGGTGCCCAGCTGAGCACCTGCGGGGCCGAATATCAGTGAAAATCCGGGCGCATTGCGATACGTGTCAGTGATCTCGCTGCCCTGATTGGGTGGCGCCAACATTACAATTCGTCCCACGTCAGGTATGTCGCTGTCTTCCAGATATTGTCGGATGAGAATTCCGCCAAGTGAATGAGTAACGAAGTGAATACGTTCTGCGCCTTGTTCCCGGCATGCCTTGACAGCCGTGGGAATGACTGACGTACTGAGGTCCTGAATAGGCAGGTGCCTGGAAGGATAGTTTTGGTTAACCACACGATAACCATGCCGTAACAGGGCAACCTGCATCGGTTTCATCGACGATCTGTCTCTGGCGAGACCGTGCAGCAGTACCGCACATTCCCCGGGTGGCGCCCTGTTGGCCACCAGCTTGTCAACGTCCAGTGGTATGGCACAGGAACCTACCGCTAAGGCGCTTAAAATAAGCCAGCATTGGCGAAACACTGGACACCACAACGCCTTGAGGTGAAGAAAAGTCATGATAGACAAGTGATTTTCAAGAGTCAGAAGTGGTCTGATTGACAGCTTTTCGGATCGTGGGCATCGGCGATATTGTGAAGCAGGCGCTGAATTCTAGCTGTGGATGACGGAGGGCATAAAGATTAGGTACGACGTGATCTCAATTGTGGACAATATTGCGTGCATCAAGTTTCAGTGTTTTAACCTCAGGCAGACACAAACTCCGCAGATTTTTTTGGCGAATGCGTCTAATCTAATCGTTTGCTTGTGGAGGATAGAGCGTTGAGAAATACAGTACACAGTGCGTCTGGCGTGGTGTTGGCATGCGTCATGGCATTGTTAGCCGGATGTGCAGCCAACGGTCCGTTTGTCATTACCGACGGTGAAGACCCGGTGGCAGAGAAAGAACACAGAGTAAATGTTCTGACAGCTACCTCTGACAGTAAGCCACTATCGTCAAAGGTGCGCGAGGCGCTGCGCAACAACGGTCAGACCGTAACGGCCAGAATACGGGTCAGTCAAGACAGTGAAGATACCGTAAAGCTGACGGGTGCCGTCAACGACGCTGGTGTCGTGCATGAGGCTGAGCGCGTGGCTTATGGAGTTGCAGGTGTGCGTTTTGTAGTAAACAATCTCTATATCCGCAATTGAGCGTAACGGTACTGCCTTGAGCGCTGGATTTTGCTATCCATTATCAACTCAACAGGGTCCTTTCTCGTGTGGCTGATGGTTCCGAGCGTTCGATGGCTAATTTCATCATGCCGAGAAATTGTGCGAAGAACTCAACTGTTGTTGTTGGCTTCACAGGTTGGAGTTCGGCAAAGCAATCCGTGAGGTAACGATAGATCCGGAGGTTGTCGGCTGTGATGAATGTTCTTGCCAGATAGCTGGCCTGTCGGAGGCAGTACCAGTCTGATATCAACTGGATCATGTGACATCCGGTGAGATCCACCACGCAGATGTCGTACGGGGAAAGTGCCAGATTAAGTGAATCACACGCTTGAGACGCAATGGCGCCCTTCATGGGAACAAGGCCACCACCGGTAGCCGCAGATCCTGATGCCATGAACAAGGCAAGATCAGCAACATTGGTTTCGCGTACCGATTGGGCAAGATGCGCTGGCCATTCCTTGGCAAGGTAGTGGTGCTCGACTCTTGATTGCATCCTGCGGTAGAGAAACTCTTCGTATCTGGATGCTGATAGCGTGGCGGTGTCCGTAGCGCTATTTGCAGTGGGTTCTTGTTGATAGTATGCCACCAGCCGCGTATCGAGTAGCATCGAAGACAACCGGACAGTATCGATGTCGAATACCTCGCTAGCTGAATGAACGATTTTATAGCAAGCAGGAAATGCAACAAGGGAGGGTACTGCGCAGTCTTCAATTGTTTGCGAATTGTTCGAATGGTGTGATAGTGCACTGACGTGCAGGTGGCCACTGAAATGCAGTTGCAAACCTGTACATAGCAGTTTTTCTGCAACCGCCTTTTCTGGTTGCCTTTTAGTCATTTCGTGATCGCCAAACAGGTTGAAAGCACGTTGCTCGTGATCACCGAAGGGGTCAATGATGGGATAATGTGAAAAGGCAAGAAGTTTTTTATGCCCTTGCCGTGCACGAGCACACACGTCGCCAATCCAGCTTAACAAATGAGGTTTGTTTCTCAGTACCGAGTTCCATCCTGCATCGGAACTGTCCAGAAACGCTTTCTTTTGTGCAGGCATCCATTGCCCATTGCGTGGTTCGAACACATTGGCGTCGATCATCAGCAACCACAGTCCTGCCACGGGTTCAACAAGATACGATGCATCAACCAGTCTGTGTGCCGACAGGCCATCTGCCGAACAGGCGAGATACTGGCGGGTGTCAACCGAGTCGTTCAGTCCAAAAGGAGATTCCCAGTGCACATAGTCTGATTGGTTAAACAAACCGAAATCAGACATTTTTGTTATCCCGTCTGCTACGCCTTCGCAGTACATTGCGGGTGTAAATATTGCTGATTCGGGTTCGGTAGCGGCTACTTCAGGATCGCTGGTAACCAGGACGGTGTCGTTGCAATCACTGACGAATCGAGTTGACTGATGTTTGCCCAGAGGTCCAAACGCATCATGATTGCCGGTGATGGCAAAAAACTGTGTTCCAGATTGATCACGGTGCCGGCGCAGCAGATCAACCAGCCGTTGGGTTGCTTCGATCTGCCCATCGTCGGTGTAGTCCCCAAGCAGTACAACATGCTTGATCCCTCTTTTTTCGATATCCTGCAAGGCCCGTTGAAGTGCCATTTTGCTTTCGTTGAACACCCGCGAGGACCTTCTGGTGTCTACCCAGCTTCTCAGGGTAAGCCGCTGGCCCTCAACGTCGATGCCGCGACAGCCATAATCACTGTCAATGTCATGAAAATGTGCGTCAGCGATAACCGCAACGGGAGGTAACTTTGCCTGGGTCAACTGTTAATACTCATCAGGTGCATGCCCGTAGATAGATTCCGGTGCAACTGGTGTAGTATTCACCGAAACGTTCAGGCCAATAGTAGCCAGAACAGGCAAGTCTACGGTATTCGATGTGACCGAGAAAACTATCGCGTTCTACTCGCCGTTGAAACCTGTAGACCACCAGACCCCGTCGGGCGACAGACTCATGGCCCGTCTGCTTGTCGACAGTATGCGACGAGCCGGCTTTAACGTCGATGTAGCTTCACATTTACGGGCTTTCCTGAAAAATCCAGACGGCGTGTCTGACAAGGCGCTGTTGCTTGAGCAGGCGGATCTTGAGATACAACGTTTGTCACGTCTTTGGCGTCAGCAGGGAGTCCCCGCGCTGTGGTTTTGCTATCACCCGTATTTCAAGTCGCCTGATCTTGTCGGGCCCCAGCTTTGCACGCGGTTTGGAATACCCTACGTTACGGCCGAGGCCAGCTACTCCAAACGTCGCGGCAAGGGGGTCTGGGCAGCAATGCAGGCGTCCGTGCTGGAATCTGTAAATCAGGCGGCGGTTAATATCTGCTTTACTGACAGGGACAGGGCTGGATTGCGTAACGCATCGTCGACTGCGGTTCTGGCCAGATTGCGCCCCTTTATCGATACCGCATTTTTCACACCAGGAACGACAACTCCCGATACATCGCGCCTGGTGACGGTTGCCATGATGCGTGCCGGCGACAAGATGCGCAGCTATGCGACACTTGCAGATGCTTTAAAGCGATTGTTGCATCTACCGTGGACCTTATCGGTTGTCGGTGATGGGCCGTTGCATGACGAGGTGCAGAAACTATTCTGTACTATCCCGTCAGAGCGTTTGCAATGGCATGGGTTGCTCGAGTCGTCTGCAATCGCAACATTGCTTGCACAGAGTTCACTTTATATCTGGCCCGGATGCGGAGAGGCCTATGGCCTTGCTTACCTTGAAGCACAAGCGGCGGGTGTTCCTGTGGTCGCCTTTGAGACAGCCGGTGTGCCTGAAGTTGTCGTTCATGGGCAGACGGGCATCCTGACGCCCGACGGAGATATCAACGCCTACGTGTCTGCTGTTTCTTCCCTGTTGTGCAACCCGCAACGGGTGCAAGCGATGTCTGAACAGGCCATGGCTCATGTGCAGCACCATCATTCTCTGGAGATGGCAAGTACATCCGTGCATGAGATTCTACACAAGCATGTTGGTCTATGAGTGATAGTGAAAACAGCCCCACGGTCAGACTGACGAAGGCATTGGATGACAGGGCAGTGTCTGGTCATCCGGTGAGTTTCTGGCTGCGCGATGACGATGCAATAGCGCCCTGTGAATCACTGGATGCGCTACTGAAACTGACCGCATCATTTTCAGTTCCGCTAACGCTGGCTGTGATTCCTGCCCATACCGGATTGGCCCTGGCACAGCGACTTGACGCTTGCAGCGGCGTATCCGTCGCCGTACACGGCTGGTCTCATACCAACTACGCCGGCGCAGATGAAAAAAAACAGGAACTGGGGAACCATCGAGCGCTGAATGAGGTGACCGCAGAATTGCAACGTGGTTTCAGGAGACTCTCCGAATGGCACCCATCGCGTTTCGTGCCTTTACTGGTTCCCCCCTGGAATCGCATAGCCAGCGATGTTGCTAACCAGATAGGCGCGCTGGGATTCAAAGGCTTATCCACGTTCGGTGAAGAGAAGCCAGGCTGTCCGCGCTCGGTTAACACACAGGTGGATATCATTGACTGGAAAGGCACCCGGGGAGGGCGCCCGGCCAATGAGCTTGCCGATGAAGTGACAATGCAGGTGCAAAACGGGCGATCGGCCATTGGCATTCTCACCCATCAGCTTGTGCACGATGAGGCAGCATGGCACTTTCTGAGGCAGCTTTTTGAGGTAAGCTCGGCGCACGCGGGTGCTCGTTGGGTGTCAGTATCCGAGCTCATGAAGTAACTACCTTTCCCATGAGCGCCACGCGAGTAATAGCCCGCTATCGTTCAGACGTGTTTGCTCGCACCACTTCGTTACCTGCGATAGGGGGATGTCCTGAGACAAGGCTCCCGCCACCATATCGGCATCGGCAAGGGTTACCGATCCTCCTCGACACATCAATGTAAACAACAAAGGGCCAGTTGACCACCAGGCAGGCGCCTTGGGTAACTCGGCTATAACCTCTGTCAGGGCGTTGGACAATCTTGTGAACACAGGATGACCGGGTGGTGATGCAATAAAGGAATTTGCCAGCAACAAACTTCCCTTTCCGGTGTTTCTGGGTACGTCTTCGGCCATGGTGACAAGGCCATTCATCGGCAACAAATCGTGAAAGCTGATGTCGTTTCGCACTGGGTACCAGTCACAATCGAGGTACACGCCGCCATAGCTTTTGAGTATGGAGTAGCGGGCGACGTCGACGGCTCCGGGCAAGTCGCCCTTATCCAGCATGCTGCGGTACGCGGGGCTTTGTGCAAGCCCAAGTGTTTGCAGGTTCTCCTCGGTCCATAACTGATACGCATAGTCGTTTACTGTCGCATGCTCTCGCCAGGCGTTTGTGCCTGCGGGCGCCGGTTTGGAACCGATCCAGATCTGGTGAATTTTTCGGGGTACGGGCTGCCGGTTTGCCTCTGTCATTTTCACGCGCTCGGCCATTGTGAACTGAGCATACTTGTTCAACACATCCGGAGGTGGCACAAGATGATACTGAAGGCCGACGCGCCGGATAGCGTCCTTTTGTGCCTTGGCCAGTTTCAGGAAAGCCGAATGCAATCGTCTGGGCAGTGCAATGGAAGTTGTGTGACCCAATAGCGCTGCATCAGGGTCGAGTGCCAGTGATTGCAACACGTCGTATGCGTCATCAAAGCGTCCTGCATTCCGTAGCGAGGCGGCATCATCAAGACGTCGATTGAGTTCAGGTTTTGCAGACATGGGATTACCGCAGATTTAATCGGACAAGGATTTCAGGCTCATGCTCATGTTATCGTGATGACCATCTGACCCATTTTCAGAATCTGGAGATGGGCTCCAGGTGCCGGCGAGCGGCGTATGCACTCTTCTCCGGTCTCGATTCACATAGCTCGGGCATCAATGACTTTTGATAGTACCTGCTGACCAGAAAGTTTACTGATTATGCCGGATCCGTTGAATTCAGATAGAGCAGGCACTGATCTGCTCCGGATTGAAGACCTTCATGTTTCGTTTCCGTTATTCGGAGGTCAAATCAAGGCCGTCAAAGGCGCCAGCCTGCGTGTCCTGCCGGGCAAGGTAACGGCGCTGGTCGGTGAGTCCGGTTCGGGTAAATCGGTTATCAGTCAGGTGATTATGGGTTTACAGCCTGAGATCGCGAATGTCCGGGGCAAGGTGCTTTTTAACGATCCACTGCAAGCCGGGATTGAGCAGGATATGGTCCAGCTGCCCCATGACGGTCGCAAGATTCGGGCAATTCGCGGCTCTCGCATAGGTATGATATTTCAGGAGCCGATGACCTCATTTTCACCGTTGCACACGGTGGGCAATCAGATCTCCGAACTGCTACGCGAGCACAAGATAATGACCGCAGGCGAGCGGCGCGATCGATGTGAAGAGATGCTGGGTATGGTGGGGTTTGCCGAGCCCGGCAAGGTGTTTGACATGTATTCATTCGAGTTGTCTGGCGGCATGCGGCAACGTGCCATGATAGCCATGGCACTCGTATGCGAGCCGGCTTTGCTCATTGCCGACGAACCAACAACTGCGCTGGATGTCACCATTCAGGCGCAGATTCTTGAACTGCTGCGCGAGCTTCAGTCGCGACTGCACATGGCCATACTTCTGATTACACACGATTTGGGGGTGGTGGCAAACATGGCTGACGAAGTGTCGGTGATCTATCGTGGCCAGATTATGGAGGCGGGGCCGGTAGATGCGATATTCCGCTCTCCTGCACATCCTTATCTGAAGGGTTTGATGGGCGCAATACCTCACTTCGGCATGGACCGTACAACACGTCTGACACCCCTGAGGGATATCGACACCAACGTTGATCATCTGCTGGACGATTTGTCTGCACCGCAACGACAGCCAGGGCAGGGCCCTGACATCCTGCTGTCAGTCAGAAACGTCAGCAAGACGTTCATTACCAGAAAACAGGACTGGCTGGTCAATGATGGCGCATCAGCCGTGCGCGTTGTCGATGGCGTGAACTTTGATATCCGTCGCGGTGAGTGTCTCGGACTGGTTGGTGAAAGTGGATGTGGCAAAACGACATTAGCGAAGATATTGATGCATGCCGTAGCACCGGATACTGGCAGTGTGCTGTTTGATGATGGTGGTGGTCCCGTTGATGTTCTGGCTGCAGAAGGGCCAGAGTTGAAAGAACTGCGAACCAGAATCCAGATGGTTTTTCAGGACCCCATCTCTTCACTATCACCGAGGATGACGGTGGGCAATATCCTCCGCGAACCGTTTGACATACACCAGCGTGGTAGCAAGGAGGAACGCAACAAGGCGACGGTGGCATTGCTTACGGCGGTGGGCCTGGGCAGGAATGCCTTGCAGCGATACCCGCACAGTTTTTCTGGTGGGCAACGCCAGCGGATTGGAATTGCGCGATCACTGGCCGTGGCTCCCAGTCTGATTATTTGCGATGAACCAGTATCCGCGCTGGATGTCTCAGTACAGGCACAAATACTCAACTTGCTGAAGGATCTGCAGAAAGGCATGGGACTCACCTATCTTTTCGTATCCCATAATCTGGCGGTCGTCGATTACATGGCAGATCGGGTTGCAGTCATGTGGGCAGGCAAGATCGTAGAGCTTGCGCCACGTGATGTCATCATGAATGATCCTGTCCATCCTTACACCCGCTCATTAATGAACGCTGTGCCGTTTCCTGATCTTGATCGCCCGCTGGACTTTACTACCGCTGCCAAATCCAGTTCCTCATCGTCGCAGTCATGGAACGAAGCCTTTCGTGCTGACAAGTCAAATGCGTTATCAACGATCGATCTTGGTGATGATCATTTTGTTCTTGCACGTAATGCTGCCGATGTCCGGGAGCTAAGACCATGATTTCCCGACGTCATCTGTTGGCTTTGCTGGCGTGCTCAGCATTACCGACCCGGCTGCTCGCCGATTCACTCGACTCACCGTTTCTTGCAGCGCGTATACAAGCGGGTACTTTGCCTGAGCTTGATGCACGGCTGCCAGACAATCCGCGTGTTATCAATCTGGCAGCAATGGGACGTGAAGCAGGCCAGCACGGTGGCAAAGTCCGGATGCTGATAGGTCGCCAGAAAGACATCCGGTATATCCCCATCAACAGCTACGCCAGGTTAATCGGCTACAGTGAAACGCTGGAACTGACCCCCGACATTCTGGAATCCTATGACATCGAAGAAGGGCGCATATTCACCTTTCATCTGCGTGCAGGTCATAGATGGTCAGATGGCAGCGAGCTGACCGCCGATGACTTCCAGTATTTCTGGAACGATGTTGTTCTTAATCGCGAAATACTGCGCGGTGGCCCGCCAGCCAGCTTAAAGGTCGATGGTAAGATCGCCCGTTTTGAAGTGCTTGATCGCTTGACGGTACGGTATTCGTGGGACTCTCCCATGCCGCGGTTTATCAGTAAGCTGGCAGCACCCATTCCGCAGACGTTGATGCTTCCAGCGGCGTATATGCGCCAGTTTCATGCTGACTATCAAACGGCAGAGAATCTTGCCACTTTCATAAAACGCTATCGCGTTGATGACTGGGTGGGATTGCATCGGAAGATGTCGCGGCAGAACCGGCCAGAAAATCCCGACTTGCCCACCCTGGAAGCATGGCGTGCAACCACAGCGCCCCCGTCCGAGCAATTCATCTTTGAACGCAATCCGTATTTTCATCGGGTTGATGAGAATGGTAAACAGTTGCCGTATGTCGATCAGATCGTCATGAACGTCAGTTCTGCAGAGATCATTGGCGCCAAGACGGCAACGGGCGAGAGTGACTTGCAGGTCACCGGGATTACCCTGCCGGACTACACCTTGATCAAGGAAGCTGAAAATCGTTTCCCGTTAAAGGTGTCCTTGTGGCGCAGAACACGAGGGTCCAGTGTGGCCTTGTTCCCCAACCTCAATTGCAAGGATACTGTCTGGCGGAACCTGTTTCAGGATGTACGGCTGCGGCGTGCATTGTCACTGGCTATCAATCGTCGGGAAATCAATCAGGTTATCTACTATGGCCTGGCTCATGAAAGTGCGGATACCATTCTGCCCGAAAGCCCCTTGTACAAACCTGAATATGCAAGAGCGTGGACAAGCTATGATCCGGCTCAGGCCAACCGCTTACTCGACGAGATCGGGTTGACTGAGCGAGCCGGGAACGGCACAAGGCTGCTTCCCGATGGACGACTGGCAAACATCACGGTGGAATCTGCCGGTGAAAGTACGCTTGAAACCGATGTGCTTGAGCTTATTACCGATCATTTCCGACAAATTGGAATCGCGTTGTTCATTCGTGCGTCTCAGCGCGATATCTTCCGCAGCCGCGTCACTGGCGGGCAAGTGCTGATGTCAGTTTGGCCGGGCCTGGACAATGCCTTGCCGTCTGCCGAAATGCCACCAACTGAGCTGGCTCCCAGTTCCAACGATCAACTGAGCTGGCCAGTGTGGGGTTTGCATTACCTGTCGGCAAAGACGCAAGGGCGGCCCCCCGATCTGGCTGAGGTCCAGTTGCTCAGACAACTGCTTGATGAGTGGATGTTAACCACGACCACCGAACAACGGCAGACAATCTGGGGGAAGATGCTGGCCATCCACGCCGATCAGGTGTATTCGATTGGCACGGTCAACGGCTCGCTGCAGCCGGTTGTCAGATCCTCGCGTTTGCGCAACGTTCCCGAGAGTGCCTTGCTGGGGTTTGCGCCAACCAGTTATCTGGGTGTGTATATGCCGGACACCTTCTGGTACGAGAAGGAAGGATAACCATGCTGCGTTACATTCTCTGGCGGATCATCACGATGATCCCGACGCTGCTGATTATCTCTGCGCTGGTCTTCACCATTATCGAATTGCCACCGGGCGATTATTTCGAAAGTTATGTAGCCGAGCTGCGTGCCCAGGGAGAATCAGCCGATCTGGCAGAAATCGAAATTCTCAAGGAACGCTATGGTTTTGATCAACCCATGGTGGTGCGCTACTTTCACTGGTTAACCGGAATGATGGTGGGTGACTTCGGTTACTCATTCGAATACCGCCTTCCTGTTAACGAGGTGGTAGGCGATCGTTTGTGGCTGACCATTCTGGTATCGGTTGTCACTATTGCCTTTACATGGCTAATAGCGTTTCCCATTGGTATCTATTCCGCAACTCACCAGTACAGTTGGGGTGACTACGGCTTGACCTTTGTTGGCATGATTGGAATCGCCGTGCCTAACTTTATCCTCGCTCTGGTCATGATGTACTTCGCAAACATCTGGTTTGGCACATCAATAGGGCACCTGATGGATCGTGAGTATTTCAATCAGCCGATGTCCTGGGACAAGTTCAAATCCATACTCGAACACCTGTGGATTCCCGTGCTCATTATTGGCACGGCTGGAACAGCCGCCATGATTCGGCGATTACGCGCCAATCTGCTTGACGAGCTGCGCAAACAATATGTCATTACGGCGCGTGCCAAGGGGCTGCACCCGCTCAAGGTTCTGACGAAGTATCCACTGCGCATGGCACTGAATTTTTTCATCTCCGATATTGGTTCCATACTGCCGGCGGTTATATCCGGCGCCGAGGTGACCGCGATTGTCCTGTCACTGGAGACGACCGGGCCCATGCTGATCAAGGCCCTGCAAAGCCAGGATATGTATCTGGCCGGCTCGTTTCTGATGTTTCTTGCGTTTTTAACGGTGGTCGGCGTGCTGGTATCTGATATCGCGTTAGCCTTGCTTGATCCGCGAATACGCTTTGGCAAGGGGAAGCATCGGTGAAAACACCTCTGCCAGGCCCCGGCGAACCACTCGGGCACTTCGTATCGGATGCGCCGTACGATCCGAATGACGTTGAAAGTGATAACGATCTGGCAGGCCCCACTGCCCACGCATCACAGATGCGCCTGATGTGGTTGTACTTTCGACAGCACAGGCTTGCTTTAGCCTCAGCCATCTTTCTGGTACTGATCTATCTTGGCATTCTGATTGTCGAATTTCTTGCGCCCTACAATCTTCACACACGCCATACCGAGTTCATCTACGCCCCGCCTGCATCGATTCACCTGTTCCGTGATGGTGAGCTTGTGCGACCTTACGTGTACGGGCAGAAGATGACGCTGGATATGAACACACTGAAGCGAAACTATGCCGACGACCCAACCGACATTCAGTCCCTGAGATTTTTCTGCCGCGGGGATAGTTACAAGTTCTGGAATCTGTTCGAATCTGATGTGCATCTGGTTTGTCCGGCAGAAGGTGGACAGTTTTTTCTGCTTGGTACTGACAGGCTGGGGCGTGATGTACTGTCGCGCACTATCTATGGTGCGCGTATTTCACTGACCATCGGTATTCTGGGGGTGGCAATGAGCTTTGTGCTCGGCGTTGTCATTGGTGGGATTGCTGGTTATCGCGGTGGGGTATTTGACATGCTGGTGCAGCGATTGACCGAAGTGTTGCAATCCATTCCGAGTATTCCCTTGTGGATGGCTCTGGCGACCATCATCCCTCTGACGTGGAGCCCGTTACTGGTCTACATGGGTATTACGGTCATTCTCGGGTTGCTGGACTGGACCGGATTAGCCCGGGCGGTAAGATCCAAGTTGCTGTCGTTGCGTGAAGAGGACTACGTGGTGGCAGCGCAGTTACTAGGTGCAAAAAGTGGCAGGGTCATTCGTCGCCACTTGATACCCGGGTTCATGTCGCATCTGATTGCCAGTGCTACCTTGACAGTACCCAGCATGATTCTGGGCGAGACGGCGCTGAGTTTTCTGGGTATCGGTTTACGGCCACCCATTACCAGCTGGGGTATCCTTCTGACCGAGGCGCGCAGTATCAATATCATTGCCCTGTATCCGTGGCTGTTGTTTCCGGTTGTGCCGGTTATTCTGGTGATACTGGCGTTTAATTTTCTTGGCGATGGTTTACGTGATGCTGCCGATCCTTACAAATAAAGCACACGATAAGGCTGGTTTTTTCATGGTTGATCCATCAATTGTGATGAAGTCTGAATATTCAGAAGCAGTATAGGATCTGATACGGTGAGTAATTTAGACGGCGCAAGAATTCTGATGTACAGCCACGACACCTTTGGGCTGGGGCATCTACGCCGGTGCAGAACCATCGCACATTCTCTGGTCGAGAATCATAGTGGTTTGAGTATCCTGATTATCTCTGGCTCGGCAATTGCCGGTGCCTTTGACTTTCGTGCGCGTGTCGACTTTGTCAAAATTCCAAGCGTTATCAAACTGCGCAACGGCGAATACACCTCGCTTGATCAACACATCGATCTAAGCGACACCATCAGAATGCGCGAATCGATCATTCGTCATACGGCCGAATCATTCAAGCCGGACGTATTCATCGTTGACAAGGAACCCATGGGTTTGCAAGGAGAGATCACTGACACCCTTGCCTATCTCAAAACCCAGAAAACAATGCTTATTCTGGGTCTACGGGATGTCATGGATGCGCCTCGATTGCTCAAGGCGGAGTGGAAACGAAAGGGATTGATCCGCAAGATTGACGAATCCTATGATCACGTCTGGGTCTACGGCCCTGAGAAATTCTACAATCCGATGGTCGGGCTGGACGTTCCGCAGAGCATTCTTGACAGAACGACCTTTGTCGGCTTCCTGAAACGACAGGCTTTGCAAAAAGAGCTGTCTGCACATAAGCAACAGGGCGACTATCTCCTTGTGACAACAGGCGGTGGCGGTGATGGTGTGGCCTTAATCAGAGCCGTGCTGGCGGCTTATGAGCAGCACCCTCATCTGGTGCACAAGGCGCTTATCGTATTGGGTCCTTATATGCCCGGTAAGGAACGTCAAGAATTCATGCAACGAGGGGAGGCGCTGGAGGATGTGAATGTCATCGACTTCGATTCCCGCATGGAAGAACTTATTTCCGGATCCAGTGCGGTTGTGTCCATGGGAGGCTACAACACATTCTGTGAAATCCTGTCATTCGACAAGCCCGCCCTTATTGTGCCGCGTACAGTGCCTCGGGAAGAACAGTTGATAAGAACAAGGCGTGCTGCCGAGCTTGGCATGGTTGACATGATTTTGCCAGAAGATGCCGACGAGCCTGAAAAAATGGCGAATGCGTTGCAATTGCTGCCAGAGCGACCCAAGCCTTCGGAGCGAGATTCGGACTTTGAACTTGATGGACTGACTAATGTGTCCCGGTTCATTGGCGATATCTTCAGACGACAAAGCTCGAAAGAGGAACACTCTGTTGCCAAGGTCTGACGCTCCCTTGCATCGAAAACTGGTCGTTGTTCTCAAGGGCTATCCCAGACTGTCAGAAACCTTTATTGCACAAGAGTTGCTTGGTTTGGAAAACGCCGGTATTGAGCTGGTCATCGTCTCGCTTCGTCACCCCACCGACATCACTCACCATGCTGTGCATGATGAAATACAGGCACCTGTTCTGTATTTGCCAGAGTATCTGCACAACGAGCCGTTGCGTGTATTGCAGGCTTTGTTAGTCTGTTTGAGGAAGCCGGGCTTTATTAACGCATGCAAGGCGTTTCTTCCACATCTGCGTCAGGACCTGACGCGAAATCGACTGCGCCGATTTGGTCAGGCTATGGTGTTGGCTGCACAGTGGCCGTCCGGTGGCTTTTGGTTGCATGCCCATTTTATTCATACACCAGCCTCTGTTGCTGACTACGCCAGTCGCATTCTGGATATACCCTGGACGGTGTCAGCGCATGCCAAGGATATCTGGACATCACCCGACTGGGAGCTGGCAGGCAAGCTGTCCACTGCCAGATGGGCGGTGACCTGTACTGGAGTCGGTCATCGGCATCTGCAATCTTTAGCGGCGGATGCGTCTTGTGTGCATCTGAGCTATCACGGCCTTGATCTTGAGCGCTTTCCACCGTTTGAGCGCGCTTTAACGGTATTGGATGGGCAACAAGCGGATAACCCCGTCACTATCCTGAGCGTTGGGCGTGCCGTTAAAAAGAAAGGTTTTGATGTCCTGCTGAACGCACTCGCAGCGTTACCGCCAGAGCTGCACTGGCGTTTTTTACACATCGGCGGAGGTACGGAGCTGCAGCGGCTTACTCGCCTGGCCACCACCTTGGGAATCAATCAAAACATCACCTGGTTGGGTGCGATGGATCAAGCTGCCGTTCTGCAGCACTATCGATCCGCTGACGTTTTTGCCCTGGCCTGCAAAATCACGGATGATGGTGATCGCGATGGTTTACCCAATGTTCTGGTTGAGGCGGCCAGTCAGGGTCTGGCTTGTATTTCAACAACTATTTCAGGAATTCCTGAGTTATTTATTGATCAACATAATGGACTACTGGTTGAGCCCGAGGATCCACAGGCAATGGCTGAAGCACTCAGACAAGCCATCTGCACGCCCAGCCTGCGACACAGGCTTGGCAAGGCAGCTCAGGAGCAGGTCAGGAGTACGTTTGACTATCATGTGAGCATAAGGCAGTTGGTCAATTTATTCCAAGCCCAATGGGACAAGACAAACTGATGGACAGTCATCGGCCCTTACGGGTGCTTTTCTATGTTCAGCACCTGCTGGGAATTGGTCATTTAATGCGGGCAAGACGCATAGTGTCAGCGCTTCGGGATGACAGTATAGATGTCACCCTGGTGACAGGCGGTATGCCTTTGTCGGGATTCGAGCTTGCGGGCGTTCAGCAGATTGCGCTTCCACCCATGGCGGTTTCAAGTGCGGATTTTCGAACCCTGGTGGATGCATCTGATCAACCGATCGATGATGAATTCAGGAAAACCCGTTGTGACATGCTGCTTGATACCTATCAGACAGTTCAACCTGATGTTGTTGTCCTTGAGGCTTTTCCGTTCGGGCGGCGACAGGTGCGCTTTGAGCTTTTACCGCTACTATCCGCTATTGAGTCGACCACCCCAAAACCATTTTTACTAGCCTCTATTCGGGATATTTTGCAGAAGCGTGTCAAGCCCGGGCGTGACGTTGACACCGCCAGGCTGGTGAACCAGCATTTCGACAAGGTGCTTGTTCATGGAGACCCCGAATTTGCAACGCTTGCATCGAGTTTCTCTTGTGCTGCCGACATTGCCGATCGCATTGTGTACACCGGTCTGGTTTGTGGACCAGAATCTGTCGCAAGCCATCGTCAATTCAGTGTTGTGGTATCGGCGGGTGGTGGTGCAGTTGGTGCAACCCTTGTGAGTGCGGCTATTGAGGCTTCGCGTGAATTATCCTGTGTCGACTCGTGGTGCGTTATCACCGGTCCGAATTTACCCGAAGAGCTTTTCCGGCAAATGCAACAATGTGCACCGGCAAATGTTACTGTCGAGCGCTTTTGCACTGACTTCAGTGGTTTACTGGCAAACGCTCAGTTGTCCGTATCACAGGCGGGGTACAACACCGTCAGTGACATACTGCAAGCCAGGTGTCGATCCGTACTGGTACCGTTTAGCTCGGGGGGGGAAACCGAGCAGGCAGCAAGGGCCGAGCGATTGAAAGAACTGGGATTGGCAAGCGTCGTATCAGAAGCGCAATTGAGCGCACGGAACCTGGCGTCAGCGATTCAGGCTGCGTTGTTGCAAGATCCGCTTTCTGCGCCTGTCTCCATCAACACAAATGGCGCAAAAACTACTGCCAGATTGCTTCGGAATCTTGTCAGTGAAAACGTGTGAATTGACGATTGGCTGGATTTTCGAATGACATCTGAGTCTGTTGATAACAGTGGTGATCCGTGGGCGTTGCTTGATGCAGAGCTTGCTGCCTGGGCTGCTGGCACGCAAGTGGCGACGATGTGGTGGCGTGATGACGATGCTGTGGCTCCAGGACAGAAACTGGACAAGCTTGTCGAAATGACAAGAAATACCGGTTTGCTGTTGGCTGTGATACCAGCACGTGCCCAGGAGCAACTTGCTTCGATGCTGGCAGTCAGCTCACATGTGCAGGTTGCCCAGCATGGGTATGCACACATCAACCATGCACCTCGAGGGCAGGGGCTTGGCGCGTGGGAATTGGGATTGCATCGTGGGATGGATGCGGTGCTGTCAGATTTGCAAGCCGGTCGTGATCGACTTGAGGCGCTATTCGGTACGCTTTTTCTTCCGGTTGTTGTTCCGCCATGGAACCGGATCGCCCCGGAGTTGCTAGAACCGATCGCCGCAAGTAACTATCTAGGCGTCTCGGCTTTCGGGCCTTGTGAATCCATCAACGCACCGTCGGGTCAGGCATCGTCGAGCCTGATCATCGCCAACGCTCATTGCGATCCGATTCGCTGGAAATCAGGGGCTGCCTTTGCCGGTGAAAGCAAGACAATTTTGCAGCTTGTGGCTCACTTGCAGGCGCGCCGATCAGGGCTGGTAAGCGTCTCGGAGCACACAGGTTTTCTGACTCACCATATCGATCTGGATAACGCTGGCTGGGCTTTCTGCTCTCGCCTGACGGCGCTTGTCGAGTCTCACCCGGGGGCGCAATGGGTGTCTCCCGCCACTGTATTCGGAATCTCATCATGAGTGCGCAAGTTCGGCCAGCTGTATCTTGTGATATCGACCCAATCTGTTCACTGCTGCATGAGAAAATGAACAGCAGGATTCCTGTCAGTCGCTGGCGACAACTGATGAACTATCGCTGGCTTGATGAAAAACCGGACTTTGGACGCGTGGTCGAGTCGGACGGAAAAATTCTCGGCTTCTGTGGCATGGTATACGCAGACAGGATGATTGGTGCTGATCAAAAAAGCCTTCGCCACGAGCGTATTGTGAGCATGAGCTCCTGGTATCTGGACAAGTCGTTGCGCGGTCAGGGGCTCGGGCGCGATATGCTTTTATCCGCTATCGAGGATCCATCGCTCACCTACGCCACACTGACCAATTCGCGAAAGCCTCTGGGTATCGTGGAAGCACTGGGTTTCAGGGCGCTGGAGAATCATCGTTATGTCTGGCGAAAAACCGGTGCTGTTGATTCAGCCGTTTCGGTAACCGATAATCTGGCTACCATTCGCTCATCGGTTGAGGCACAGCAACTTCAACTTCTGGACGACATGAGTGATTTACCCTTGGTACCCATGTTGCTGCAATCGCACGATAGACAAGCCTTGCTGTTTTTTTCGATTAAATCCAAAGGTGCAGACGTCACCTGGTTTGATTTAATGTACTCCAGTGATCTTGAATTATTTGCTGATTGTGCTCAAGCTCTGGCTAATCGTCTGTTACCCGATACACCCTCGGTGTTGGCCTCTGATGGTCGTTTCATCACAAAGCCGTCAGTCGGCGGGGTATACGAACCATTGCCGGTAGCGCGCTACTTTATCAGTAATAGTGTGCTCCCTCATGAGCTTGATAATCTGTACAGCGAGCTGCAGTTGCTCGATCTGAAACTCGATTGAATCGCGGCAACACCTGTGGCTGAGAATTTTTTCAAAAGTATCCCCGAGGTCACCCAGTTCATGGGTGTCGTTGATGACAGGAACTTTTACCCTGTACCTGACGACTGGATTATTGTTGTTGCTGACATATCCAGCTCTACCGAGGCGGTGGTGGCTGGAAGGTACAAGGATGTGAACATGATAGGTGGCGCGGTCATCTGCGCCGTCCAGAATGCTACCGGTAATCGTGACTGGCCGTTTGTGTTCGGTGGTGATGGCGCAACCTTGCTTGTGGAGCCACAGGTGCGGCAGGTAGTCGAAGAAGCACTTGTACGTACCCGTTCGCTTGCCAAGCACGATTTTGATCTCGATTTGAGAATAGGATTTGTACCGGTGCGCGTTGTACGTGCCGCAGGTACTGATGTTCTGGTTGCACGTCATGAGGTAGCGCCCGGTAATAACATTGCCATGTTTGGCGGCGGCGGCGTCGAGTTGGCTGATGAGCTGGTGAAGTCAGCTAGCTCCTGTGACGAATTTTGCTTATCTGATTATTCGCTTCCCGGTCAGCCCGATTTAACGGGCTTGTCCTGTCGCTGGGAGCCACTGGTGAGTCAAAAAGGTCTCATCTTGTGCCTGTTGGTAAAGCCGCAGGCTGATGATTTCCTCCTTAAGCAGCGTGTTTTGTTGGAGTTCCTGTCGCAGCTTTCCAGTGTTATCGGCAAAGAGTTCGATCAGGCAAGCCCGGTCAATGCTGAGTCGATGCGACTCAACTGGCCACCCGCCGGTCTGGTCGCGGAGGCCAAAGCTACCCGTGCGGAAGGCTCTTTCATGGTTAAGCTTGTGAAGGTCACGATCAATAGCCTGTTTCAGTGGGTGCTTGAACGCTTTGATCTTAGCGCTGGAGGGTATGACGCCAAAAACTATCGTGCTGAGGTCAGAAGCAATACCGATTTTTGTAAGTTCGACGATGTCCTTCGCATGGTGCTTGATTGTACCCCCGATCAAATCAAGCAGATTCGTCGTATTTTGAGTGAGATGCATGAACAGGGTAGTATTGATTTCGGCATTTTCGAAACCAGACAAGCACTGATGACCTGCCTTTTGTTTGACCTTGAATCCAGTGAGCATCTGCACTTCATTGATGGCGATGAGGGTGGATTCTGGTCTGCCTCCAAAGGACTGAAGTCCCAATTGATGTCCAGAGGCAAACAACCATGAGCACCGCTTCCCTGAACCGTTCAAGCCTCTGCTGTCTGGTGTATTCCAAGTGAGATAGTGATAGATGGAGGACAACAACAGCGCCGTGATCTATCGGGTGGGTACTCACAGAATCCGCACACCTGAAGAGACGCTGGCGCGTGTCGTCCCGCATATGTCGGCCATGGGTATTACCCGAATTGCAGACGTCACGGGCCTTGATACCCTCGGTATACCGGTCGTGATGGTATGCCGGCCCAACTCGCGTTCTGTGTCGCTATCTCAGGGTAAGGGGTACACGCTGGCTGCCGCTAGAGCATCAGGGCTGATGGAAAGTGTCGAGGGCTTTCACGCTGAGCACATGACCCGGCCGCTCCACATTGCATCGAAACGGGATATGCAAGGGTTTGCGAGCACGGTGGCTATCGAACAATTGCCACCCATGCGAGGCTCCTTGTTTCACGATGATTATCCCATCACCTGGGTTGAAGCCGACGATCTTCTTGGTTTACAGCCGCTGTGGCTACCTTACGAAATGGTGCACACAAACTATACTGATCCAAGGCCATCCGGCAGTGGTTGTTTCCCGGCAAGCAGCAACGGACTTGCCTCCGGAAACACACTAGTCGAGGCAACGGTGCATGGCATTTGCGAAGTGATTGAGCGCGATGCAATATCACTCTGGCATCAGTCAGGCAAAGCTGATGTTGATCGCACATCTGTCGATCCGAATACCATCACAAGCCCGCTTGTTCAGGAAACGCTGGACAAGTTAACGCGTGTTGATCAGCAAACCTTCATTTGGGATATCACATCAGACACCCGTGTTGCTACCTACTTTTGTGTGATTGTTGATCAGACATCTGGCACTCAGCATATAGGCGTGGGTTCAGGGACCCATTTGTCGAAGGAGGTTGCCCTTTTACGCGCCTTGCACGAGGCAGTACAGGTGCGAACAACCTACATTGTAGGTGCGCGTGATGACATCAGGCCGGATGAATATACTCAGGAAGGCATCCGGGCAAAAAACGTATTTTTTGAAAACATCATTCGTCGATGTACATTCTCTTCGGATTATCCTCGCACGGCTGATCTGGATTCAGGCAACGTCGAAGAAGATCTTAAAATGCTACTGAGCTGTTTACGCCGCATAGGGCTCTCTCACGTACTGCGCGTCGATCTCTGCAAGCCCGAGTTTGATATTCCGGTTGCAAGAATTGTCATCCCTGGTCTTGAAGCTCCTCACGATGAGCAAAGCTATATTCCAGGGCCCAGAGCGCTGCGGATACGACAGGGTGCGCGATAGTGAATATCATTTTCGCAGGACCCACCATCAGCCACGCACATATCAGACAGCATCTGGATTGTGTTTGCCTGTCACCAGTCAGTCATGGTGATGTTCTGGCTGCCCTGGAGCAAGCACCCGACGCCATCGGTATCATTGATGGCTATTTTGAAGGGGTTCCATCGGTGTGGCACAAAGAGATTCTTTACGCGATGGATCAAGGCGTAACGGTGTACGGTAGCGCAAGCATGGGGGCTCTGAGAGCGGCTGAATTGTATGATTTTGGCATGGTGGGTGTGGGGCGGATCTTCGAACACTACCGAGATGGTCTATTGCAAGATGATGACGAAGTTGCCGTCGTACACGGGCCGCAAGAGACGGGCTTTCTCGCGGCTTCGGTGCCGATGGTAAACATACGCGCAACACTTGATGCGGCGCAGGATCAAGACATTATCGATGGGGTTAAAAAATCAGCACTGCTGAGTAGTGCAAAGAGTACGTTTTACAAACAACGTAGCTGGAACAGCCTGCTACGTGCTGGCAGTGACATTTTTGCCGATAAGCTTGCGTATGAGGCATTTGCTAGCTGGCTGACAGAACACAAGGTGGATCAGAAGCGAGATGATGCCATACAGATGCTGCAACTGATGAAGCAACCACAAGCCAGTGCTGCACCTGAGCAGGCCAGAAGTTTTTTTTTCCAGTGGACAAATCTCTGGGATATGGCTTTCAGTGAGCACCGGCAATCACAAAAAAACCAAATCCAACTAAATGAAGATGAGCTGATCGTACTTGATCAATTGCGCCAGCATTCTGAACTTTATCAGCGCTACCACGACAAGGCGTTGTTGAGTTGGGTGTGCAGAAACACCGCTGACATAGCGGTTGATGAGCAGGCAGAAAAAGCGGCGTTTAATCAGTTTAGAGAGTACAACAGGCTCGATTCCAGAGGCCAGCTCATCGACTACATGGAGAAATCAGCACTTAGCGAGGCTCGTTTGACCTCCTACCTCACCGATGCGGCCAGAGTTGATAGTGCCAGTCAGGCGGCGGGTGATCTCCAGCTGGATATTATTAAACAACTCAAGCTGGATGGGCAGTACTTGCGACTACTCGAATCGGCAGCGGCCCAAACTGGCCAAACGTAGCAAAGACCACTATCGATTAATTACTGCACAGTACTTATACTAGTGTAGTGTGACCTTCAAACGCTAGGGGAGTCTTTTAGACGTGGGAACCTTGTTCAGATTATTCCCTCAAGTGCCAACGGGTGAAGACAGCATGCCCGCAGAAATAGTGGAAGTGTCTTCACCACCCGGTAGCGTGGGGCCTGGGCCCAGTGACGATCGCATGTCCGTCATTTTTCCGGTATACAAGGCTCAGGAATATGGCTTGCACAAGAATGCGGCAGGCTTTCCGTATGTCTACTTACCGCCCTGGGATGGGCCGATATACGAGCCCGCCATACCAGACCGGCATGGAAATTTTCTGCACTACGACGATACCGAAGACCCTCGCTTTCATGCAGCGCATACGTACGCATCCATACGATTTACGCTGGATGTCTGGGAAAGATATTATGGGCGTTCCATCCCTTGGTACTTCGAGGAGTATGCCGAGACTGCAGAGGTCGTTATCATTCCCGAGTTTGAAAACGCGCAGATAGGTCGCGGATTCATAGAAATCGGGTCCAACGTTAACAAGAAAGATGGGTCAGTCTCGCCATTTTCATTAAATTTCGATGTGATCGCTCATGAAGTTGGGCACGGGGTGCTGTTCTTCGAAGTGGGTGAGCCGGATCACGACAAGGAAACCGGAGAATATCTGGGTTTTCAGGAATCCAGTGCAGATATCGTGTCAATGATCGCCATTCTGCACTTCGACTCCGTAGTCGATGAAGTGCTTGACGCTACCTCCGGCAATCTCTATCTGGCCAATCACCTAAATCGGTTTGCAGAGCTTTCGCCCGTAGAACAGATTCGTATGGCCTGCAATTCGTCGAAGTTGTCAGATTTTACGGCTGGCTGGAAAAGCTCGCATCGTTTGGGACAACCCTTGACGGGTGCGGTTTTCGATATCCTTGTTGATATCTTCCACGAAGAGCTTGTGCGGCTTGGGGCTATCTCCAACACACTGGAAGAAGTGTCAGACAGACTGGAGGGCTCGGCTGACTATGAAGCCGAGTTGCAGGATGATTTTGAGCTTGCCTATGCTGCAGCACCCCACTTGTTTCGCGAAGCGCTGATATTTTCCCGTGACACTCTGGCTATGTTGATGATTGGAACCTGGTCACGCCTGTCTCCAAACTACTTTCATTACACGGATGTTCACGAAGCGATGTTGCAGGCTGACAGGGCGCTTTTCGATAATCGGTAT
Organism: Granulosicoccus sp.; assembly: GCA_045110475.1. Taxonomy (GTDB): domain Bacteria; phylum Pseudomonadota; class Gammaproteobacteria; order Granulosicoccales; family Granulosicoccaceae; genus Granulosicoccus. Next base: position 73,804 of record JBGCGC010000040.1, read on the forward strand.
CGCGACATCATCGATGTGAATTTTCTCTGGCGCGATATCGGCTCTGCAACAGTAGGGCCTCAATTGCCCAAGGAAAAGGATGATGAGCCCAGTCATGTTGGGCACAAGGATAAAAAACACAAACTCAATGGGCTGAATGAGACGCTTCCTGGATGTGCTGAACAGGAAGATGGCGGCAAACCAGTCTGTTCGCATCGCAGGGGCCCTGTCAAAGTGCCCTACGCCACGAGGTACCGAAAAGCGAGAGCAGAGGCTAATAACCCGCTATTATCTCAAGAGTAGAATTCTTTTATATCTTCATGAATCAGAGGCTGAGAAACCATGGTTGAAACATTGCTGAGCATTTCAGAGGTCCTGCTGTATGGGGAAAAAGTAAGTGACCTGACTTACAAGGCCCCAAAAGGTGATCCCGCGCGAAATTTTGTGCGCGTTTTCGGATTTGGGTTCGAAGGTGGTTACTACCTTCTTGATGCACCCGTGCTTATGTTGCTGGAAGGCGCCGGTTCGGAGCTGGGTGATTCCACGCCGCAGGATTTCAGGGATTCACTGTCCGGTGAGGTCAGGCAATGGACTACTGACAAAAAAGATCGCACGGTACGACTGGACGAACTGACAGGAACGGTAGAAGACATCCTGCTTGAAGTAGAGCTAGGTGGTGGCGATATGGGTGGCGGTGTCAGTGGCGGACGAGTGAGTGGTGGCCGCGTCAGTGGTGGACGGGTAAGCGGCGGTCGAGTCAGTGGTGGGCGCGTTAGCGGGGGTCGTGTCAGTGGCGGCCGCGTCAGTGGCGCTAAAAGTGATTAACGGCAGTGTTGCCGACGGCTGCTGGCATTAACTCATCGTCAGGAGCCTGCTCACATAAGCAAATAAATGGACTCAAGATGGAACTACTCTTGCTCGATCGTTTCTATCCAGTAGTGCCTGGCTGTTTTTTAACTGAACTTGTCATGTTGGCCCGCAGCTTGTTTAGCACTAGCCTGACCATTTGATTGTTTGACGCGCTCCTGCATAGCCGGTAACCAGTACAGTTACGGGAAATTTCTCTAACCGGAAAATCAAGGCTTGTTTGAATCATCACGACAAAAGGTGCGTAGTCGACTGAAAACCTCGGGTCTCTGGCTTTCCAGTGGAAAAGAGCAAGCGCTACTACCAGAGAACGTTCGCGATGCCATCAGCGACCAGCAGGACAGCAGCGAGCGTCTGATTGGCTGGATGCAGTTAGTCATATTGTTGGTGTTTTCTGTTTTGTACTTTGTCGCGCCAAAAACCTCTCCTACCAGTGCAGCGTTTGAGCCAGTGCCATTGTTTCTGGGTGCCTATTTTCTCTTTACCTGCACACGCTTGTATCTTGCGTACAAAACCCGTCTGGGCTTCTGGATGCCCGTGCTTTCAGTCATTGTAGATATGGCGCTGTTGATCGGGCTTATCTGGTCGTTTCATGTGCAGTATATGCAGCCACCAGCGTTTTACCTGAAATCGCCAACCTTGCTGTACGTGTTTATTTTCATTGCTATTCGGGCACTGCGCTTTGAGCCAGGTTTTGTGCTGTTTTCCGGCTTTGTTGGTGCGGCAGGTTGGCTTTTCCTTGTGTGGTTTGCCATTACGGCCGAGGCACCATCGTCCGTGATCACGCGAGACTACGTACTGTACTTGACATCCAGCAGGGTTCTTGTGGGTGCAGAGGTCGATAAGATCATTTCGATTCTACTGGTTGCAGTCATCCTGACCCTGGCAATCGCCAGAGGCAGACGTCTGCTAATCAGGTCGATAGTGGAGGGCAGAAACGCAGAAAATCTGTCTCACTTCGTGCCAGAAAGTGTCGCAGCGCAAATAGCACATGCCGAAGGCCCACTGATCGATGCGCAGACTGAGACCTGCGAGGCTAGTATCCTTTTCGTCGATCTGACCTCATTTACCTCGCTTGCTGAACGACTATCGCCAGAAAAATTGATCATGACGCTCAATGAATATTTCAGCGTGATATCGGAGCCCATCGAGCGTAATCACGGTGTTATCAATCAGTTTCAGGGTGACGCCATCCTTGCCAGTTTCAACCTGCCCACAAGAGATGCGGATCATGCCAGTAGCGCTGTTGTCGCCGCATTGGAGATTCAGGAAATACTGGCTACACACAAGTTTAGTGATGGCGTTGTCTTATCCACTCGCGCAGGTGTGAATACGGGCAAAGTGGTTGGTGGCTTTGTTGGTACGCCTAATCGGCTGAGTTATACCGTCTATGGTGATGACGTAAACATAGCTGCACGATTGCAGGAATTAAGCAAACAGAAGCACACCTCAAATCTGATTTCATCCAGAACGCGTGAGCTTTGCGATGAAAGCAGGTTTGACTTTACTTCAAAGGGTAGTGAAATCCTGCGTGGACGACACACCTCTATTGAAGTGTTTGAAGCCGGTTTCAAATCACCACCGTAGAGAAGCAGACGTTTTTTCAGGCGGTTGATGAATACACTCCCGCTTCGACGGTATGAGGTTTTCTGCGGCGAATATTGAAAGAACTATTACAGGAATGATCCAACGCACCACGTATCGAGGGAATACCAGGCATGGAGAGTCTTACCCTGAACCTTATTCCAGTCCTGCCAGTTTCAATCCATGCACGAAGTGCTGTGTGTCGTCAGGGTTGACATCGGGCTGCACTTTCTCCCAATGGGCCAGACTGAAATTGGGATAGGCCTCCATGACTTTGGCCGCCTGGAGTCTGGCCTCTGCCGGTTTGCCAATATAGGCATAGGAGGCTGCGAGCAACCTTCTGCCCTCTGTCGGGCTGTTCATTCTTTTTAGAGTCTTGATGGCTTCATCGTATTGCTTCAGATTGAAGTATGCGCCGCCGAGATACCATAAATACTGATCGGGATAAAAGGGGTTGAGAAGAAGCGCTCGGTTTAAAAGCTCGATAGCTTCTTCCGAACGGCCGCAGTGTGCGAGAGCGTCCGCCATATTTGACATGATGTCAGTGTCATTCGGGTTGAGACGCAAAGCGGTCTGAAACGCTGACAAGCTGCCGTCATGATCCTTACGGTACAGATTAACAAAGCCCAGCTCGCCATAGCCGCGGGCATCAGCAGGGTCTACCAGCACCGACTCCTGTGCCAGCTCAAAGGCGGTCTCCAGCGCATAGTCAGGTTTATCGGTCCATGAATAGCGCCAGTCCAGATTGTGGGTTCGGGACAATGCCGCCATGGCACGGCTATAGTCCGATTGGCTGTCAAGGGCAGATTCGTACAATTGTCGAGCCTGCATGTTCTGCTCACGATCATATTTGAATATTTTCTGTTGCCCCTTGAGTACCAGTGAGTACGTCTCAATGAGTGCGGGCACTTGAATATGTCCAACGGACTTGTCCGCAGATTGGGTTTTCACCGCGACAGCCGATGAAATGAGATTGGTAATCTCATCCTGCAGATCAAAGATATCGTCTACCTCCCGTTGGTATCTTTCACGCCAGAGCGGTACGCCGGACTTGCAGCTGAACAGTTCGACCGTTAGTCTCAAGTGCCGGGGGGATTGGCGGATGGAGCCAGTCACCACATATTGAACGCCCAGCTCTTCCCCCACTTGTTCGAGAGGCACATTACGGTTTTTGTAAACGAATGTGGAGCTGCGAGAGATGACAGCCAGTGCATGAAACCGGGATAGATTCGTAATCAGATCCTCCGTGATGCCGTCTGCGAAAAAATCATCCTGATCGCTGCGATCAAGGTTCGCGAATGGCAGCACGGCAACGGTGGGCTTGTTTGCAAACAGACTATCCAGAGCCGATGCTATTAACGTGTGTTCCTTTGGCCGTGGACTGGCTGACATCAGTGCAACCTGAGTATTGTGTGAAATTCGATAGATGTCGACAGGATCAGGAATATTTTTCAGATCAATTCTGCCAACGTATTCGAACCCCACATTCAGCTTGTGCTTTACCTGTTCGTACACGGCCGCAGATATGCACACGCTGCCGATTGGTGCCATGGTTTCTATTCTGGCAGCAATATTGACGCTGTCACCAACGTATTGATCAGTCACCTGCATGACATCACCCATGTGCACACCGACGCGCAACATGACTTTTTGTGGCTCGGGCAGAGGGGCGTTTTCCTGAGCAGCAAGTTGTTGTACCTTGTTGGCCAGTCGGACAGCATCCATGACGCTGTCAAACAGAAGGTAGAGCCCATCGCCTCTCGTCTGGACGAGCTTTCCTTGGTGCGTGATTGCCATTTTTTCGCACTTTTGTACCAGATTGGCCACGCGTTCTGAGGTGCCATCCTCATCGACGGCCATCATGCGTGAATACCCTGCGACATCAGCAAACACAATGGCTTGAAGTCGGCGTGGATGCGCCGTGCTGCTGTCGGTTGGCTCTGTCATGATCGCTCGATCGATCCTGCCAGAATGTCCGGCTTGCAAGAATGGTTTGTAATGAGGTTAATGAACATTGGTATGGATCAGTTTTTTTCTGGCCAGCACCAGTGGATAGAGTGGCGTGGCCCCAGCTCGACAATAACGTCAGTGCTCAGTTCTGCAAGCAGCTTGCTGCGCATCTGCATCCATTCGTCTACCAGTACAGCCACGTTCACCACGTCATAGTACTGCCCCTGGCTGAACCACGATTGTCTGGACGTGCCCTCCTTTTTGAACCCCAACCTGTTGAGAAGTACTTCGGATGCCGTGTTATCAGCTCGGTGGAGGGTTGCAACGCGGTTGAGTCTGAGTTGTTTGAAGGCAAGGTCGATCATCATGCAAGCCATACGAATACCGACGCCAGAACGACGCCAGCGTTCTGCTATAAACATCGGTAATATCGCATGACCATGCAGCATATTGATATTTTCAAGCCCGCACATGCCCACCGCAGCGCCTTGTGCATCTTCTGTTAAGAACCAATGACATTTCTCTTTCTCGTGATCATTGACCAGCGCCTGAATTAATGTCGCAGCGTCTGTCTGGTTGATTGGTAGAGGAACCTGCCGATCGAAGATGGATACGTCATCGAGTTGCTGGTACCAGCCAGAAACAATATCAGCGTCTGATACTTCGATGGGTCGCATTCTGAAGCAGCCGTGTGCATTGGGCGGTGCGCGTCTCTCTCCCTCTGACTGATTGACTGTCATTGGCCGAACCCCAGCGTAAGCGTCTGGATACAGAATATCATGGACAGATTGGCGTGGCGCGCAGGCCCTTGGGATCAGTGAACTTGTTTAGTCGAAGACGGCGTTTAGTGGAAACCGGTTGTCCGCTGTCGTCTGTGGTAAGTGAATAAACCGGATAAGGGCTGTACCTTTATTCGCCATTCAAACGTTGTAGTTGCCACTTGAGAATTTCGCCAACTGCTTGTTTTGGTTTAACAGTCTTTCTGACAATAGTTGCATCATCTTGAGCGCTGTTGCCGGATCATTGGTCACCGTTTTGACAAACAGATCTTTTTCAAAGCCAATGACCTCACAGACGGTGTTTGCCCGTATAGAGGCGCTTCTTGGTTCACCGGATATCACCGCCATCTCTCCTACCAGATCACCAGGTCCTTGCTGGGCGACAGCTATCTCGCCATCAGCTGAATCCAGAAGCACGGAAAATTCGCCGGCGACAATACCAAAAACGTTTCCCATCGGGTCGCCTTGTTTGAAAAGATACTCTTCTGGTTGAAGCTGATAACGTTGACTGACAAAAATCAGCCGTTTCAATTGAACCGGATCCAGATACTCAAACAACTCAAGCCGACTGAGAAGTTTATATTCGTCGTCAATAGACATAGCTATGTTTCCAATATTCCTGATTCGTATCTATCGACAAGCGTTGATAGATAGCATCTTTGCCGGCTGGTGACTTTCGTAAATGCGTAAAGTGCATGTAAAAAGCATGTGATGGGCGCATGGAGAGAGCAGCTCAGGACTCAACGCCTTCGGCTGTGGATTTTTCTGGTCGATGACTCGTATCCACAAAACGATCTATAACAACTTGCAGGACCTGGTATCCGACCTCGCCGTTTGATCGAACCATGTCAATGAACACTTCTCTGTTGAGGCGCAGTACGGCAAGATCGGTAATGGCTTCCACAGAGGCAGATCGTGGTTTATTGGACAGCAGCGCTAATTCACCTATCACCTCATTGGAACCGTGTTCATGCACTTTTTCCTCGACCCCCTCATCTTCGATGAAAATACCGGCTTTTCCATCGACCACGATATACAGGGCATCGCCGGGATCACCCTGACTGAAAAGTCTGTCTCCCCTGGATACATTCACAGGATTGCAACTGCTGGCCAACAGTCGCAAGTGGTGATCTTCCATCATGCCAAATAGTGGAATACTCCCCAGAAGTGCCAGCTTCTTGTCGTCATCAACGGAGATATTGGGTCTGGCGAGTGCCGGTTTCTTCTTTGCAAGAAGCACGGTATCGTCAGATTCATTGCGCGATGATTGTTCGATTTTTTTCAGTTTGCCTGCCTGCAGGAAAGCGTAGCGGTCGAACAACTCATCAAATCGGGTTTGATTGTCAGTCCACAGCAAACTCATCTGCGGAAAATCCTGTTTTATATTGGAGAGAATCGTTGTCATTTCATCATTGTCCATCGCACTAAGTCCATCATTGATGACAAGGACCTTGGGTTGCTTCATCAAGCCTCTGGCGAGTATCAGCTTTTGACGTTGTGGAACCGAGAGCAGACTTCCGGCAAGGCCGGTGGGGGCCGCAAGACCAATCTCTAGAATAGGCGAAATCAGATCAAGACGTTGTAAGACATCAAGCAGAACGGTATAGACTTTTTCTTCCGCTCCCAGACGACCGTACACGATTCGGCCAAAAATAATGTTCTCGCTGATGGAGGTAAAAGCGTTGTAACGCTCGGGTGAGAAAAAATCGATTTGTTCGAGTGACTCCGCATCCAGGTTTTCTGCAAATGCCTTGCGTATGGCTACAACACTCTTTTTTTGTTCATCCTCCAGTACGCCGACGCGGTGCCGTCCACCGATAAGTCTGAACGGAATGGAACGGATCAATACCCTGTCGTCGAGGTCCAGTTGTTCCATCGTGGTAGATTTTTGCAGGAGCCCCAGGATTTTGTTTAGCTGCACCAGATCATCAGCGTCAATAAAGCTGTATCGTCCAAAAAACTCATGACCTGAAGGCAGGTCAGAGAACAGTTCCACCATGGTTGTGGCTGTGCTGATGGCTGTCTCGTCAAGTGTTCTGGAGAGCTTGTGTTCATCCAGCAGAGGTCTTAGCGTTGCGTTTTCTGTCAGGCCTTTTGCCGAAAATTCCTGCAAGTCCGAGGCGCCAAACAGAATATTCTCAGCCAGTGAGGCATTCTCGTTGTACTGGTAGGGATCCAGAAACTCCACTATCGTGCCCAGCCCCTGAAGCAATACCTGCTCTTTAAATAAATCCCGGGCAGCGACTATTTCGGCGGCCAGTTCCGGATGGTCATCCGGGTTGATCGTGCCCGCCAGCGCATTGCGCACCAGATCGTCTGCGACGCCCACCGTGGCGAGCACCTTACCCATTCTTATGGTCATTTGATCAGCATCGGCAATGCCGACACTCTCATAGTCAACCCAATCGGCATTCAGATCGACGTCGCTATTACCCGAACGACGTGCCTCTGTCTGCCAGTTCTTGAACTCAATGGTTTCGTCTGTCAGGACTTGCTTGAGTGTATTTTTCTGTGGCCTGTGCTTGAGGCTCAGCAGCAGATTGTCGCGGATGGTTCCCGAAAAAAGATAGGAGTCATGACCGGCATAGGCAATCGCGCGTCCCGTTGCTGTGCGAGGTATGTATCTCGCGTCGCGATCGGCAATCAGAACCTTGCCTGCGGTGGGATTGAGTAAGCGTGCAAAAACCTGAGCAAGACCGTTTTTTCCACTGGTGCCGGTTCCTACCAGACTGATCCAGTCTCCGGGATCAATGTCCAGTGATACGTTGTCGACCTCAAGTACACCATCCACACGCTTTAAGCTGATGTTGTTGGCGACCAGTGGCAGGTTTTCGGTGTTTTCATCCCATGCTGAAGTTGAAGAGGCGGTGCCAGTGGGCATGGCTGTCTCCTCAATCTGAAATTGCTCTGTCAGTATCGTGTACTTCAATCTGGCATCGGCCTGGCCCTGATACCAGCTCAGAAGCTCTTTCCACGGCGGGGAAAGGTCTTTATATGCGGCCAGTGCGGCAACAAGAGCACCGACTGACAGCTCACCGCGAATAACCAGAAGGCCACCAATCAGAAAGAACAGAAAGGGTGTTAACTGCGCAAATGAATTGTTAAGAAACTTGATCAGAAACTTCTTCTTGTAAATCTGAACCCGGATATTGAAAATGCCACCCAGCAGCTTCGAGAAATGATCGCGGAAGAATGTGCTGTTATCGTTGATATGAACTTCGTTTATTCCAGCGACCACCTCTCCCAGATTCTCTGCCAGATTCCGCATTCGTATGGTTCGACGCTGATTAAGCAGATTGACCTGCTTCTGGAGCTTGGGGATCAGCCACGCCTGTACCGGGTACAGGGCGATGGCGGCGAGCCCCAGCTTCCAGTCCTGTACGAACATGAAAACCAGAATAGTAAGGAGCAGGCCACCCTGATAGAGCGGTAGGGAGATAGCCTCACCGATAAATCCGCCCAGCGGCTCGGTCTCCTGATTGACCATGGATACCAGCTCTCCCTGACTGGTGCGGCGAAACCGATTCAGGGGGAATTTCATAATACGATCAATGAGTTGCAGTCGCATGCGTCGCAACATGCGCTCACCCAGAACACCGCGATAGATATTGATGAACAGCTTAAAGCCGCTATTGATCAGGACGAGTAACAGGAAAGCCAGACAGAGCAAGAGCAAATAGGGGACTTGCTCAAAGGTACCGAAGTTGATTGTGAAACCAGGAAGATCAATGGACGCGGTGACTGGAAAGCGAACGCCGCTGATGGCGTCATTGATGATGGTTTTGGGTAGATCAAGGCTGAGGTAGTAGAACGGAAACGACAAGATCGTCATTAATGTCAGGACAATCTGCTGCCGCTTGCTGTACCTCAGAATATAAGCAAAAAGGCCGTCTTCCATCTTCGATGCACCACTCGTTAATCGCGATTGGCAACATGCCTGCGATGCTCGATTATCGCATGCTTGCAAGTCGTTTTTTCAGGACAAAAAAAACCCTCCATCAGGAGGGCTTTTTTCACAACTCAGTAAGTCGTTTTTAGAAGGACTTGCTGAGCTTCAAGCGCCATGAAGTCAGGTCTGAATTTTCAAGATTGTTGTTCTCAGACGTGATTCGTGTGCTGATGTCCATACCGCCGCCCAGGTCGTAAACCGCGTCGAGTCGGATAGCGTCCTTGTCGGCGCCACGGTCATCACGCTCACCTTCCAGCAAAGAGTAGGTTACTGTTGCGCTGACACCGCCAAATGCGTAGCCGACTTGTACAGATATTGATGTTTGATCACCCGCAGCAGCAGCTGCTACTCCGGCTACAGCTGGATTTTCGGGTGTTGCATTTTCTTCGAGTACTTCTACTACCTCTGCAATTGCTGCATCACCATTTTCCTGTGACCAGTAATGAGCTCCGATAGAAGCACCGGCGTAGGCGAATGTGACGCCGGCAGCGATGTTCTGTGCTTCAGCCTTGTCTTCAGCACCCAGACCGATAGTGAAACCACCCAGCGTGAACTTGGCACCGAGGCCAGTCATGTTGGAGTTTTGCTCTGGAGAGAAGTTGGCGATAAGACCAACAGGTCCGAATGTGCCTACGTAGCTGATACCACCGTTGACTTCACCGGTAACGTCGAATATGTCGTTTGCTACCTGGCCATACTCAACTGCGTTTGGAATTTCACCAAAACGGAAATCACCGAAGCCGCCTTTGAACCCTACATAAACTGAGTCAGCTGCACCAAGCGAAGCAATTTCTACATCATCTTCGTCATTTCCGGGTGTGCCTGGATCAACGGTGATGCTTCCAGCGTTTGAAAGTCTGTTCATGTCAACACGCAAGCTACCGTACCCTGTGAGGCCGCTGTTCATTTCGTGCTCAGTAGCAATACCGAAGAGAACGTCATCAGCATTGATGGTGGCGTCGCCAGAATCGCCGTCAGAATCATCACCGTTCAGCTGGATTTGTACAACACCAGACAGTGTTGTGTCTGCAGAAGCAATCATGGGTGCTGCAGCAATACCTGCGATTGCTACTGCAACGAACGTCTTAGTGAATTTCATATGTGTTATCTCCAATCAGATATATGCTGTAAAAGCTTTAAATACTACATTTGTGTTTCAGCGATGCAACTCTAGTCAGCGTGTCTGAATAATGCAACAACATATTGCGTTTTTGCAAGACAGTGACAGAACCAGCGGCGCCGCACGAGATGAGTGTAGAACAGATACCACAGTGCGCCAGTGATATTACCAAGAATAACCGAGATTTTAGTCGCCGTGGTTTTTTTGCAACAAAATCTGTTGTCAAAATTGTCTGAAAACGTCAGCGAACTGTCTCGTGAGTGCCGATAACTACTGATTCAGTGTTGAGAAAAGGCGCTGCCAAGGCGCTGCCAAGGGGCTGCGTGACAAATGAACCACAAATAACCACCGTTTCCGGCCACGAGGATTTTTTTTCATCATCGCGTGCTGTGATTGCGTTGCGGAACATATTCCACAGCGGGTACGGCCAAAAGTGTGCGGTGTAGCACATGGCAAGAAGGGGGTGACGGCGCTCTATCGCACGAGCGTTTAAGAAGTAGCCGCGAACTCAGGCTAAGCACAAACCAACTACTGTGCAATGTTCAGCATTGCACAGTAGTTACTGACAAATTTAGGCGATTTGGACCAAAAATGGGCCGGTAGGAAGATCAGGGAGCCTTGGCAGTTTCCTGCTGACGTTCCAGAGCTCGTTGTTTTGCCACATCTGATGCCTTGGCATTAGACTCGGCGTCCTCGGGCAGCGTAATGTTCAGCTCCAGCACGTCACAGTCATCCTGCTGATCTATCTGTACTGAAAGAGCGTCGTCACCAACAGATACATATTTCTTAATGACGTCCAGAATATCCTGCCGCAGCATGGGCAAGTAGTCTGGACCGGTTCTGTCGGTGCGCTGGTGTGCAATAAGCACTTGCAGCCGGTCTTTCGCCAGTTTGGCGGTCTGTTCTTCTTTACCGCTGGATCTGAAAAATTTGAAAAAGCCCATGAGGATCTACCCGAATAGGCGCGACAGGAACCCTTTTTTCGGGGCCTCCATGAAGCGGTGTGGCTTGGACTCGCCGAGGAGGCGATCGATGGCATCCGAGTAGGCTTGCCCAGCTTCACTCTCTTCATCGAGAATGACCGGTTTGCCCGCATTGGAGCAATCCAGCACCGTTGGCGACTCGGGGATGATGCCGAGCAAGGGAATGGCCAGAAGATCAACGATGTCATCGACACTCAGCATCTGTCCATCCTTGACACGCCCGGCGTTGTACCGTGTGATCAACAAATGTTCCTTGACTGGGTCCTCGTTCATTTTTGAACGCCTGGATTCACTTTGCAGGATGCCCAGAATCCTGTCGGAGTCACGAACTGAAGAGACTTCCGGGTTGGTAGTAACGATGGCTTCATCGGCAAAGTAGAGGGCCATCCTGGCGCCTTTTTCGATGCCTGCCGGAGAGTCGCAGATAATATAGTCGAAATCGCTCTTTTTCAGCTTGTGCATGACCCTGGCGATGCCTTCTATGGTGAGGGCATCCTTGTCCCGCGTTTGCGAGGCTGGCAGGATGTACAGATTATCAATGCGTTTATCCTTGATGAGTGTCTGGTGCAGGCTGGATTCCTGGTTCACCAGATTTACAAGGTCGTAGACGACACGTCGCTCGCAACCCATGACCAGATCAAGGTTGCGCAAACCGACGTCGAAATCGATAACGACCGTCTTGAACCCGCGCTTGGCAAGGCCTGTTGCTATGGATGCACTGGTGGTGGTCTTACCGACTCCACCTTTGCCCGAAGTTACGACGATTGTCTTGGTCAAGCTGCCACTCCCAAAAGAACTGCTCGGAAAACTTAGTTATTTACAACGGCTCTATGTTGAGCCTGTCCTTGTCTAGCCAGATTTGTGCGGGTTTGCCACGCAGCTCTTCAGGTATTGTCTCCAGCATACGAAAGTTGCCTGCTACCGATACCAGCTCCGCCTCGAGAGAGGAGCAGAAGATCCGCGTTGATGTATTGCCGGAAACTCCGCACAACGCTCGGCCTCTTAACGGGCCGTAGATATGAATGTTGTTGTCTGCAATGACCTCTGCACCCGGGCCGACCTGGCCCATGATGATTAGATCAGTGTCGCGTGCATAAATCTGTTGTCCTGAGCGCACCGGTTTATCCACGAGTGTTGGTGCTTTCACGACGTATTCTACTTCCCGGGATACTGCAAGCTCGATATCTGCTGCGGTATCATCGGTTTTCTGACCATTACCCGGCTCAGAATCATCAGCGTTCTTCTGCCGTTTTGTTGCCTCGTCCGAGCCGTTGTCGGCGTCTTTTGCAGGGTCTTTTACGGGCGCTGAATTGCGCGTTGACGCTTCTATTAATGGTAACGCGATTGACTGCGCTAACTGTGAAGATTTGTTGCCAATACTGGCAACGATTGGGATAAGTTTGTGGCGTTTCACGCATTCGAGAAGGGCGCTGGCGTCCAGCTCGCCTTCGGACAGTTGTTCAAGCACACTCAGATCGATGACTACGGGTGTATCCTTGAAAAAAGCCGGTGCCTGCTGAACCTTGTCAGCCAGCTTTTGATCGATGATATCCGTATCACTGGTGTGGAGCTTGAGCGACATAAAGGTGTACATGCCACCTTTGAATTCGACGCCAGGATTGCTCGACACTTTTGGGCTCCGTTTGATTTGTAGCTGACTAGTGGTAGATTCTAAAGCAAATAGCCCCCGACATGCCGATGTCATCGACATCCCCTGACAAAGAAACCGAAAGAAAAATTATCCATGTGGATATGGATGCGTTTTACGCTTCGGTAGAGCAGCGGGATAACCCGGAACTACGTGGCAAGCCCGTGATTGTTGGAGGGCGGCCAAATGGCCGTGGGGTTGTTGCAGCTTGCAGCTATGAGGCGCGCAAGTTTGGCATTCACTCGGCCATGCCGAGTAGTGAGGCGGGCAGGCGCTGCCCCAACGCGGTTTTCGTCAAACCCCGCTTCAGCGACTATCAGGCGGCATCTCGACAAATTCATGAGGTATTTCGACACTTTACCCAGACCATAGAGCCTTTGTCTCTGGATGAAGCCTATCTGGATGTGACCAGCAGCACCTTGTTCAAGGGGTCGGCGATTCTTCTGGCCAGAGAAATCAGGTCAATGATTCTGCAACGCACGCAACTGGTGGCCTCTGCTGGTGTCTCGTACAATAAATTCCTGGCCAAAATCGCCTCCGACTACGACAAACCTGACGGCCTCTATTGCATCCGTCCAGAGCAGGGCGAAGAATTTGTTGCGCAGTTACCAGTAGGAAAATTTCACGGTGTGGGCAAAGTGACTCAAGCCCGCATGTTCGAGCTGGGTATTCATACGGGCGCTGATCTCAAGGCCTGGCCGCTATCGGAGCTTGAACGGGAATTCGGGAAAAGTGCGGGTTACTACTACCGCGCATCGCGTGGCATTGACAATCGACCAGTGACGACTTCGCGCACGCGCCGCTCCATGGGAAGTGAGCGCACTTTTTCAAACAACATCGAGGAGCGCGATGACATGTTGCGCATGCTGAGCTCTCTGGGCGATGAGTTGCTAGCGTCGCTGGCTGAGCGGAAGCTTGTCAGTGCCACTGTCAATGTCAAAGTACGATTCGGCGATTTTGAGACGCTCACAAGGGCCTACACGCACAATGCGGGTTGCATCAATAAAGTCGTGTTTGACCGAGTGCTGCCTTTTTTGCTGGACAAGGCGCTTGCGGCTCGGGTCGATTTACCACCGGGTTCTTACAGAAAGGGAAAACCGGGCGTCAGACTATTGGGTGTATCCTTCAGTACCTTAAGTGAGCCTGAAGATGATGAGCCACAGCAGCTCGAAATTGATATCTGATGAGCCAATCGCAGCGCCTCTTCAGGAGCCAAGAACAACATCCGGAAACGTCGTTGCCGCCATTGGTTCACACAGGTAGTACCCTTGTGCACGATCACAACCCAGCTCTGCAATTTTGTCGAACTGCAACTGAGTCTCTATTCCCTCGGCGACCACCTCGGCACCGATACTTCGGGAAATATCCACCACCGCCGCAACGATATCCTGACTGTGCTGATCAAAGGCGATATCCGTCACGAAAGCACGATCAATCTTGACTTCGGAAATCGGAAAATCGCGAAGCTCCAGCAACGATGAATAGCCCACGCCAAAATCATCAATGGAGAGCCGAACACCCAATGAGGTTAGCTCCAGTAGTTGATTGTGCAGACGCTCGGCATCACTTGCCAATGCGGTTTCAGTAATCTCAAAACACAGTTTGCCAGCGTCGAAACCCGTGTTATCAAGTAGCTGTCTGACATCGGCAACGATTTGACCGCCTTCGAACTGCTTGCGTGAAAGATTGACAGACAGAACAGCCGGCGACATGCCAAAGGTTGCCAGCCGTTGATAGTCACGAACTGCCTGGTTCAATACCCAGTTGCCGAGTTGATGAATGATGCCGGTTTCTTCCGCAACGGGGATGAATTCAGCGGGTGATACCGGTCCGAACTCTGCACTCTGCCAGCGTATGAGTGCTTCCATGCCACAGGTCATCTTGCTTTTGATATCTACCTGAGGCTGGTATTGAAGGGCCAGCTCTTTTCTCTCGATGGCTTTTTGCAGTCCCACCTCGAGTTGATGCCGGTGTTTGGCCTGTTGCTGCTGAATCGAGTTGTAGACAACCAGCGTGTTGTCGCTCAGATGTTTGGCATGGGCGCACGCGCTGTCTGCGCATTTGAGCAGGCTGGACACCGTGTTGCCATGCTCCGGTGCGTAGGCAATGCCAACGCTTGCGCGTACCGGAACATTCATATCGCTGACATTCAAACCTTTGCGCAATGTTTTAAGCAATCGCGAAACGCTGTTTTCCACAGATTCACGACCGGTATCCGATTCAAACAGTACCGCAAACTCATCACCCGCTGTTCGTGCAATGAGCGCGTCGTCGGGCATGCTCTTTCGTAGACAGATGGCCGTCTGTTTAAGTAGTTCGTCGCCAGCCTCGCGTCCGTAGGTATCGTTAATCTGGCGGAAGCTGCGCAGGTCGACAATGATCAGGGATAGTTCGTTTCTGGTCCGGCTGCATCGCTGCGCCAACTCGTGTACCAGTCTTGCTCGATTAGGTAGTGAGGTAAGTGCATCGGTCAGACGCTTGGCATTCGAGCTGACAGAGCCATACACGGACACCGCAGTGCCACCGTTCTCGGTTGGCCGCTCCTTGACCGTCAATGAGCGTTGACCGTAGCTTTGCACCTCAAAACTGATAGTGGAGTCTAGATCTGCAGCCGCTTCACGGGCTTCGCTGCGTGCGCACTTCAACGCGACGCTATCGGGCGAAATATGCTCGTACAGATCATCTGTCCCGGTGCGCTGGTAGACGGATGGTTCAAGCTTGAGCGGCATCAATTGAGCCAGCTTTTGATTAACTGCCAGAAGTTTCCCATCGGGGTCAAACAGCGCGACCGCATCAGGAAGCGCATCCAGCGTGGTTTGCACATCCATCAAGTTTCGGTGCTGCGATTTAGAGCGCCAGATCAGCAGCAGGGTCAATCCAATCACGAGCACGGCAATGGCCTGCCATTGCGCAGAGCTTGCGAAAGTTGATTTTAAGGAGAGTATGGCGGACTGGGCTGAAGATAGTGATGCCCACGCGTTTTCCTGCAAGCTCATTGAGCCGCCGGAAAGCTGTTCATAGCCAGCGAAAATGTAGTCGGCAACGCCGGGGTTCTGAGCCATTAATTCCGATAGTTTCTGAACGGGGCGCACCATCGTCTATCAGGGACCCCGTTGCTGGAAACTCTTCCACGCACATTAAAAGCGAATCAGATTTGCTACCCTCCCTAATGCGAAATCTGAACTACGTCACTTAAAATAGCAGAATGGCTCACTATGTAAATAGTTGATGTACTTATTGCGCGTGTTTTTACAGTTGTTGAATGGCTGGCACTACGTTACATGTCAGTAAATTGGCAAGCAGAACATCAGGTGCGGGCAGTGACTTCTACCACGTGATAACCAAACTGCGTCTTTACAGGACCTTGAACTTCACCAATTTCACCTTCAAAACAAGCTGTTTCGAATTCCGGCACCATCTGACCTTTGCCGAATGTGCCAAGGTTGCCACCGTCTCGTTTGGAGGGGCAGCTTGAGTTGGCTTGCGCTACCGCTGCGAAATCGGCACCACCTTTGATTTCGTCGATCAATCCCTGACATTTAGCTTCGCTGTCTACAAGGATGTGGCGGGCTGTTGCTTGAGTCATGATTTTGGTTTCCAGATGCCGAAGGCTTGTTGTTGCGGAGGCGGCGGTGGTGTAGCAGCCTGTTTTTTCTGGCTACCGACATCATCCGCTACATGTTTCATGAAAGCTCCCAACTGCTCCATTACTTCGTCTTTCTGGTCAGAAGGCATATCCTGTTGACCTAACAGAAAGCCAACTACCGCGCAGAGGTATTGTGATGTAACCCCTGGGTCAGCCGAAGCCGGATCATGGTCCTGAAGCAGTTGTTGGATATCACCGACCAGTTTGGCCGATAGCTGAAGTTCACTCATAGGGTATAACCGGGTCCGTAGGCGATTTCATGTTCCCCTGCGATGCCGCTTTCTTCATCGGCTTGAGCAGTGGCGGCGCGCTTGCCATGGGCTGAATCATACTCGCTGGTGAGCCTGACTTGTTTGCACACCGGGCATTGATGCCAGCATGTCGTGGCGTGGCCGCTGGACTCGCAGCGATCGACCACCATGGGGGAACTGCAGGTTCTACACTTGATCGTCGACATGGGAGAGACAGACCGCTTGTGATGTTGGTGTGTTGTCGAGGTGAGAGTGTAACCTCATTGAATAGTAAAATGCGGCAACCGGGAGTAAAAAAGGCCGTGATTAACTCTGGAACGTGTTGTGTGTTTAGTGTTGTTGATGCGATGTGTTCTGTGCGGTGTGTTTTTTTGAAATCCAGCACTCTTTGATACAGATTTCGCTCAACACGGTTACATGACTCATTGCTGTCATGGGGCTGTTCTTGGTCAGGCTTGTCATCTTGACGAATTGGTGATTTGCCTCAGGCACTCCAGTACTGTTCATGACTCCACGCTGTCGGCACAATCAGTTTTCCGCAAGGCTTATCGATTGCATCGTTTAGAGACAGGGATTGCCACGCCTCCATCCATTGATCCGGTAACTTGTAAGGAGGCTCTATATGCCTCTCCGATACAAACCCAAACTGCCCGTAATAGGTGGGATCACCCAATACGCATATCAGACTGGTACCACTGGCACTTGATCGAGTCTTGCCAGAGTGAATGAGGGCACTGCCAATACCCTGTTTTTGAAGAGCGGGCGTTACCGCTAGCGGACCAAGCAGTGCGACGCTGGCATCAAGGTCGGTAACGGTACAAGCGGTAAAGATGATGTGCCCGACAATCACGGAGTCCACGATAGCCACCATCGATGTTGTCCTCTCTGGATCGTCCAGAAGCTCTTTCACCAGCGGCACCAGATTCTCATCGGGAAAGGCGAGGGGATACAATTGCTCCACCGCGACAATATCAAGTGGCGTGCTTTCTCGAATTTCTATTTTATTCACCGGCACGAGTAAAGTCGATAATGTAATGAGTATACCGCTTACGCCATAGACCGGGAGTCTGCAGAACTGATCTGGCCTCAGTGAAAATTGCTGGATTCAGACAGTTGTCAGGGCGGGCTCAAACGCCGGAAACCCGTTTGCACAGCGTTATTTTTAAAACGCCGAATTACCCGCGTGGTTTACTAGTTTGCGCCTATCGTAAATTGTTGTACCAGTTGCTGCAGCTCGCTGGATACATCCGACAAACCGGTGGCCGCCTGCTTTATGTCTTCTGAGGCCTTCTGGCTGGAGCTGGCTTTGTCGGACACCACATTGATGACTTCGGTTATCGACTCGGTTTCTGTCGAGGTGGTTGAAATTGCTCTGCTAATATCGTCTGAAATAATTTTCTGCGCCTCAATTTCAGAGGTGATTGTTGTTTGCGTATCGTTGATCTGACCAATAATACTGCCTATGTCTTCGATTGCGGATACCGCAGAGCCTGTATCTGCCTGAATTTCGCAAATACGTGTTTCAATCTGCTCGGTCGCTTTCGCCGTTTCCTTTGCAAGTTCCTTGACTTCATTGGCAACGACTGCGAAACCCTTGCCGGCCTCGCCCGCTCTTGCTGCTTCAATCGTTGCGTTCAGTGCCAGCAGATTGGTTTGCTCGGCGATGCTCGTTATCACCTTGATAACAGAGCCTATTCCAGCGCTGCTTTCAGCGAGTTTTCTGATAGTGATATCTGTTGTATTGGCAAGTGATACTGCTCGTTGAGCGACTTGTTCGGCCTCTGATGTGTTGTCAGAGATGCCTAACATGGAAGTGTTCATCCGGGAAGTTGAGCTCACTACCTTTCCTACATTGGCTTCTACGTTTGCTGCCAATCCAGCAGCCTCCTTTGCACTGCCAGCGCTCGAAATTGCCATATCGTTTACATCAACGGACAATGCATTCAATGAGCTGGATGCTGATGATAGCTGTGCCGCGTTGTCGCCAATTTTTGCCATACTTTCTCTGAACGCAGACAACAGTTTGGCCAATGCTCTGGCCATCTGTCCGGCAAGGTCATCGCCTCCCTGATCGATGGGGTGATTCAGATTGCCATTTGCCGCTGCGCTAACCGCAACCAGAAGCTTATCGACGTTTTTCTGAAGTGCCTCTGCTTCCATCTGTTGCTTGTGTGATATTTCCTGCTCACGTTGCAGTTGTTCAACTTCCTTGCGCTGATTTAGTCTTTCAAGTTCCTGTTGTTTCTGTTGCTGCTCCAAACGCTGTTGTTCCAGTTCCTCCTGTTTGATCCGCATTGTTTCAGCTTCTAATGCATTGTTTCTGAAGACGTCGACCGTATTCGCCAGGAGTGAGAGTTCATCCTTACCGTCGTTAGACACCGATACATTAAAATTGCCGTTCGCCAGTGATCGAAGAGCATCTATCGTTTTAAGAAGTCTGTCGATAATATTTCTGGATACCAGTAACCAGTAGACGAGAACTGTTAACACAATGCTTGTCAACGAAACGATGATCAACATCCAGACGCTTTTAGATATCAGGGTCAAAACCTGATCTCCAGCTTCATGTGTTGATTGCTTGATTAGCTCAACGTCGTTAACCAGCTGCTCTATCATGTCAACTCGCGTTGCGCTCAGGCTTTCCATTATCGACTTTACCTCTGCTTTTAGTGCAATGGAATCCTCGTGCAAGTTAAAGATGCCGGTGTTGCCAGTTGTAGACTGCAACAGTTTTTCGATGGGCGCTTTAAATGTGTCAAAGTTTTCTACCTGCTCGATCTGCGGAAGAATCTCCTTGACGACATCTCTTGCTGTTGCAAATCGCTGGTAAAGTGCACTCAAATTGGGGCCTCTGGCATCAGGTACCTGCGCGAGCACACCACCAATCGTGTTCATTTCAGCGCGCAGTTGAATTAGATTAACCAGTCGCTTGGTTCCTGCGTCCATTAATTGGGGTAATGATCGGGTTATGCTTTTGTTAAGTCGCTTGCCAGTCATGGTGAATATCGCACGACTGGCATCTATTGCCGGATCAAGGGTATTGAAAATCAATCGCCGAGCATCCCTGACTGATGCAACCAACGCTGTTCTTGTCTGATTGTCCAGTGGCAGGTACGGTGGTTTGTAGATACCGTTTTCATCGGTTATTGTGTTTCGGAGAACGTCTAGCTGCTGGTCAATAATGTCAATGCGCGATATATATTTTGAGTTTAGCTCTTCGCGATAAAGGTTCATTATTCTCAAACCCGGAATCAACTCGCCAATGTCAGAGTCAATTTGTTCGCTGGTGTTTACATTTAACGAACTCAACAACGTTGAGGAAATATCCGCAACCTGTACTTTCAGCCTGAGAGCATTGAACATTGCTCCAAGATGTTCGTTAAGCATGGAGTCAACCAGTGTGGCGTTTTTTACGAAAGCGTCGTCTGCTAGCGCAACAAATTGGCTTGACTCGCCAGCGATGACTGTCTGTAAGGTCTTGTCTATATCGTATTGAAGATCCACTGCCCGTTTGAGGTAATCCGTTATTGACGTGCGCGTGTCTATCAGGCTGGACATGCTGGTGTTGAGGTTGGACAGGTGTGAATGATGACGATCAAATGGAGGAGAGTTGGTGTTTTTTTCTGATAAATTTAACTGTTGGACAGTCCCGGCATCTGACTGGTCTACGTAGTCAATTTTGTTCTGCTGAAGATCGCTGAGTTTAGTGAACACGATTTCTGAACGTTTAGCCAGCTCTTGGCGCTGTTCATGTGTTGTGGATGACGCAAGCAGGCTCATGGAATTGGCAAGCTCAGCTCCCAGTTGGCTCATTTCCATCCCTGATGCCATCATGGGTACACGCACTCTCGTAATGTCCGTTATGGAGTTCGAGAGTCGCATGAAAGCGGAGTAGCTTATGGCCGACGCGATCAATGTGGTGCTGAGCACCAAAAGAAAAGCGAGGAGTAGTTTGTATCGAATGCCCATATGATGTTTCTGCTAGTTGGCCCACTAGAAGGAATAATCTGTATAGTCGACCGCATCAGGATAGAAGGTGTCAGTAATACCTGTTGTGTGTGCCAGTTGCAGTTTTCCGTTTTCAAGTCTTGAGATGTACTGGTGTCCGAACGTCTGATGTGTCATTCCATTAAACACCTTTGGGCCTTGTGGAATGTCCAAAGACTGTGGAAAGTAGGTCATCGCCTCGATAGCCTCTATGAGATCTGAGCGATTGGCCTTCGTCTTATAAAACGCGTCTTGCATGCCGGCCTTGATAATGTTCAACGTCTCCCAGCAGCCATACATGTGACTGAACGTAGCAATATCATGTTGATCAGTTGTTGAGGCTCCATTGAGATCAACACTGACAGCCTTCCTGTACTCCAATTCAAATTCTGCTGCCTCCGCCTGGTGATATCGCGGATGACCTTCCCAGAAATAAGTACCTTCAAGAAATTCCAGGCCGGGTGTCTGAAGATCTACTGCCTCCAGACTATCGATGAATCCGAATATCTCGGGTCGGTCGTTTTCGTAGTATTGACCGAGCTGCTGGATAAAAGACATGATGGTGGGTCCCACCATGACGTGATACAGGACGTCTGTGTTTTCCGGTATCTGCTCAAAGTAAGACCTGAATGAGGTTTCCGTAGGAGGTACACCAATTTTTGCAACGATGTTCCCCCCTTGCTGTTCAATTGCTGGGGTGAGGAAGTCTCTGTGGTTGTGTCCGAATGCGTAATCAGGATAGATAATAGCGACGTTTTCACCCAGATTGCCGGATATGAACGGTGCCATGGACAGCACCTGACTTCTTACATCGGTCATGCCCGGCTGCAGTACATACCGATTGAATTCGCCAGCAGCCAGCGAATGCGTTTCAGAGACGATAAAGTACGGAACCTTGAGTTCTCCTGCCACAGGAGCAGAGGCCGCTACTACGTGACTGAACAAGGTGCCAAAAATAACATCGCATTGGTGTTTGTTGGTTAATAGCCTGACTACGTCTGCACCGCGTACGGGATCGGTTCCATCATCCTCGACGATCAATTCCACCTTTCTGCCGTTGATGCCACCGTTACTGTTGATTCTGGCAACTGCCGCCTGTGATGTTCGCTCGTACCAACGGCCATAAGAGGCACCAATACCTGTGCGATGTGCCTGTAGACCAACACGTAGGGGTTCTGATGTTTGCGCGTGACCATACCCTGATAGCGCAGGGAGTAAGCTTGGCGCTGCAAGTGCGGTCGCGCTCTTTGCAACCGTCTTGCAAAATGTGCGTCGACTATTGGGTGCTGGTTTTTCCACTGTATTTATGTCAGCTTTGAACTCGTGACAGGAAATATATCGACTCTGTGTTAATTCGCTTGATGGATTAGTGGGTTAGCTCGTTCTTGCAGGGTAAACACGGTCTGTTGTAGCTAAAGACGCGCAGAAGACAGCAACCAAAGGCCCAGGTAGGTATACATCAGCATGAACGCCGCTATTGGTAGCTGTATGAGCACGGTGTTCCGTCGGCTACTATAAAAAGTAGACGCTATCGCATGTGTCAGCATGGCCGAAAGGACATGCCCCGTAACCACAGCTACGCATTGGCTTAGCCATATTATCTTTACGGTTTCATGATTGGCCAGGAACCCAGCTGACACGTGGTGCGGGTGTGCGGCTGCGATCGATACAGGGTCCAGATAGTCTCTTGCTATCTGAACGGGATGTATTATCAGCTGTGCAACGTATTGAATGTTAACCATGAGCATGGTCAGAAAGTGAGCGTAGTGGTATGCGAAGGCTATCGGCAGAACGGCCATGGCCAAGCATGACAACTGTATGATGAAGGTCACTTTCTGGTCTGCAGCATTGTCACCCCATCGACAAACCAGAGTACGACCTGCCTTTACACATAGTGCGAAACTAACTATCAGCATCAGGTTAAACGCAAGTAAACCGGCTACGTTGTTGAGTGCGGTTGATGAGCGTCCTTGATAAGCTAGCGGATTGATGCCATTCAGATGTAACCACCAGAACGTCTCGTTAATGCCGTCGAAACTGCCAGAGCCAAGCGTAAGCAAACAAAATATTCCTAAACTGATTGAGGGGGTTTTATTTCTGAGGAGTTTCCATCCCGGGTAGCCGATACATAGCTTCTCACGGTGTCTTCCTACAGGGGCCAGAAGGCTGAGCAAGCGCATGAATACGGTAAAAAATTCACACTGAGACAACCATGATTGTCGCCCGAAAACAAACAGGCCCGTAATGGTAATAACGGAGTATATCGTTAGCGCGGTTGCCAGACGATTGGGGTTGTCAGGTGCCAGATCTGCCAGGTAAAAAGTAAAGAAACAGAGAAACAGAAAACCTGCAGGCCAGACGCCAACAGATTCAGGGAGTTGATAGTATGGGCGGTCAGTTTTGTAAAACAATTGATGCAGGCCAGCCCAGGGATTTATTCGTTGCCAGACATCGCCGATCACGCCTTGCACCAATGTCAAGCCCACCCAGAAAACTGTCCAGAAAAACAGGGGCAAAGCGTTTCTGAGAGGATCGGGGTTGCCGAAGTATCCGGCATACAACAGTAAAAGCAACGCGGTGAATGAGATGAACCCTGTGGTGTGATTCATATCAGTATTGCTACGGGGTATCGGTAACCGTATCGGCGTGGACCAATAGGATGTAACCGTTGCTGGCAGTATGGATACCAGAACCATCGTCGCCGCAACGGCTATGAGGCCTGAGCTGATATACATGTTTGTTGGCAGAAGAAGCACATACCCACTTTCAGATACATGTGCCCTGACATCTGCTGATGCACCTAGTAAAACTGCCAGTATCAGCCGTGAACTTATTCGATACACCTGTGAGCCTGATCCAGTCGCATCAAGATAGATGGCGTTGGGTAGCAAGTTTATTGCCACAGGTATTTAGGGCTTTTGATGTTATGCGAATGAACAGGGCTAGGCCAGTGCCAAATTCCCTTTTGGCTTCGGGCATAAAAACTTACTGGCTTATGAAAATTCTCTCTACTGACTGTTGCAATGGAATTTCGTATTTGTGTGGCGGCGAAAGCCCGTATCCGTTATTCAGGATTCGCTTTTTTGTATCTGACTGATGAGTTCATACAGATGTTGCCGATTTGCCAGCGTACGAATGATGCTGTTGTTTTGTTTTTCTAGCTTGTATTCTATATTTCCATGGTATTCAATTTAGCGCACAGAGGCTACGCTTGACGATACTGAAATTCGATAATTTTAAACGGCTGTCCTACAGCCTTAGCCGTCAAACAACCCGGTATCCTGGACGAATGATTAGCCAGAACTGATAAGATTATTCTGGTTACCAATATATTGTTAATAACCTGGTTGGAGATCCTCGTGTCACTTGAAAATAACTTTCAGCTTATGGCTGAATATAATCAATGGATGAATGAAAAATTGTATGAAGTATCATCTACTTTACCAGAGGACGGTATTGCTGCTGACAGAGGTGCGTTCTTTAAATCGATTTTAGGTACTCTCAATCACATACTCGTCGCAGACACAATTTGGCTTAAACGGTTTTTAAGTCATCCAGCGCGTTTCACCTCGCTGGAATTTCTACAGTCAACAGATAACCCCAAGGCACTTGCAGAAATACTGTATTCGGATTTTTCTCAGCTGCGGCAGGCTCGTCAGTCAATGGATGCCTCAATTATAGAGTTTGTCCATCAGGCAAAAGAATCAGACTATGAATATCATCTGCCATACAGAAACACACAGGGAAATCCTTACTGCAAGAAGTTCGGATTGTTAGTGCATCACTTTTTCAACCATCAAACACATCACCGTGGACAGTTGACTGTGCTCCTTAGTCAGGCAGGGCTGGATTTTGGATCAACAGATTTGTTGGGTAAGATACCAGGGGTGTAGAGCCACTGATAGTTGCGATACAGTGTTTATAAATCGCCGGGATTGATCTGAGTTTTGCTCTGGAGAGAAGGTAAGAGAAAAATTAACTTTGCGTTAATCTGAAATTTTTTTCTAGAGCAACAACTTTGGGTGTAAAGAGTCTACCGGTGGCGAGGTTCAACGTTGTTGTTCTATTCAACTGCTATTTTTAGATCCTCAGTAAACCACCTTGTGCTAATTGTTGGACGTTAACGAGACAAATATATCGTCAACTGTCCCAGCTACCTGAATAGGTTTATATCCATTGGGGTTGCTAATCTAATCTGTAGGCATCCTATCTAAGTGCCCAAAAATCTTGTATCCAATCGTTCCTCAGTACACTTGCCATCCACGACAGTTACTCGATATGCAGCGGCGTCTCTCTGAGATGAGACGGTTTCTACATAGTCAGATCCGTGAAAGTGAATCGCTGCCTTGTCATCAGCAGCAAGAACTACTATTCTCATTCGGACCGTTCTTCAAAGGCAGTACCTTGGTGAAACCTCAATTGCCAACCTTCTGCGTGCCTAGACCAGATCGAAGACCTATGCGCCTTTTCGACTATGTTGTCGTACGTAACCTCGCTATCGTATGTGACCTGGGCTACGTCGGTTGTTAACAGACGAATAGCCAAATTTGGCAATGGCATTACTGCGTCAATGGTGCCTGTTGTGTGTGCAAGACATGCTTCCCGACTGTGAATTCGCCCTGATCTACCAAACTCAAAGAAGTCAGCCGAAAATACTTTCTCCATGTATTTCTGATCAAACCTTGTTTCAGCTATCCATAGCTCTTCCTCAAGTCGTTTAAGGATTGCGCGATCAGTCTCAGATATTTCGTCGTCCATATTGTGTCTACCGTTGGATGAGCGTGTCAGTATGAATACTGACTGAATTTCATATTCAGTGCAATCAGGACAGGGCTGGTTAAAAGTTGGTAATGGACAGCGGCTGGTGAAAATACATTGATCACGGAATATGCTGTCTGAAAATTATAGCTATGTGTTGTATTCCAGAGACATCGATAACCACCTCTCCCAATCAAACAGAAGCCAGAAGAAGACGACTTAGAAATATTCTATTGCATTAAAATCATGCGCGCGGTCATCTGCTTTTTTTCCGACCCTTCGCATAAGACTTTTGTGCTTTATTACAGCAGCAAACCGCAACTTCTCATAGAACAGCCTATTAATATCTGAAAATAAGTAGAAAGGTGACTTCTTATGTAAACCCGGTGTATCAATAACGTGTTGAATGAGTTTGTGCGCCAGCCCAGTCTTACGCAGACTTGGTAGGGTTGCAACAGAGCCGATTCCATATGATCCGCCCGGAAGGTTGAACCTGTTTTCATAGATGATTAGCGCTGACACAACCACGCTTTTCTTTTCCAGGACATGCCATGTGCCTTGTTGATATTTTTCGCTAGTTTGACAGTTTTTCAGATACGCCTCAGTGGATAGGCCATCGGCCCAAGCGTCATAGCCCAGCATGAAGATTTCATCCATTTTGGACGATTCTGATTTTCCTACTGTATATTCAAGAACGAACTCTGTCATGCTTACATCCCTCTAGCCTGAATGGCGCTTACTTAAGTTGCAAGCATTTGTATATATGAGAAAAAGGCTGGCTCGACTACTACGCTTTGGGTGTCAAGATCCATCCACGGTAATCGAGAACCAGCCATGTACAACTGTAGCGGACGCCAACGTGATCAGCAACTTCAATCTGTAGCCAATATATGCCATCACGCGGATTCAACGACGATTTTCAATGCACTCACTGACGAGATCATGTTCGATAGGGTGGAGTCATTACAGCCTGAGTATCGGGAGCGCTTATACACACCAACTATCAGTCAGTGTGCCCGCGTGCCCCACTGGCAGTTCAGCCGTGGGATGTTAAATGTTCGCTAACATTTTCTTTATCTTGCCAACATTGTGTTTGATGAATTCAGGATCACTTTCGCTGTGTCCAAAATCATCAGAGTTACCCATAATTAGTGCCATCCACGAAAGTTGACGGACTACTACATACACATCCACTAGTGCCATGTCATCAGCTGAAATTTTGCGAATTGTATTATAGCCATCAAGAAACATCGTCCAGAGTTCCTTTTCATTGTGATCACCCAATATTCCCCATTTAAAGGTGGCTAGCTCAAATACGCGAAGTCCATAACCGCAGCAATCAAAATCAAAATGAGTCAAAGCGCCGTTATCGTAATGTACGTTGCAGCCGTGGCAGTCCCCATGACAAAACCCTGCATCTAACGCACTCACATTACCGTTGCTCAAGATACGGTTGAGATCGACCGCTGTATCCTGCAAATACTTACGCTCTGCTGGCATTTCTGTGCAGAAGGGGATAATTGTTTCAAGCGACGTATTCAGAAGATACTCGCGTTCAAGTGTTGGTCGAGTGTATTGGGTTTCAAAACCTGTGGAGAGGTTATGCACTTCCGCAATCGACTTTCCAAACAAACGCGCAGACTCTGCATTGTCATAATCAAGCTCTGATCCTTCGGCGTGCGTTGTTATAATCACATATCGCATTCCCTCTGGAGCTTGAATTTCTGTGATATAGCCACCTTCGTGTTTTTCTATTGGAAAAGCTACCTTTGCACCCAGCGTGCTTAGATAATTTAAAGCAGAAATTTCAAAGTTGATTTCATGCCTATGGCGTAGCTTATGGCGGTATACACGCAAAGAATATTTTTCATCAGGAGTATGAATCTGGTAAGTATCATTGATTCCACGTTGCCAGAATAGGCATGTTGTAGGATTAACGATTTTGTACTCCGGTACCACCTTCGACAGAAGTTCCTCTGCGCTAACTGTTGAATAGCTTGCTCCAATTTTCATAGTTTTTTATCGCTGAATTTGTATCGGCATGGAACTATTTGAAGTTTGCCGTACTGCTTTACTACAGCTTACCATTATCTCAACCTTCAACCACCGAGTGTCCGTGAACGTGCCAAACAGGTCGAGATAAATATCGTGCTTGCCATCAGGAGTGCTATTGACTCAACCCAAGACGATCACAGGACTATATGTGCTGACCTGTACATCCGGTCCTCAATCAGTTGCTTTTGTTATCACTAACTGACGCATCTGAGCTTTCCCTCCAATATTCAGACCCTTTCTTGTAGCGCTAATAAATTTACCGCTAGCGGTTCCGCAGTTGACGTCAACGCTCCTTGATTCTTTCCAGAATGTGTTGAAATAAGGGGTGTTTCTGCCCTTCGCTGATGGCCTCTGTGTGTCCACAGAAAAATGCTGCAATGTTTGTGAAATCTGGTGTGGTATCACATGACAGTGGCGCAATCGCGATGGGGTCAAATTACAGCTTCATCGTAATGTAAAAGTTCCGTTTCAACGGTTCAGCTGTACCTTTTTGCCGACTTACGCAGCTGATTGCAGCGGGTCCAACCCGAGCCTGGCAGCCATAGCAACCAGGGCATCTATTGTCATTTTATCTATGCGTCCGTTGCATACATCATTTACACGAGTTCGTTGAACTTGCATTAATTCAGCTGCAGCACTCTGTGTTAACCCAGCTTGCTCTATGTGATCAATAATTGCGTTCATCAATTTTGATTTAAGACGAAGTTGCATTGCATCGGCTGGATCGTCCGCCATATC
>JBGCGC010000041.1:0-3948 GCA_045110475.1 Granulosicoccus sp.
CAGCCGCTAGGCGCGAGCTCAAAAAGGTATCGGGTATACCTTGAGAGCGAGCAACAACGCGGATGACCCCTGGACGAGCCGCCCTTCGGGAGACCACCAAAACACCCTCCGCCGCGTTGCTGTTCTTGACAAGGATCCCGACCCTGCCTGCGAACAGCGCCTTGCTGAGGGCGTTTTGGTGGTCTCTGTTTGAAGCGTTTGAAGGTCACACTACACTAGTGAGTTATCAAAACAGCCACGCTGCCCTAGCCGTATCAGGCGGCCTTTCTAGTAGCGACGTCCTGAGTACGCATCATGAGGTATGACTCCAGACGTATCCTGATGTCAGTGGATGCCGGATCATCGAACAGATTGTGCATTTCATTTGGATCGGCTAACAGATCATACAACTCGCCATGTCCCGAGTTCATATCCTTGGTCAGTTTGTAGGTTCGTGTTCTGACCGATCGAAGTGATACCGTTGCGTCGACCCGTCCAGGTAACAATTCCCATTCGCTCATCGCAAAATCACGTTTGGACTGCCCATCAAGCAGTGGACGCAGGCTCTCTCCGTGTTGCTGTAACTGTGGTTGAACCTCGGCAAGCTCAATAATAGAGGGTGATAAGTCAATGGTGGATACAGGTTCATAATTGATGCGATTCTTCGGTACATCAGGGCCGCGCCAGATCAAGGGTACCCGCAGCAAGCAGTCGTAGAACATCGGTCCTTTCATTGTCAGTCCATGATCACCAAGCCAGTCACCGTGATCAGACAGGTAAAAAACGTGAGTGGTTTCTGACAGATCAAGTTCAGCCAGCGTATTCATCAGTCTCCCAACCTGGTTGTCTATAAACGCAATCTTGCCATAGGCATTGGCGATGATTTCTCGCAGCAGCTTATCGGATTGCTTCGTTGATTCAGAATCATTTTTCTTGTTTAAGATGCCTCTGACTTCGTTGTTGTTGTAAAGGGAGTCTTCTCGCATCAGGGCCGATTGGTACCACCATGGTAACGAGTCAGGTGCCAGTGTTCTGTGTGCTGGCAGGTCCACGTCTCTGGGATCGTGAAGTCTGGACCAGGGTTCAGGACAGTCGTACGGGTGCTGAAGATCTGCAAAACTGACCCAACTGCAAAACGGCTTTTCTGAAGTACGCCCATGTCGCAACCAGTCAATGGCGCGATCCGCTGTCCAGGGTGTGCTGTGGTCGGCTGGTGTCAGGCCTGAATGCCAGCAGACATTCGGCTTAGACGATGAACCCTTGTCTTTCCCGTATTGAGCCTGCTTGTGTTCACCGTTTTTGTCAGCATGGAAAAAGCGTTCGTAGTGTTGGCCGCGAGGTGGAGTTTCGGGAGCAAATCCGTTCTTTGCTTGCAAGGTTAGCTCAACGTGTTCAAAGCCCATGTAAGGGCCGTGCCAGTGGCTGTCATATTTCGCTGACGATCGCAAACATTCCGGCGTTCCACTGGGAGCCCTTGGGTGGTAGGTGGAGAAATGCGCTTTGCCAAACAATGCCGTGTCGTAGCCTGAATTTGCCAACGTTCCAGCAAAGCCCTTCTCACCGATTGTCGGATCCAGATCCATACCATCGTCTTGTACACCATGTGTTCTGCAAAGCTGACCTGTCAATATTGAGGCGCGTGCAGGTTGACAGGCAACTGACGGACTAATGCAACTGCCGAAGCGCGTACCGGACTTAGCCAGTGCATCCAGATGTGGCGTTTTTACTCTTCTGCCGGCAACGCCAAGGCAGTCAGCTCTATGTTGGTCCGCTGAAATGATCAGAATGTTAGGGCGATTCTGCATGCTGTGTTGTTGATCTATGTGGAAACTTCCCGGCAGGGCAGGATGTACACATCAAGTTTTATTCCGCTTACCCGGTTCCGATCTTTTCTTGGGTTATGCGTTACTACATAGTGGTAGCGCCTCTGGCCAAAATTGCACCATGGCTGTGCCGTCACTGCCTCAGTTATGAGAGACTGGGTGAAACGCCGCCTTTTTCCGACGATCTGGTGTACCTCAACTATCATTTAATCCCACGTTATGAAGCTTCGCTCCCAGCAGTGGTTTGACAACCCGGATAACCCCTCCATGACCGCGCTCTATCTTGAGCGTTATCTGAACTACGGTCTTACTCGTGAGGAGTTGCAATCGGGCAAACCGCTCATCGGCATTGCTCAGACTGGTAACGATCTGACCCCGTGTAATCGTCATCATGTAGAGCTTGCGAAACGTGTACGAGAGGGTATCGTATCTGCGGGCGGTATCTGCTTCGAGTTCCCTGTGCATCCTATTCAGGAGACCGGAAAGCGGCCTACGGCTGCATTGGATCGTAACCTTGCCTACCTCGGTCTGGTAGAGACTTTGTACGGTTACCCGCTTGATGGCGTCGTGTTGACGATTGGCTGCGACAAGACCACGCCTGCGCTTCTCATGGCAGCTGCTACGGTCAATATTCCATCTATCGCACTATCGGTTGGTCCGATGCTGAATGGATGGGAAGGTGAGGAACGTTCCGGATCTGGTACCGTTATCTGGAACTCGCGGCAAAAACTATCCATCGGCGAGATCGACGAACAGGAGTTCATGCGCCTTGCTGCCGATGCAGCGCCTTCGGTGGGTTATTGCAATTCCATGGGAACCGCCAGCACCATGAACAGCCTGGCTGAAGCTCTGGGAATGCAACTACCGCGCTCAGCCGCCATACCAGCGCCCTATCGCGAACGTGGGCAAATCTCCTACCTGACGGGGCAGCGTATTGTGGGCATGGTCGAAGAAGACCTGAAGCCGTCTGACATCATGACTCGAGCCGCATTCGAGAATGCTATCGTTGTAAATTCTGCGATTGGCGGGTCGACAAATGCACCTGTTCACATGAACGCTATCGCAGCACATATGGGGGTGGAGCTTGATAATGGCGATTGGGAATCGCTTGGTCATGACATTCCGTTGATTGTGAACATGCAACCATCAGGAAAATATCTGGGCGAGGATTTCCATCGTGCAGGTGGTGTTGCAGCGGTAATCAGAACGCTGCTGGATGCCGGCGTTTTACCTTCTCCTGATGCCACTACGGTTACTGGTAAAAGTGTCCGGGACGAATACGCCGGCGCGCAGGTGAGTAACGATGATGTTATACACCCCTACAGCGCACCACTGAAAGCGCACGCGGGATTTCTCGATTTAAAAAGTAATCTGTGGGACAGTGCGATCATGAAAACGTCGGTTATTTCGGCCAGTTTTCGGCAGAGCTATTTGTCCAATCCAGAAGATCCGGAAGCGTTTGAAGGTAACGTCTTTGTATTTGATGGTCCGGAGCACTACCACCAGCTTATTGACGATCCAGCGCTCGAGATGGATGAGCAGAGTATCCTGATCATGCGTGGAGCTGGTCCTATCGGTTATCCGGGAGGCGCAGAAGTGGTTAACATGCAGCCGCCAGCCTATCTGATTGCCCGTGGTATCACTGAGTTGCCGTGTATCGGTGACGGGCGTCAGTCAGGTACGTCAGGTTCGCCTTCGATTCTCAACGTTGCTCCTGAGGCGGCAATCATGGGTGGCTTGGCGATCGTCAGAACCGGTGACCGTCTGCGTGTCGATCTTCGCAAGCGCCGGGTGGATCTACTGGTAAGCGAAGACGAAATTGCCAACCGTCTAAAAACTCTGGCAGATGCCGGTGGTTTTGCGTTTCCTGCTGATCAGACACCTTGGCAGCAGATTCAACGCTCAATGGTCAGTCAATTTGACAAGGGTATGGTTCTGGGCAATTCGCCTGACTACCAGCGCATTGCACAAACCAAAGGCGTGCCTCGAGACAATCACTAGTATAGAGTGACCTTCAAACGCATCAAACAGAGACCACCAAAACGCCCTCAGCAAGGCGCTGTTCGCAGGCAAGGTCGGGATCCTTGTCAAGAACAGCAACGCGGCGGAGGGTGTTTTGGTGGTCTCCCGAAGGGCGGCTCGTCCA
>JBGCGC010000042.1:0-72111 GCA_045110475.1 Granulosicoccus sp.
ATCGAGCGAGAGTAGTCCAATTTTGAGTCAAATTTTGTGCTCATTTGAGGAGTTTAGCTGGCTAAGTGACGAAAATGAGCGCAAAATTTGGCCAAAAGTGGGCTGCTCGTAGCCGATTGATTTCTGCCGTGCAGGCTCCTAGCGTATACTGTGGCGACGATCAGCTTCTGTGTGGCGGTGCTGCGCAGGGCGGCTGGAGATACCAGGTCGCTGCGCCTGATGTTTCGTATATCGTTTTAATATAGTGCATAATAGTCCAGTCCGGTGAGAACGGATAGCCTCAGTTCTGTGCCTGGTTGGGTAAACAAGTCTGGTTGGGTAAAAAAGTAAAGGCAGGCGGGGTAATACGTTAGCTCATACAGCCAGCTGACACTCGTTCAGGCCTCGTTATCTGGTTTGGCGCCCATGCCGGATAACAGACAACAAATGCAAGCAGTAAGAGTTGCGATCGTTAATGCCGGAAGCCCGGTCGGTCAAGTGCTCTGGCAGCCTTCGCAACAGGATCTTGTGGCGTTGGTGGGTTGTTTCGGCGGGTTGATTTCGTATGAAAAGCCGCCGGTGGTGTCTTTACCACACCTTTATTTATGCGTGGAGTTCTAGGCTCGGTTAGCTGACTGGATAAGCGTCAGATGTCTCTGGGACAACCATTGCGATTGCTATGGCAGCTCCAGCACGCGCAAGGTTGGATCGATAGGCACTTCCGGTACCGAAAACAGTCCGGTAGCTGATCGCAGGAGCCTTGTTTGACTTGGAAGAACAAAATGTTGATTCAAATCATGGTTAAGTTTTACGTATGACGAACAGCGATTTACACGATTCACAGTCCGGATCAGGTAGTACTTCCCAGTCATCTGGAGGCAACCAGCCTCGACAAGACTCTGGTGGTGAAGGCAATGCCCGACGCGGTGGTCAACGCCGTAGCCGCAATCGTAATCAGTCCAATGGTGGGCAGCGCGCTGATGGCGGCAACAATAACAACAATCGCAACCGTGGAAAACGTAAAAGTCGACCACAGAACCGGGGGCGTGGCGATGATGACAACATCGGTAACCGCATCGAGAAGGGTAACCGTGCGTTACGACCACCGCGCGAAATCACCGAAGAAATGGACAATATCGGCAATCGGGCGCTGCCGGAAGCTCCTGCTGCTATCGAATATGAGGACGACAACTTTGGTAATCGTGACCATTTCAATGTCAACAACCGTTTTCCGTCCGACAGTAATCTGATTGGCATGGAAGACCCCTACCAGGTAGGCAGTCTGGTCATGGGGAGCAACGGCAGAGCTAACGGCAATCGTGGCAAGGGGCGCGGTAACAAACGAAACACTGCGGGACAGTCCGGCAATCGAGGTCAGAGCCGAAATACTCAGGGCAGGCAGACCAGAAATACAGGCTCGCAAACACGCAACAATCGGCAGCAATCTGGTTCCCAGAATCCTAATCAGGGGCAAGGCGAAGGCAATCGTCAGAATCGCAACAACCGCAATCAGAACCGCAATCGAAATCAAAACCGCAACAATCGTAATCAGAACCGTGGGCAGAACCGCCAGTCCGAGGGTGCAAATACGAACAGCGAGGTGCGCGAAGCGAGCTCTAAAGCTGCCGAACAGAATGACAACCGAGCGTCCGTCGCCACGCCAGCTGCAGTGCAGACGCAATCAGCGCCGGTGGATAGGCCGGTAGCCGCTGAAAAGCCTGGAACTGCACCCCGCGGACGCCCTGCCAGCGCGGAAAAGGCTAATCCTCAAACCGCCAGTGAAGCTGTCGTGCGCAAGCCTCGCGCACCCCGCAAACCCGAATCTGATGCAGGTTCAGACGGTAGCTCTGGGCCGATAAAAAAGACAGCCAAGGTAAGCAGAGCGCGAAAAGCTGCCCCCGTGAATGATGAAGCTGCGCCGTCTCCGGTAAAGAAGACCAGAGCTGTTGCTGCCAAGAAGGTGGCCAAAAAGGTAGCCAAAAAAGTGGCCTCCGCACGAGCCGACAAGTCCTCTACGTCAACAGACGACAAGCCCAAGGCGAAACGTGCGCCGCGTGCTGCTAAGCCAAAACCACCGGCCGCTGATCAGGTTTGATTGGTTTGTGAATCCTGCGCGGCCCGCCGTGGGCGGCGTGCAGGTTTCCGGCCCTGATCGTCCGGAGAACGAGGCAGGGCATATGTCCTACATGTTTGGGTAATTGGGTCCGCCACCGCCCTCTGGCACCACCCACGTGATGTTCTGACTGGGATCCTTGATATCGCAAGTCTTGCAGTGTATGCAATTTTGCGAGTTTATCTGGAACCTTGGTACGTCGTTTTCAACCACTACTTCATACACTCCCACTGGACAGTAGCGCTGCGCAGGCTCAGCGAATTTTGGCAAGTTGACTTGAATGGGTATGGACGGGTCGGTTAGTTGCAGGTGAACCGGCTGGTTGTCTTCATGATTGGTGCTGGATAGAAAGACCGATGAAGGCTTGTCGAATGTCAGTTCACCATCGGGTCTGGAGTACTTGGGCTTGAAGCTATTGTCAGCCGGTAAAAGGCAGGCATGATCGGGCTTGTCGTCCTTGAATTCAAACGGAAGTCTGCCGCCGAAAAAATTCTGGTCCAGAAAGTTGTAGGCTCCGCCGAGATACATACCAAACTTATGCAACACGGGTCCCCAGTTTCTTGAGCTTTTCAGCTCGTCACCAGCCCAGCTCTGCATGAATGCTCCATCGTATTCAGACAACTCCCGACCATCGTCTCCGTTGGCCAGTGCAGCGGCTATGGTTTCTGCAGCGACCATGCCGGATTTCATGGCCATATGCGTACCCTTCAACTTGGCGAAGTTGAGCGTGCCTGCATCGCAGCCAATGAGTAGAGCGCCCGGCATGCTCATTTTCGGCAGCGAGTTGAGACCGCCTTTGACAATGGCTCGCGCTCCATAGCTGATTCTCTCACCTCCTTCTAGCACATCTCTGACGACGCGATGTTCCTTGAAGCGCTGGAACTCATCGAAGGTACTTAAATGAGGGTTGGAGTAATTGAGATCTATTATCAGTCCGACGACCACCTGATTGTTCTCGAGGTGATACATGAATCCGCCCCCCGTGGTTTTTGTTTCAGACAGCGGCCATCCCGCACCGTGCACGACAGCGCCCGGCTCGTGCTTGTCAGGATCGATTTGCCAGAGTTCCTTGAGACCGATGCCATAGTGCTGCGGTGATTTACCCTCGTCCAGCTTGAACTGATTGATCAGTTGCTTGCCCAGATGTCCGCGACACCCTTCTGAGAAAACCGTATATTTGGCGTGCAATTCCATGCCTCGCTCGTGACCATCCTTGGGCTTGCCATTGATGTCCAGTCCCATGTCGCCGGTAGCTACTCCCTTAATGCGACCATCGTCGTGGTAGAGAATTTCGGCTGCGGCAAACCCCGGAAAGATCTCTACACCCAGGCTTTCGGCCTGTTCGCCCAGCCAGCGGGTCAGATTGCCAAGACTGGCGACGTAGTTGCCATGATTGTGCATGGTTTTTGGAGACAGAAAATTCGGCATCTTCACTGAGGTACCCGGACTTGTAAAAAATCGAATGTCGTCGCGTGTAACCGGGGTATTTAACGGGGCGCCGCTGTTTTTCCAGTCCGGGAAAAGCTCATCAAGCGCGCGAGGTTCTATGACGGCACCTGAAAGGATATGTGCACCGACCTCGGACCCCTTTTCAAGAACAACCACACTGATTTCTTGCTCGCTCTCTTGTGCAATCTGCATGAGTCGGCAAGCGGTCGCAAGTCCGGCAGGGCCTGCCCCGACGATAACGACGTCAAATTCCATCGATTCTCTTTCTTCAGTACTCATTTACGATCTCACTGATTCCTGTTTACCTTGCGGATACCTACGAACCCGGATAGTCAATAGGTTAGGCGTTAAGAGTGGAGAGCACGTTACTCTCGATTACGTTTTACAGGCTGCACTCAGGCGACAGATTCACGATGGAACTTGTCAAGTGCAAGCAGGTCGGTGGTTTTACCCGCCTTGGCACTTCTAACACGCGCGCCGTGTTCGTCTGCCAGCTTACCAGCCAACGCCTGCGAGGCGCGCTTCTCGCCATGAACCAGCAGTACCGGTGGCGCGCCCTTGAAATTAGCATACCAGTCGAGCAGGCCTTGCTGATCGGCATGGGCTGACAATCCTCCTACCGTGTGGATTTTTGCGCGTACCTTGATTCGATCGCCCCAGATGCGCACCGTATTCTTCCCGTCGACCAGCTTTCGTCCCAATGAGCCCGGCGATTGATAGCCTGAGATGATGACATGTGCATCTGGTCGCCACAGGTTATGTTTTAAATGATGCATTATTCTGCCACCTGTGCACATGCCGCTGCCGGCAATAACGATGGCCCCGGAAGCCATTTTGTTAATTGCGCGCGAATCATCTGCGGTCTGTGAGAATTTCAGATTGGGCATGGCCAGTAACGGGCCATTTTTCTTGTAAAACGCCGCTGCCTCATCGTCATAGAGTGCCGTGTGACTGAGGTAAACCTCGCTGGCCCGAATCGCCATCGGGCTATCGAGAAATATCTGCCAGCGATCCAGATTCCACGACTCGAAATAGCGAGCCATTGTGTACAGAATCATCTGGCTTCGACCGACCGAAAATGCCGGAATCAGGATATTGCCGCGCACACTGCTCAGTTCGCTGGCGATTTCACTGACCTCGGCCAGTGTTTCTGACCAATCCCTGTGAAGACGGTTTCCGTAGGTGCTTTCCATCAGGACAAGATCAGCCTTGTCCAGATAGGTGAAATCACGCAGGATAGGCGACCCACGGTGGCCTAGATCACCACTGAAAACTACCATCCGGGTCTGATCACCTTCCACCAGAGTAATCTCGACCATTGCAGAACCCATGATATGTCCTGCGTCGAACAGCCTGATTGAAACGCCGTTGGCCACTTTGACGGATTCGCCATAGACAACGGCTTCGAGACGATCAAAGGTATTCTCTACAGCCTGTTGATCATAAAGCGGCTTGAGAAGCTTCTTGCCAGCACGCCGGCGTTTTTTGTTCCGGTATTCAACATCGCGAGCATTGAGGTGTGCCGAATCCTTGAGCAGGATATTCACCAGATCACAACTGGCAGCGTGTGTGTAGATCTTGCCGCTGAAACCTTGATCGAGCAGAATAGGCAGGCGGCCGCAATGGTCGATGTGCGCGTGACTGAGCACAACGGCGTCCAGTTCTGCAGGGTTGAACGGAAAAGGGTCGTGGTTGCGCAGTTCATCCTTTGAACGGCCCTGTATCAGGCCGCAGTCGAACAATACCTTGACACCTTCGAGCTCTATCAGATGGCACGAGCCGGTGACTTCTTCGGTAGCACCAAAACTAGTCAGTTTCATGTTTATCTCAAACTCAATTGTGCGCTGTTGTGGCAGGCGCTTCGCGAGCTTCGTATACTATGCCTGCTCCGTCGCTTTGGATACTAACGCGGACTCTGCATGAAAGCACCTGTTCGTTTCAGCAACACGCAGGTTTCCGTCGATCGTCCGGATAATCATTCCGCAAGACATTCACACAGGTTATTCGCCGTTGCCCACTTCTACCGCGCCGCTTCAGTCTTTCGCCGACGACATTGAGTTTTACGCAACTTGTGGCACCGGTCTGGATGGCTTGCTTGCGGCAGAATTCAGACAACTGGGTTTTTCACGGGTGCAGAGCGCGGGTGCCGGTGTTCGCTTCACGGGTTCGATATCCGATGGCTATCGAGCCTGCCTCTGGTCGCGGCTGGCCAATCGAGTGCTTTTGCCGATTCATCGTGGACCCGCATTAGGGCCAGATGCGCTATACGAGCTCACACAGCAGGTTGAATGGTCAGAGCATCTTGATGTCGATGGGTCGCTGGCTGTAGATTTCTTCACCGCTAATTCTGAAATCACGCACTCGCAATATGGCGCGCTCAAGGTTAAGGATGCGGTGGTTGATCAGTTTCGTGAGAATGTCGGCAGACGACCCAATGTTGACAGAGACACGCCAGATGTTCGAATCAATGTGTATCTTTTCCGAAATCAGGCAAGAATTGCTATCGATCTGTCCGGCAGTAGCCTGCACCGACGTGGCTATCGAGGCCCTGCCGGACTGGCGCCGCTGAAAGAAAACCTTGCCGCGGCCGTTCTTATTGCCAGCGGATGGCCCGACGCCATCGAACAGGGCAAGTGTCTGTTCGACCCCATGTGCGGCTCGGGAACCTTGCTGATAGAAGCTGGCCTGATTGCAACCCGTCGGGCGCCGGGTCTTTTGCGAGACTATTTTGGTTTTCTGGGCTGGAAACATCATGATGATGCTATCTGGCAGGCCTTGATGAATGACGCAAGAGACTGTATCAGCGACGCTTCCGTGGTGATAGCTGGCGCAGATCAGGACCCGGAAGCGATAGACAGCTGTTTGCAGAATATCAAGGCTGCAGGCCTGTCGGAGGTAGTTTCTGTCAGCTGTCAGGCGCTGACCAGTTCGCCGCCTGCGTCGGTCATTGCAAATGGTCCCGGTTTTCTGGTTACCAATCCACCCTATGGTGAACGACTGGCAGCAGATGCATCGTTCTATGCTGGCATCGGTACCGAACTAAGTCGATTTTATGCGGGTTGGACATGCAACCTTTTTACCGCAGTTGCAGCACCCGTTACGCGTGCAAGGCTCCCTTTGTCGCCCCTGCTGAATACAAGAAACGGTGGCATCGATTGTGTTCTGCTTCAAGGACAGATACCCGCCGCTATTCGTGGTCAGGTTGATCAACACGAGTCAGCCAACATACCGCTTGCCACACCTGATGATGAAAGTGCCTCAGCCCATCCGCAAGCCGCGTTGTATCGTGCGCAAAGTCCCGGCGACAAGATAATCACCACAGATGCGGGGATGGGCATCGATGCCACGCCTTTTGTCAATCGCCTGAAAAAAAATCAGAGAGCCTTGAAAGGCTGGTTAAAACAAAACAGGATTTCTGCGTACCGCCTTTACGATTCCGACCTACCCGAATTTGCCGTGGCTATTGACATCTTTATAGAAGGCGATACGAGACACTGTGTTGTGCAGGAATATCAGGCACCGCAAACTGTCAATGCCGCCATGGCGCAGGCTCGACTGGCGGCTCTCATGCAGGCTTTGCCCGAAGCCACTGGAGCCCTGGCTGCGAATATTCATCTGAAGGTACGGCAGGTAAAAACCGGCAATACTCAGTATGAAAGGTTTCAGTCGGCGGGTTCGAAAACCGTTACGGTGGATGAGTTTGACACAAAGCTGGAACTCAATCTGAGCGACTATCTGGATACCGGATTGTTTCTGGATCACCGCCCCGTGCGGCGTTATATTCACCAGCATGCCAAAGGCAAACGCTTTCTGAACCTCTTTGCCTACACGGGCACCGCAACCGTTGCCGCCGTTTCCGGCGGCGCAGCCAGTAGTGTGTCAGTGGACTCATCCAACCGGTATTGTCAGTGGGCGAGGCGAAACCTTGACCACAATGGTGCGGCAGCGCAGTTGCACGAAGTCGTGCGTCAGGATGTTTTTACCTGGATGGAAGGCGCACTACCGGGATTGTCCGGCAGTCATCGATTTGATCTGGTCTTGCTTGATCCGCCCACGTTTTCTAATTCAAGCGATCATGCGC
This sequence comes from Granulosicoccus sp., assembly GCA_045110475.1. GTDB lineage: Bacteria > Pseudomonadota > Gammaproteobacteria > Granulosicoccales > Granulosicoccaceae > Granulosicoccus. Next base: position 7,623 of record JBGCGC010000042.1, read on the forward strand.
AGGACTGGGATGTACAACGTGACCACGTTGCAGCGATTGATGCCTGTCTGTCGTTAATGGCACCCGGTGCCCTGTTGATATTTTCTAACAATTATCGTCGCTTCAAGCTTGATGCAAAATTGCTGGAAAAGAACATGAATCGGGGCATTCGCGTAGAAGATCGGAGTCGATGGTCGATAGACAGGGATTTTCATCGTAACCAGCGAATTCATCAATGCTGGTTTATTTTCAAGGACTAATACCTGAATTAGCAGGTCTTAAATTTTTATTTTCCCGAGGGTTTTTCAGTGGCTGAGTTTTTTTACGAATATGGGTTGTTTTTCCTCAAGGCGCTGACATTTGTCATAGCAGTGGGATTGATAATCTTGTCCATAGTAGCTGCAGCATCGCGTTCAAAAGGAGGCGGTGGCCCGGGCCGTGACGGGCATATCGAAATCAAAAAATATAACGAACGACTTGAAGATCTTCAGTATGCGCTGTCTTTTTCCCTGCTAAATCCCGCGCAGCAGAAAGAGGCCGAAAAAGAGAAGAAGGCCGAGCGCAAAGCTGAAAAAAAGGCGGAAAAAGCAGCTGCAAAAATTGCCAGAAAACAGCGCGGCAGTGGTGAGACCATTGTTGCTGAAAAGACCAGAAACAGGCTTTATGTTCTGGATTTTGATGGTGACATTCGTGCCACTGAAGTTGAGAAACTTCGCCGTGAGATAACGGCCGTTCTGACAACAGCCACAGCCGATGATGAAGTCCTTGTTCGGCTGGAGAGTGGGGGTGGCATGGTGACCTCCTACGGCCTGGCTGCCTCGCAACTCGATCGTATCCGCGATCAGAAAATACCGTTGACCATTTGCGTTGACAAGGTAGCAGCAAGTGGCGGATACATGATGGCCTGTGTTGCGGACAAGCTTATTGCCGCACCTTTCGCTGTTCTGGGATCAATTGGCGTTGTTGCCCAGATTCCTAACTTCCACCGGCTGCTCAAGGAATTAAATATCGACTTTGAGCTGCTTACAGCCGGTAAATACAAACGAACGCTCACAGTATTTGGCGAAAACACCGATGAGGCTCGCAATAAATTTCTCGAGGATATCGAGAGGATCCACGTGCAATTCAAAACCTATGTCAGCGAGCGCCGCCCGCAACTGGACATCGAACAGGTCGCCACCGGGGAGATTTGGTCTGGTCAGGACACACTGGATCTGCATCTGGCCGACAAGCTCTCTACCAGTGATCAATACCTCAATGATGCCTGTGAAGAGCGAGAAGTGCTGGTATTGAGTTATAAGGAAAAGAAGAGTTTGTCAGAGCGGTTTTCACTGGGAATGCAAAACACGATCGATGGCGTGCTCATCAAGTGGCTGGATAGACTGGCCAAAAGCCGCTATTCGGCAGGATAAGACCGATAAAAATACCATTAAACTGGATTTAACCAGCGCGAGAAGTTCCGTAAACTGTTACATGTTGCTAAACTAACGTGGCTAAGCCTTCTGTAGCGACGTGTACACATTGGCGTCCCAGAGTCGCCGCCTTGGCCCAGCATCGCATGGAAATGCAATGAACGGCTCCCTTGACGTTCACCAATCAGGGCAACTTATACGGCATCTCATGAACAGGATAGTATCCAGAATCCGCTGCACGACGGCAGTATTCGGCTTTTTCGCCGTGAGCACCGCATCTTTCATGGCTGTTGCTGCGAGTCCTTCCGCCCCGGGGCTACCCTCAGGAAGCGTTGGCAACAACACAGTGACTCTCCAGTGGGCACCGTCGCAGGACGACAACGAGGTGCGGGGATACAACGTTTACGTCAACGACGATTATTACGCTACGGTATTCGAGACCAGCTACACCGGCTCTGTCGACACCTCCCAGGACAATGCTTTTTACATAACCGCTTTCGACACACCGCTGCCGGGAGAGGAGCGTGCTTTTTCCACCCGTTCACCCGTACTTGTGCTTGAGCGTTTCGATACTGTCCAGCCTGTCGACGATCCGCCGCTTGACCTTCCGCCGAACGATGATCCGCCGAACGAAGATCCGCCTGATGATCGTCCAACAAACGACGATCCTCCAGACGATATTCCGCCCAATGATGGCCCATCTGGTGATATTCCCGATACCACCGCACCATCCACACCTACGGGACTGACACTCGTTAGCGCCGTCAGTAATGCCATAGCCATCAGCTGGGCCCCTTCTACCGACGATACGGGCGTTGTTGGCTATAACATTCATCGGGCAGGCGACTATTACGCCACGGTTTTTACCACTCGCTTTGTCGACGATAATCCTTTGAGTGACGCTGCCAACAACTACTCGGTGGTCGCTTTTGATGATGCAAGAAATTACACACCCCGCTCAAGGACGTTGAGCATCATGGCACCAGGGACGGGAAATTCGCCGGAAAATCCATCTACACCACCCGTAACTAGCAATGATATCTCGCCACCATCGACTCCCGATGGCCTGTCAGTGGTTCTGGAAACCAGAGATGCCGTCCGGCTCGGTTGGAATCCGTCAACTGATGACGTCGCTGTCGATGGCTACAATGTCTATTTTAACGGAGCCTACACGGCAACTGTTTTTACCACGACTTTTGTAGTTTCGGCTCCGGAACCGGGAACAGAGCACGCGTATGCCATTTCGGCATTTGATAGTGCTCGTAACTACAGCGGTATATCAGAAGAAATCGTATTAGGAGAGACCACTGATCCGGAGCCGACCGATCCGGAGCCAACTGATCCGAAGCCTTCGAATCCTGATCCGGAACCGCCGCTCGATGATTCAGGCGAGCTTGTTCCGGTACTTGACCCCAACAACCGCTTCCCCAGCCCCGACCCAAATGATCCGTTCGGATCTCTACTGGAAATTGATACGGAGGCCGCGGAGCCTGGAGGACCCCCGACTACCCCGAAAAATCTGCGTATCGATCTTGTGTCTAACGACTGGGCGGAATTCAGTTGGGCGCCTGCCAATGACGATGTGGGCGTCGTGGCCTACAACATCTATCGCGACGATGGCGTGATTTATCGTATTAAGCCAGAGCTTGCCGATGTCAGTGCTGGAGCTCAAGCGGAAATCGACAAATACTGGAACACCACATCTTTCATCGATTGCAACTTCACGCGCTTTGATCGACTCATCCACAACTGTCGGGAGAATCAACCCGAGCCCGGAGAGACCTACGTGTATCAGGTTTCCGCAGTGGATGCGGAGGGTGGAGAATCGCCGTTGTCCGACCCATTGAGTATTACCTATCACGAACCCGAGAATGCGCCAGTTCCAATATTCGATGATTTCTACAAGATGCCCGATGATCGGTTTGCGCAGTCTAACGATTTGTCACAGACGCGCTTTTTTCTGGACGAATTTGATCTGGTTTTCAACGATGAATTCGAGACGCCTTCGGTGGATCCGACCAAGTGGCAAACTGAATTACGGTGGAGGGACTCCACAATCATTAACGGCGAACAACAGTACTTTGTCCGTACCCAGGACAATCCCGAATTTGGCTATGATCCGTTTACCCTTGACGGTGACAATCTCACGATTAATGCTGTGCCAGTTCCCGAGGAACTGCGTCAGAACCTGCCACCGGTCTGCGACGAGGTAGACCCTACGGGCAAAGACCGCTGCGAGTTTCTGTCTGGCGCCTTATCCAGCCACAATCGATTCAGTTTTATCTATGGTTATGTGGAAGGGCGGATGAAAGTGTCAGCTACGCCCGGTGCCTTGTCCAGCTTCTATCTCTATCATCGGTACAAAGGCACCGGCGTGAACCTGCATGCGCCCGAAATAGACATCGTCGAGTATCTCGGCGAGAATCCGTTTGGTGCTGAGGATGCGTTTCAGACATATCATTTCGACGATGTCAGCACTGGAGTGACCCGTTCTGCACCAACGATGTCTTACAGCAACCCGTCGGGTGAACTGTATAGCGAAGAATTCCACACCTTTGGCGTGTTGTGGGAGCCTCAACTTGTTATCTGGTACATCGATGGTCGGGAGGTCAAACGCATGACTGGCCCTATGGTGTCCAGGCAGCCGATGAACATCGTGCAGTACCTCGTTGCCGGCAGCGTCTGGGCACCTACACCTGATATTTCCAATCCTGATATTTTTCCGATGGAATTCGGGATTGATTATGTGCGGGTATATCAGCGTGAGGTTTATCAGGGAACAGCCAGATTCGGCGGTGGTCGTCAGTAGTGGATATCGACAGTGTGCGCCGTTATAGATCGTTTGCCCATTGTCGAAGTACAAATTTCTGAATTTTGCCCGTCGAGGTTTTTGGCAATTCACGAAAGATAATTGTTTTCGGACACTTGAAGTGAGCCAGTGTCTCCCGGCACCAGTCAATTAACTCCTGCTCACTAGCGGTTCGATCGTGTTTCAGTGTCACAAATGCGCACGGTGTTTCACCCCATTTTTCATCGGGTCTTGCTGCCACTGCCGCCTCAAGAACTGCCGGATGTGCATACAGGGCATCTTCTATTTCAATCGACGAGATGTTTTCACCCCCTGAGATAATGATGTCCTTCGAACGATCAAGTATTCTCAGATAGCCATCGGGGTCAATAATCGCCAGATCGCCGCTGTGAAACCAGCCACCGCGAAAGGCTTCCTCATTAGCGGATGGATTTTGAAAATAACCGCGCATCACGATGTTGCCACGAAACATGACCTCTCCAATAGTCTTGCCATCACGAGGTACGGGTGTCATCGTGTCCGGATCAAGCACGTCCAGTTCGTCCAGAACCTGATAGCGAACCCCTTGTCTTGATTTTAGCCGCGCACGTTCGATCTCTGGCAACTCATCCCACTCACTTTGCCAGGCGCACATTACGGCAGGGCCGTAGGTTTCAGTCAGGCCATAAGTATGGGTAATGTGAAATCCCAGCGCCTCAATCCCGGATAGCACTTTGGCGGGTGGGGGTGCTGCAGCGGTCATGATTTCAACCACGTGATCGAGTGGTTTCACATGGGCATCTTCAGCGTTAATGATGAAGTTCAATATAATCGGTGCACCGCAGAAATGAGTCACCTTGTGACGTTCGAGTTTCTCATAGATGGTTTTCGCACTGATGGTTCGCAAGCACACACTCGTGCCACCATTGATCGCCAAAGACCACGGAAAACACCAGCCGTTGCAGTGAAACATCGGCAACGTCCACAGATACACGGGAAAGGCTCCCATGTTCCATCCGGTCAGATTGGACATCGCGTTCATGGTAGCGCCGCGATGATGATAGACAACGCCTTTAGGTTTTCCGGTAGTGCCGGAGGTGTAGTTAAGTGATATCGATTGCCACTCATCGGCTGGCATCTGCCATTGCCAGGCAGGATCAATGGCCGGTAGTTCATCGCTGGTAAACTCAGGATTGACGAACGCTTCATACTCCGCACTGGTGATCAGCTCGCCACTGGCTTCGTCATCAGCAATGGCGATGAGCCGGGGCGGGGCCTTCATGCCGTCCAGCGCACGGCGTACCGTATCTGTTGAGTCGGCATCAACCAGAAGAATTCTGGCACCGCTGTGTTCCAGAATATAGCGGATGGTATCGGATTCCAGGCGCGTGTTGATGGCGTTGAGAATCGCGCCGCACATGGGCACGCTGTAGTGAAGTTCGAACACAGCCGGAATATTCGGTGCGATAACCGAAACCACCTCCCCGGCCTGAATACCCATGGCGGCAAAACGTGCTGCAGCAATCTGGCACCGTGTGTACACCTCATGCCAGCTTAGCGCACGTTCAGCGTGAATAAGGGCGGTGCGGTGTGGATAGACATCGTTGGCGCGCTTGAGGAAACTCAATGGTGTCAGCGGTGTGTAGTTGGCAACTGTCGCCGGGAGTTCGACATCACCGTCACCAGGTTGATATGGCGAGGGAATAGTAGGATGGTAGTCACTCATTGTTTATGAATCCTGACAGACATCTATGAAGACAAGCACTACCCCCGATACTAACCTGCCTTTGGCCGGGATACGAGTGCTGGAGATGGGCCAGCTGATTGCTGGACCCTTTGCCGGGCAGATACTTGCTGCTTATGGTGCAGAGGTTGTAAAGATCGAACCACCGGGACGTGGAGACCCTTTGCGTACCTGGCGTCAGTTGGACGAGCAGGGCACCTCATACTGGTGGCGTAGCATTGCCCGTAACAAGAAATCCGTCACACTGGATCTGTCGCAGAAAGATGGCTGCGAGATAGCCCGGAAGCTGCTCCTGAAAAGCGATGTACTGATAGAGAACTTTCGCCCCGGTCGGATGGAAGCCTGGGGCCTGGGACCTGAAACCTTTACCAAGACTCACCCCCAATTGATTTACACCCGTGTATCTGGCTACGGGCAGGACGGCCCTTACGCCAGTAAACCCGGTTTTGCTTCCGCGTGTGAAGCGGTTGCCGGCCTGCGGTATGTGAACGGCCACCCTGGCGAGAAACCGGTGCGGATGAATTTGAGTCTGGGAGACTCTCTGGCAGGTATGCATGCAGCTCTGGGTGTTTTACTCGCGTTAATTGCTCGCATGCGCCCCGATGGTACCGGTCAGAGTGTCGATGTATCCATTATGGAATCGGTGTTTAATATGATGGAAGGGGTGTTACCTGAATATGCTGGTGCTGGTGTTGTTCGGGAACCCTCAGGTTCCACAGTTACGGGAATTGTCCCCACGAACACGTATCAGTGTCGGGATGGCCGGTATATCGTAATTGGTGGAAATGGGGATTCGATTTTTCAGCGGCTTATGATGGCAATCGGAGCCCCCGATCTGGCCACGGATGAGCGATTGGCCGATAATCAGGGGCGGGTTGTCCATGAGAGGCTTATCGATCAGGTTCTTACCGACTGGAGTACAACGATCAGTTCCGCTGATGCGCTTGACATTCTGGATGCTGCCGATGTTCCTGCAGGTCCGGTTAACTCTATCGCTGATATTGTAAACGATGAGCAATTCAAGGCGCGTTCTGTGCTGGAGCAGGTTGATGTGGCAGGGCAGGCTCGTTGTGTGCCTGCCATGCACCCAAAGTTATCAGCCAGCGCACCGCGCAACGACTGGGCTGGCCCTGATTTGGGAGAACACACCGAAGAGGTGCTTACGCTGTGGCTGGATGAGGATGCGAAGCAAATCAGGCAATGGCGTGACCGGCAGTTGATTTGACGGCAGTAAGCTTTGCAAGACGGCATAAAGTACAGAGGAACGCCTGAGCAAGCCTGACCAATTTGAAAACGCGCTGATTGGCTGCCTCCTCATCGTCGGTGGGTCAAGTTGTTCTGATGGACGTCGATACCACCTGTATCAGATTTCTTTCAGAGATTGTTCACGTTGAAGAGTTCGCCTACATTGCGAGTGTTGATGGCGGCAGGCATGTACCTGCTGTTGATGTGGGGTTACATTTTATTGCCAACGCCACAGTTATATGCAGTTTTTGCGGCTTTGATTATGAGCATTGCCTTGCTTTTCTGGGTCAGCGAAGCACGCGCACTGGAACAGCTCACACGCAGTCTGGAAGAGTGCCTGATTACAGAGATTGCTGCGCCATTGCAAAATTCTGGTGATGATCTCTCCGTGTGCGCATCTATGGCCAAACTTGACTGCCTGAAATCTGAACTGACCGAACAATACGCGCAGTTTGGCCGAGATCAGACTCTGATGAATGGCAAGGGATTGGGCAGTTGGCACAGCAGGCGAGGGCGCAAGGGGAATGAGCCTTGACCGGGAATATTGACCCCCACGCACTCGAGCTTATCTCCTCATTGCAACGTCCGGGTAAGCCAGACTTGCTTATGCGAGTGATTGGAGTGTTCAAGAGTGAATCCCCTAAATCCATAGCTTCCATGCAACAGGGTATGGAGGCTGGTGATCTTGCTGCTGTACGCAACGCTGCGCATACCTTGAAGTCAAGTAGTGCCTATGTTGGTGCCAGCGTTTTTTCAGATCTGTGCAGAGACCTGGAAAATGCTGCACGCGAGAATAACTACACCGCTTGCGTGGTGTTGGCCTATGAGCTCGAAGACTTGTTCGATGACTGTTGCCGTGAGCTTGATGCCTACGTGGTGAAGGCCGCTTGATGGGCGATCTGATTCCACAGGCATCGCAGATGGTTATCTCAAGCCTGAAGTCCGGCCGTCCAACCGTACTGCATGTTGATGACGATGTGGCGAGCCTGATGATGGCAGAGGGTGCACTCGAGGATGCAGGATTTACTGTCGAGCATGCGATAAACGGGATTGAAGCCATAGAGTGTTTCAAGGAAAACGATCTGGACTTGATCATCATGGATGCGATCATGCCGGTGATGGATGGTTTCGATACGATTGAGGTGATCCGAGCCTTGCCCGGTGGTGAGCATGTTCCTATCCTGATGATTACCGGACTGGACGATCTGGAATCGATAACCAGAGCCTATGACCTAGGTGCAACTGATTTTCTGACCAAACCCATCAACTTCTTTATTCTGCCGCATCGCGTGCAGTACATGTTACGTTCTCAACTAACGGCTGATGCCTTGCGCGCCAGCCAGGCAAAACTTGACAATGCTCAACGTATCGCGAGGCTGGGCAATTGGGAGATGACGCTTGAAGATCACAGCCTCACCTGGTCTCGCGAATTTGGTCGTGTGATTGGACTTACGCCTGACGAAACGATTGAGTTCTGGCCTGAACTGCTAGAGCGTATCGAGGATTCTGACCGGCATAACGTACGCCTGCTTGCCGAAGAAGCGATTGAGATGCGTGAATCGTTCAATATCGAGTTTTCCGCACGATCAGGGGTGGACAATACCCTGCGACGTATTCGTCTTGAAGCCGAGCCCCATTGTAACGAGCAGGGTGATTGCACGCATATGCTTGGTACCATTCAGGATATTACCGAACGGATCAATGCGCAAAAGCAGATTCACAATCTGGCCTACTATGATCTGGTGACCGGACTTCCCAATCGCGCACAATTAAACGAACAATTACACTATACCTTGCAGCTGGCGGCGCGTAATAAATCAAGGTTCGCGTTGTTGTTTCTCGATCTTGATCATTTCAAGCAGGTAAACGATACGTTGGGACACGATGCAGGCGATGACCTGCTCAAGCAGGTGTCACAGCGCCTGACTCACGTCGTCCGTGAATCAGACGTCGTATCTGCGGGTAGCTTCGCAGGCGACGAGCCGGGTTCTCTTCATACCGTGGCGCGTCTGGGTGGCGATGAATTTGTTGTATTGCTTGGACAGATCAACCGTGCGGAAGACGCCGCTCGAGTCGCTGAGCGTATCGCCCGAAGGGTTGGTGATCCGTACTTGATAAGCGACCAGTCCATCTCCGTCACCACCACCATTGGTATCAGTGTTTTTCCCAGTGACGGGCATGACAGCGATTCGTTAATGAAAAGCGCAGACGTTGCTATGTATCACGCCAAGGAATCCGGCCGTAATGGTTATCAATTCTACTCACGTGATATCCACGAAAAAGCACTGGCCAGATTTACAATGGAGAGTCAGCTGAAAGCTGCGATAGACAATGAGGATCTGACCATCGTCTATCAACCCAAGATCTGTTTCGTTTCCGGTTTGGTTATCGGTGTTGAAGCGCTGGTTCGCTGGGATCACCCGGATGAAGGCAATATCAGTCCGGCGGATTTCATTCCATTGGCTGAAGAGACAGGCTTGATTCTGCCACTGGGTCGTTGGGTGCTCAGAACCGCTGCCCGACAAATGCAGAACTGGGTGAATGCGGGAATGACGCCACTGACAATGGCGGTGAATTGCTCGGCGGTGCAGTTCACTCGAAGCAATATGGTAGCCGACATCAACGAGGCTATCGAATACAGTGGTCTTGACCCGGTAAATCTGGAAATTGAACTCACCGAGAGTTTGCTGCTGAAGGATTTCGATGCAGGCGTGCAGATATTGCGTAACATGAAAGACTTGGGCGTCCAGGTGTCGATAGATGACTTCGGAACCGGTTTTTCTTCATTGAGTTACCTTAAACGGCTGCCTGTCGACAAGCTCAAGATCGATCAGAGCTTCGTTCGTGATCTGTGCAACGATTCGGGAGATGTAGCGATCGTGTCAGCCATCATTACGCTGAGCCATAACCTGAATCTCACGGTCGTTGCCGAAGGGGTGGAGACAGCAGAACAGTATGAAATCCTGCGCAACTTTGATTGCAATGAAGGTCAGGGCTACCTATTCGGCAAGCCAATGCAAAGCCGTGAATTCGAGCTTTGGCTGGAAAAATTCAGTGTGCGCAATGTACTGAAAGCCAGTGGGATGTAACGCTTTTCCTATCAACGATGGTTAGGAATCTGCGCGGCCGGAGGCGGCCCCGTAGAAAGCGATCGAGCGAGAGTCGTCCAATTTTGAGTCAAATTTTGTGCTCATTTGAGGAGTTTAGCTGGCTAAGTGACGAAAATGAGCGCAAGATTTGGCCAAAAGTGGGCTGCTCGTAGCCGATTGATTTCTGCGGGGCCGCCTCCGGCCGCGCAGGCTCCTAGCTGTCGTTCCACTGTGGCGATCTTTTTTCGAAAAAGGCGTCGATGCCTTCGCTGACATCATCAGCCATCATATTGCTGGCCATGGCATACCCCGCCATTTCGTAGGCCTTGGCAAGCGGCATCTCAAGCTGTTTGTAGAACATGGATTTGCCGGTTGATACGGCTATTGTTGATTTGCTGCAGATGCGCTGTGAGAGTTCTATCACGCTATGCTCAAGCTGATCTGCAGGAACGCACTGATTGATCAGTCCCCAATCCACTGCACAGGGTGCGTCAATAAAATCGCCGGTCATCAGCATTTGAAATGCGCGTTTGCGGGAAATGTTTCGTGCCAGAGCTACCGAAGGGGTACTGCAGAATAAACCCAGATTAATGCCTGAAACGCCGAACGTGCAATGATCGGCGGCTATGGCAAGATCACAATTGGCGACCAACTGACAACCTGCTGCGGCCGCAATGCCCTGCACCTTTGCAATGACAGGCTGTGGCAAGGCGACGAGCGATTGCATGAAATAGCTACATTTCGAAAACAGTGCCTGTTGCCATTGTTCATCGATATGCTCGCGCATCTCTTTCAGATCATGACCTGCACAAAACGCCTTGCCTGAGGCCGCAATTACCACGACACGCACTGAATCTGGCAGATTGTCGACTGCGCTTTGCAGCGCGTCCAGCATGGTATGGCTGAGCGCGTTGAATTGATCCGGCCGGTTCAGGGTCAAGGTCAAAATGCCTTCGGCGGATAGTTCTGTCAGAAGCGGTGAAGTATCGTTTGACTGTGGTTGCGCCATCTCTCTATCTCAGGTGTTAGCCTTCATACTCTGACACTCTACCTGATAGCCTGCGCTGATGACAGATTCTCAACGTGGCAGCAAGCTGCTGCTTGATGCCGATACGTTCGCCACGATGCTTGATGAACGCCTGCCATTCGCCAAACTTATGGGTCTTGCGGTCGATGAATTCCATGAAGACCACGTTATCCTGCGCGCCGTCTACAGCGAGCGCTTTCTAAGACCAGGCGGTACTGTGGCAGGGCCCATCATGATGGGCCTGGCAGATGCTGCCGTCTACGCCCTCGTGTTATCGCGCATTGGTCCGGTTGAGTTGGCCGTAACCACCCAGTTATCCATTAATTTTCTGCGCAAGCCGGAACCTGGTGATGTGCTTGCACGTGCCAGTATGCTCAAACTGGGGAAGCGACTCGCGGTTGCCGACGTGCTGTTGTACAGTGAGCCTGCGGGTATTGATCAGCCGGTAGCGCAGGCCACTGCCACGTATTCAATACCGCCACCAGACAGGAGAGATGCATGAGCCATGAAACCGGACACAAGGCGTTTGAAAACACGAAAGCTTGTGTATTTGATGCCTACGGCACGCTCTTTGATGTGCATTCGGCGGTCGGTGCGCTGCACGAAGAAATTGGTGACGAGTATGCCCGGCTATCTGCTGCCTGGCGTCAACGGCAACTCGAATACACATGGCTGTGCAGCCTCATGGGCGAACATCGGGATTTCTGGCGACTGACATCGGACGCCCTGAGAGTCAGCTTGCGCGAGTTCAAGCTTGAAAACAGGGGTTTGCACGATCGGCTAATGCAGGCGTATCTGCAATTAAGTACCTTTGAAGAGGTTTCCAGTGTGTTGATCCAACTAAAGCGCGCCGAGTTGCAAACCGCCATACTGACCAATGGCACGCCGGTCATGATTGAGTCAGCAGTTGACAACTCCTCGATTAGACAGTGGATTGATCACCAGCTTTCAGTTGAAAGTGTCGGTATCTTCAAGCCCGATCCACGGGTCTATCAGCTGGCGGTTGATTCTATAGGTGTGCCAGCCGGGCAGATTGCTTTCATGTCATCCAATGTATGGGATGCATCTGGTGCTGCCCATTTCGGATTCAAGGTCGCATGGATCAATCGTTACTCGCAACCATCGGAAGCACTACCCGGAACTCCGTCGGCCATGTTGTCCAGCTTGTCCGAATTGCCTGCCTTGCTGGGTATTTGCTGACGATCCAGGCAAGCTGAGAGCACGGCCAGTTTTTGCTCATCATCCATTTCTCGCCAGCGTGTAATTTCATCAATGCTTCGCAGGCAACCAGAGCATAGTTGTGAGGGTTCATCGATCTTGCAGATTCCCTGGCAAGGTGATGCGATATCAAGTTTCATGCTGATGCGGAAGGTTTGCTGGTCATTAGAAATTTTACCCTGTATCGCAGGTTAACAAGTGTGCAAGGCAACAGATCGCCAAGCTTGTAACCAATCTCGCTGTTACACTGACACACTCACCCAATAAAAAGACGCCTGGTAGACGCATGCAGGTTTTCAACTTTGGTTCTATAAATATCGATCTCGTGTATCGGGTGCCTCATCTTGTTGCGCCGGGCGAGACTCTGCTCAGCCGATCTCTGGAGACAGTGCTCGGTGGCAAAGGTGCCAACCAGTCGGTAGCATTGGCAAGGGCAGGTGCGCGCGTCGTGCATATTGGTCGACTGGGCCAGGCTGACAGTTGGGCGGGTGATCAGTTATTGCAGGCAGGTGTTGATACGTCGCTCGTAGCCACGATTGAAGGCCCTAGCGGACACGCTATCATTCAGGTAGACGATAGGGGTGAAAACTCCATAATCCTGCATGGCGGGGCCAATCAGTCGTTTAGCCACGATCTGCTAGCCAATGCGCTGGAATCGGCAGAGGCTGGCGACTGGTTATTGATGCAAAACGAATGCAACGCGCTCGATAGTGCGTTTTCGCTGGCGGCGAGCAAGGGCTTGCGGATCGCTTTTAATCCTGCACCCATGACGCCTGAAATTACTCAGTTGCCGCTGGAGCGTTGCGCCCTTTTAATAGTGAATGAAACCGAAGCCGCTGCGCTCGCCGGGGATGATGACCTGAACAGCGCGATTATTTCGCTGGGGAAAAAATACCCGGATACACATCTGGTGCTGACGCTGGGATCGAAAGGCGCGATGCTGCAACGGGGGCCGTTGCAGCACACGGCAACGGCCATGCGTGTGAGTGCGGTGGACACAACCGGTGCCGGTGACACATTTGTTGGCTATTTTCTTGCGTCGCTGATGGAGGGGCTCGATGATGAACGTGCCTTGCACCGTGCATGCGCTGCAGGTGCATTGTCCGTTACCCGGCACGGCGCAACACCGGGTATTCCCACCCGTGCGGAGCTCAACCTGTTTCTTGACAGCAGGGCCGACGATAAGTCGAGCAACTTCTGAAACCCCCAAAGCCATCTTATTGATTGAAAAACATGCACAAAATCATCCTGGACACCGATCCCGGTGTCGATGACGCCATGGCAATCGCCTTTGCGTTTACGCATCCGGATATTGAGCTGCTGGCATTGACGACGGTTTTCGGCAATCTCAGCATCGACTTTACCACTCGCAATGCACAGTACATTCTCGATACCCTTGGTGCTACTGATGTCGCTGTTGCGATGGGTGCTGCTGTACCCAGTGTGCAGACACCTTTGCCCTACGCCGATTTTGTTCATGGTGCTGATGGGCTTGGCAACGCATATCCAGGTAGTGTGCCTGACGTGCCCGCACTTCAAGCCGTCACGTTAAATCCGGACGCACGTCACGCTACTGTTGACAAGCTGGACGCTGCCGATTTTATCATTGCCGCTGCGCGTGCACAGCCTGGCGAAATTACTCTTGTTGCGGTCGGACCACTAACGAATATCGCCGAAGCCTATCGGCGCGAACCCGAACTGCCAACGCTTGTGGCCGGACTGGTTATTATGGGTGGCACTGTCGATGAACCGGGTAACGTCACGCCGCTTGCCGAGGCCAATTTCTTTAACGATCCACATGCGGCAGATGCCTTGCTAGCCGCAGACTGGCCAGCAACTCTGGTCGGGCTGGACGTCACACATCGCATTATGATCCGTGACAGTGATCTCAGGAAACTTGGTGAGCATGCCCACGACACCGGCGCACTGATCTGGGATAGCAGTCGTTTTTACGTGGACTTCTACACTCGCAGCGGGGCTGCTAAAGAAGCCGTCGACGAAGGTGCGGAGCCACAGTGTGCAATGCACGATGCAGCGGCTATCGCTTGTCTGCTGATGCCTGATGCTTTTGAGATGCAGTCAGGGGCATCGCGAGTCATTCACGATGGCATGGCGGCAGGGCAGCTGGCCGTGGACCGAAAAGGCTACGCTTATGCCGTACCCCATTGGCGGGAGCGCGCCGTAACGCATGTTTGCATGGCGGTGGATGCTTCTCGCGTGCGCGAGCATTTTCTGTCAACTATTATTGATGGACATCTGCGTTAGGAGCCTGCGCGGCCGGAGGCGGCGCAGACTCCTAGGACAAGGAATGGGGCAAGCATGAAGACAGGAAAATTGCAGTCACTGATCACGACAGGACTTGCAGGCCTTGTGCTTGCGGCCTGTGATTGGGTTGACTCCGGGGGCAGCAGTGATGCACCGGAAGCACCCGTTGTCGTGTCGGAGATTTTGCTTGACGATGTGCCCGTAGGCCAGGCCGAGGTCATCAATGAGAAGACTTTAGCGCGTTTCATCGTCCCTCAAAATACCTCAAACCTGGAGAGGACCTATGCGTGGTCTGAACCGCTGGAACAGGGCAATTTGCCCGAATGCGCAGGCACAAACGGTTTCAAGCCAGAGCTTGCAGCCAGCTCGCTGGATCAAGCCTGTACGCTCGAATCCGACTGTGCTTTCGAATTCGTAAATTTGGCTGCCGAGCCTGAGTCTGTGCCGGGAACGACGCCAGAAACCGTACCTGACGGCCAGCCGAACACACCAGAAGATACTACGGACGCTGCAGGTATCGTATTTGAGCTGAGGATACCCGCGCTGAAAGCGTCGGTTGGTGCTCGCTACATGCTGGAAGAACAAGATAGCAGCGGCAACGTTTTTAACACCGAATTCAGTATTTGCATGATTGCCGTGAACGAGCAACCGGACGCTCGCGATGATATTTTCGTCATTCTTGAAGGCAATGAATTGAACGTTACGCCGGCTACCGTCAACTTGCTCAGTAACGATTCTGACGATATAGATGTGAGTAACGAGCCGTTGTCCGTTCTTCCGGAACCTTTGTCGGAGCCAGAAAACGCAGCTGTGTTCGAGCTGGGTGATGACGGCAGCTTTACCTATGAGTCGAACCTCATTGATTTGCGTGAGGATCAGTTTGATACTTTTACCTACGAGGTGACGGACGGTGTATTCACGGTTTCGGCAAAAGCCACGATAAGAGTGGTTGCCATCAATCAGGCGCCCCGACTACTCGATAGCATAGAGGATCTTTCCGCGACTGAAGACGAGGTGTTTCGTGTGGATCTGGCGCCGAATTTTTTCGACCCTGAAAGCAACAATCTGGCATTTACCTTGTCAGACGACACACCTTTGGCAGCCGGTACGGGACTGAGCCTGAGTCGTGCTGGCGTGCTTTCAGGAACCCCTACTGCGTCGGATGTTGGTGTGTACGAGCTAACGATTGAGGTCAGTGATGGTGGACAAGTCACCGAAACGAGTTTCACGCTGGAGGTCGGGGAGACCAATAATCGTGCACCGTTTTTTGTAACAGGTTCAGTGGCGGCCGAAATAACAGGGCCGGTGCTGGTAATCATGCGTATAAGTACCGAATTCATTGATCCCGATGGTGACGACCTGACCTACAGCATGGCGTTCGGCCGCGTATTGCCTGTGGGATTGTCCCTTAACAGAGCAACGGGTGTGATCTCCGGAAGACCAAGCGTTGCCGGTGTGTATCCAAATTTGCGGGTCAGGGCGACCGACCCATTTGACAAATCAACGTTGTCCCCGGCATTCACTATTACAATTGTAGGCAACTAGTCTGGTGAACTATCGCAGTGAACTATCGCAGTGAACTATCGCAGGCAACGACTGTAGGCAATTGATTGATGAGTTCGTCACCAAACAGGTATCTGTTCGTCAAGCATTCCCCTAACTGGAATGTGGATCGATGTACCCGGTGGATGCACAGCAATGACAAGATCGTCGACTGGTGTTATCCCGTCGATGAAGATCCGTTTCCTGATCCGGCGGCCTACGCGGGCGTTGTTGTCTTTGGTGGAGCTAACAGTGCCAACGATTGTTCCGAGTTTGAATGGGTTCGTCGCGAGCTGCATTTCGTCCGACAATGTCTGGAAAAAGACACCGCATTTCTGGGTATTTGCCTTGGTGCGCAAATACTCGCACGTGCACTGGGTGCCGATGTTCGGCCTCATCAAACCGAATTGAAAGAAGTGGGTTTTTGTCGTGTGGATCCGGTAGATTCAGCCAGTGAGTTTCTGAGCTCGCCACTTATGGTGATGCAGTGGCACTCAGAGGGTTTTGATCTACCGCCCGGTACCCAGAGGATTGCCACGGGAGAACATTTCCCCAATCAGGCCTATGCACTTAATGATCGGGTGATCGGCTTGCAGTTTCATCCGGAGGTTAACAGCGATGTTTTGGCCATCTGGCATGAACGCAACAAGACTCGCAGCAGTGGTGTGCTGAGTGAGGAGGAACGAGTATCGATGATGGCCGATGCCCATCGATATGAAGACGATATCTCATGCTGGCTCGATAGATTTCTAACCCGCTGGACAAACTTGTGCGAAGCCAGCCGCTAGTGACCCATGGCTGATCCTAACAGCCTTTTACTGAATATCTTCATTTACCTGACGGCGGGCCTGCTGGCTGTGCCCAGTGCGCGTCGGCTGGGTCTTGGACCCGTATTCGGCTACCTTTTCGCAGGTATTCTGATCGGCCCCTGGGGGCTGGCACTGATACGTGATGAATATACCATCGAGCTCTTTTCGAGCTTTTCCACCGTGCTATTGCTGTTTCTCGTTGGTTTGCAGGCAACGCCTGAGCGCCTCAATCGTTTGCTGGGTGACCTGCTTTCATTGGGCTTGCTGCAGTTTTTTCTGACGACGCTGGTTGTTGCAATGGTTGCGATGCTCATAGGACATCCATGGCATCATGCCCTTGTTGCCGGACTTGCATTGTCGATTTCGTCCGAGGCTGTGGCCAAACACGCCTTTGCTGAACGTTACCCGACCGGGTCGGCGGTTACCGAAACCGGTTACCAGTTGTTGCTCACTCAGTCCATGCTGCTAGTGGCCGTCATCGTCATGCTTCCGGTATTTGCCTTCGAAGCAGCGCTGCTGGAGGGTAGCCCCTGGCCGAAAATGCTCAAAGCCTGCATTGTAGTAGCCGTGTTTGGCGTGTTTGCCCACCTGGTGTTGCGGCAGGCGTTTCGCTACGTGGTCAGCATTGGCCTTGACGAGGTGTTTGCGGCCTTCGCCGTGCTTCTGGTTATCGGGGTGTTGCTGATTGTCGATGCTATGGGCTTGCCCCTTGAACTGGGTGCGCTGCTCAGCGGGCTTTTACTGATACGGTCCGAATACGGTGCCGCTATCCGGATAGCCACTTATCCGTTTACCGGATTGTTGGTCGGTATGTTTTTCATTTCAACCGGCATGCAGATAGACTTTGCCACGTTTATCAGAAAACCGCTGGAGACCTTTGCGCTGGTGGCCCTGCTGGTCGGGGCCAAGGCCTGGATTATCCGCAACATCCTGCGCTATTCTTCGGTACCAAGGCAGCAACGAATCTGGTTAGCCACGGTTCTTGCCCAGAGTGGTGAGCTGGCGTTCGTAGTCATCGCTCTGGCGGTGAGCTATCAGGCTATTCCGGACAAGCTTGCCGCGCAGCTTGTGCTCGTCATTGCACTGTCAATGCTGACAACACCATTGCTGCTTTTCTACGCCGCGCGGCGCGACACTTTGCCAGCCATACAGCAAAGTGACACGGGCCTTGAGGTCGGCGAGCAGGCGGATTCTCAGGTTATCGTCGCCGGTTTCGGGCGCATGGGGCGAGTTGTTGCGCATCTGCTGAAAGACAATGGTTTTCGGGCAGTTGTCATAGATCACAATCCGGATCGCTTTACCAAATTGCGCAATGAGGGCTTCGTCGGTTTTTATGGCAATGCCTTGCGTCCGGATTTACTGGACGCTGCCGGAGCCGAACGCGCCAGTGTGATGGTCGTTGCCATTGATGATCCGGAGGCTGCGGTTGATCTCATCCGGCATGTCCATCGGGAGTATCCGCATCTCAGACTACTTTCCAGAGCGGTGGATGCAGACGGGGAGCATCGCTTATTGCGCAGTGGCGCTGATCGCACCTATGGCGAGACCTTCGAGACAGCACTGCTGATGGGTGAAGATGTTCTGGAGATGGTGGGTATGAGTCCGCTGGATGCGCAGGCCGTGGCCGAGCATTATCGAGATAATGCACTTGAACAGCAGGCGCAGCTGGCAAAAACCGCAAATTGACAGGTCTTCGGTATATTATCCGGATAGATACAGGGATACCAGAGCCAGAGGTGTTTGCATGAAAGGAAACGATGTCGAATCGTTAACCAAGCTGCTTAAAGAGCACGAGGTAGCGCTGTCAGCGGTCAAAGCCAACAAGTTGATGCTGAAGATTGGCTTGCTTGAAGAGGCAACACGCGAGAGTTCGACGCGACCCGGTGTCATCAAAAAGTACAAGGTGCTCAGTGACAAGGGGCTCGACTATGGTGTCAATGAAGAAAATCCTCAAAGCCCTGATCAGACGTCGCCCTACTATTACAAGGATAGTTTTGCAGATCTTGCAAAGCTGCTGCTTGAGGCCGAGGCTGACACCGGCAAGTAGTCGTCAAAGCCTGCCAATTCAGTGCTTTCGCTGACCTGCAAGGTGCGAAATTGTTCGTGATACACTCCAGACGTGCGGTCTGGTCAGCGATAGAACAGGCCATTGCTAACTCCTATATAGAGGTCTCGACTATGAAAAACTCACGCTTGGGCATCTGCCTGGGATCCGTTGCAGGTTTGTTTCTGGCAAGCAGTGTTGCGCTGGCAGAGGATATCTCTCCTGCCGTGGTTTTTGACATGGGTGGCAAGTTCGACAAATCATTCAATCAGGGTGTGTATGACGGTGTTGAGCGCTTCAAGAGCGATTCCGGCATCGAATACCGGGAGTTTGAAGTCACTAACGAGACCCAACGCGAGCAAGCGCTGCGTCGCATGGCCCAGCGAGGCGCCAATCCCATTCTCGGCGTCGGTTTTGCGCAGGCCGGTCCCATGGAAGTCGTGGCAAAAGAATTTCCCGATACCAAGTTCACATTGATCGATGGCGTGGTTGATCTGCCCAACGTTCAATCAGTTGTGTTCAAGGAACAGGAGGGCTCGTTTCTTGTCGGGCTACTCGCAGCCATGGCCTCAGAGAGCAAGTCAGTCGGCTTCGTCGGTGGCATGGACATTCCGTTGATTCGACGCTTTGCCTGCGGTTTCGAGCAGGGCGCCAAGCACGCCGATGCCTCGGTGGATGTCATCCAGAATATGACCGGTACGACACCATCAGCGTGGAATGATCCGGGCCGTGGCAGTGAACTGGCGAAAGGGCAGTTTGATCGCGGTGTTGATGTGATTTATGCCGCCGCTGGCGGAACTGGCGTGGGCGTCTATCAGGCTGCCAAAGACGGAGGCAAACTTGCTATCGGTGTCGACTCTAATCAGAACCATCTGCATCCAGGCACGATGCTTACCTCGATGCTTAAGCGCGTGGATGTAGCGGCTTACAATGCGTTCAAGGATGCGCAGGATGGTAGTTGGGCGCCTGGCATGAAAGTGTTGGGTCTGGCGGAGGATGGCGTAGGTTGGGCACTCGATGAAAACAACGAATCCCTGATTTCTGACGACATGAAATCGGCTGTGGACGCAGCGGCTGCCAGTATTGTTGCCGGTGATATTGCCGTACATGACTACATGTCCGATAACGCCTGTACTTACTGAGTAGATGCTGCCGGGCAAGTCGCAAAGACATGGCTGAAAATGCGTGATGACTAACAGCCGTACATCCGGCAGCCCCGATCAACCCGCTGAGGCAGCGCCTGCTGCCTCAGGCAATCCCGATCTTGCTATCGAACTACGCGGCATTTCCAAGCGCTTCGGTGCAGTTCGGGCAAATCACGATATCGATTTACGCGTAAAGCGTGGCACCATCCATGGCATTGTCGGCGAAAATGGTGCTGGAAAATCCACATTAATGAGTATCCTGTACGGCTTCTACCAGGCCGACAGTGGTTCCGTTCATATCAATGGTCTTCCGGTCCACATCAATAGTTCTCGTGATGCCATTGATGTGGGCATTGGCATGGTGCATCAACACTTCATGCTGGTTGACAATTTTAGTGTGCTTGAGAACATCATGCTCGGTGCAGAAACGCACAGCTTGCTCAGCCATAGTGCAAAAAATGCCCGACAGGAATTACAGAAACTTGCCGACAATTACCAGCTATCGGTGCATCTCGATGCATTGGTATCCAGCTTGCCGGTTGGTGAGCAGCAACGTACCGAAATCCTGAAAGCACTTTACCGACGTGCTGAAATTCTCATACTCGATGAGCCTACCGGTGTCCTGACACCACAAGAGGCCGACCAGTTGTTTCGGGTTCTCGATGCGTTGCGCGATCAAGGCGTCACTGTCATTCTCATCACGCACAAACTGCGTGAGATCATGGAAATTACCGACACCGTATCGGTGTTGCGGCTCGGGGAAATGGTTGCGCATCTGAAAACCCCGGATACCAGTATGAATGAACTGGCTGAACTCATGGTAGGACGCAAACTGGAAACGCGTAATTTCCACCGTAGCAAACCATTACCCGCCGATACACCTCTGGGAATTGATGTCAGAGATCTCGGCGTTATAGATCAGAACGGCAAGGCGCGCATAAAGGGTATTTCATTCAATGTCAGGCGCGGAGAGATAGTGGGTGTTGCAGGGGTGGCGGGTAACGGGCAAAGCATGTTGCTCGAGGTGTTGTCCGGCATAAGCACACCAACGACCGGTTCGTTCGTTATCAACGGGCAAAATGTGAGTCCTGAATTGACTGTCACACCCTCCCAAATGCGACAATTCAATGTACAGCATGTTCCTGAGGACCGGCTCAAGCTGGGTCTGGTAAAAGCCTTTACTGCCGCCGAAAGTTCGGTGCTGGGGTATCAGCGCTCCGGCCAGTTCAGCCTGCGCGGATTGTTAAGGCTGGATTTCATCAGACGGGCTTGCAAACATCTTATGCAAGGCTTTGATGTGCGACCAGGCAATCCTGCGCTGAAGTCTGCATCGTTCTCTGGTGGCAATCAGCAAAAACTCATTCTCGCGCGTGAGCTAGAAAAATCTCCCGAAATTCTGCTTGTCGGACAACCCACCCGAGGTGTGGATATTGGTGCCATTGAACTCATCCATGAAAAAATCGTCGAAATGCGCGATGCAGGTTGTGCGGTTTTACTGGTCTCTGTAGAGCTTGATGAGATCATGGCATTGGCGGATCGTATTCTCGTGATGTTCGAAGGCCGAATTGTTGCAGAGGTAGCAGGTACCGATGCCGACAAGACACAACTGGGTTTGATGATGGCTAACGCCCATACCGACGTTGCTGCATGAGTATCAACACCAGCAATATCGAATTACCCGGCTGGCTTGAGATTGGCGTCATTCCGGTGCTCAATATTCTCATGGCGCTGTTTTTCTCAGGGCTTATCATGCTGGCTATAGGCGTCGATCCCATCGAGGCGGTAGGTATCATGATCAATGGTGCCTTTGGCTACGACGAAGCCGTTGGCTATACCCTGTACTACACCACCAACTTTATTTTTACAGGCCTTGCGGTGGCGGTCGCCTTTCATGCCAATCTGTTCAATATTGGTGGGGAAGGGCAAGCCTATATAGGCGGGCTGGGTGTCGGACTTGTGTTTTTAGCGCTTGATAACCATTTGCCCACCGTCCTTCTTATTCCGATTGGTATAGCGGCAGCAGGTCTGTTTGGTGCAGCGTGGGCGTTCATCCCGGCATGGCTACAGGCGCATCGTGGTAGTCATATCGTTATCACCACTATCATGTTTAATTTCATTGCGGCCTCCATCATGGTGTATCTGCTGGTCAATGTGCTTATCAAACCCGGCCAGATGTCACCTGAATCCCGAGTGTTCGACGAAGCTGCATGGTTACCGTTCATGCATGAGTTTCTCGCGATGTTTGGACTGCAGATAACAAGATCACCACTGAACGTATCGTTATTTTTTGCTCTGGCCTGCTGCCTGTTTGTCTGGATCTACATCTGGCGCACACGGTGGGGATACGAGTTGCGTACGGCAGGGCACAGTGAACATGCCGCCCGGTATGCTGGCATCAAACCTAAAACCGTGATCATCAGTGCCATGTGTGTATCCGGTGCACTGGCAGGATTTGTTGCCGTCAATGAAATCATGGGTGTGCATCACAAGCTGTTGTTGAACTTTACGGCGGGCTATGGCTTTACCGGCATTGCTGTCTCGTTGATGGGACGCAACCATCCTGTCGGGATCATCATGGCCAGCCTGCTTTTTGGCGTGCTGTATCAGGGAGGGGCTGAGCTTGCCTTCGAGATACCGAAAATTACGCGTGAGATGGTAGTTGCCATTCAAGGGCTTATCATTTTGTTTTCAGGTGCGCTCGCCCTGATGTTGCGCCCCTGGGTTGTACGGGTTTATCTGAAATTCAAGCCGGTCGATGAGATCGTGCCTGCCTGATGGATACACTATCCGCATTCTTTGCCATTATTGATGCCACATTGCGCGTATCTACGCCCCTGATTCTGGCTGCCATGGCAGGCCTGTTCTCAGAGCGCTCAGGTATTGTCGATATCAGCCTTGAGGGAAAAATGCTGGCCGCAGCCTTTGCTGCGGGTGCTGTGGCAGCGGTTACTGGTAGCGCCTGGCTGGGCCTGCTGAGTGGCATCGCTGTGGGTATTGCACTCGGTCTGGTTCATGGCTTTGCCTGTATTACTCATCGTGGGAATCAAGTAGTCAGTGGTCTTGCCATCAACATCCTCGCCTCGGGACTCACGGTGGTGCTTGGTATTGCCTGGTTCAGTCAGGGAGGGCAAACCCCATCACTGGCAAGCGAGGCTCGTTTCATGCCCATCGAGCTGCCGCTTGCACAGACACTGGACACTGTGCCCGTCATTGGGCAGTTCTACGCAGATGTTATCAGCGGCCATAATGTTCTTGTGTATGTTGCATGGTTGGCCGTTTTCGGCACCTGGTGGGTCGTGTATCGCACGCGTTTTGGCTTGCGACTGCGGGCGGTGGGTGAAAATCCATTGGCGGTCGATACGGGCGGGCTGTCAGTCAGTGGTTTGCGTTTTTCAGCCGTCGCTATTTGTGGCGCCTTGTCAGGTATCGCCGGTGCCTATCTGTCTACCGCACAAAATGCCGCTTTCGTGCGTGAAATGACCGCCGGGCAGGGTTATATCGCGCTGGCGGCGCTGATTTTTGGCAAATGGCGTCCCTTGCCTGCCATGCTGGCCTGCCTGATGTTTGGTTTTCTCGATGCGGTGGCGATACGTTTGCAAGGCGTCGAGTTACCGGTAATAGGAGAGGTTCCTGTACAGGCCATTCAGGCGTTACCTTATGTGCTCACCGTGATACTCCTTGCTGGCTTCATTGGCCGCGCAACGGCTCCCAAAGCTGTGGGAATACCGTTTGTCAAAGAGCGTTGAGGCCGTGGCCGTCTGTTAAACTACCGACCCAGATTCCACACGCCAGAAGCATTGCCTGATGAACAAGATCCTGTTGTCGTTGCCGGTTGACCAGAAGGTGGGTATTGCCTTTTCAGGAGGCCTGGACACCTCGGCTGCAATTGCCTGGATGAAGCAGAACGGAGCGTTGCCATACGCCTACACTGCTGACCTCGGCCAGCCCGATGAGGACGACTTCGACGATATCGCAGCTCGCGCCAAGGCCTATGGTGCTGAAGAAGCGCGCACTGTCGATTGCACCGAAGTGCTCGTCAACGAGGGTCTTGTGGCGATCATGTGTGGTGCTTTCCACATCTCGAGTGGTGGCAAGAAGTACTTCAACACCACGCCGCTTGGGCGGGCTGTCACCGGCACTATTCTCGTACGCGCCATGCAGAAGGACGATGTCCATATCTGGGGAGACGGTTCAACCTACAAAGGCAACGACATAGAGCGCTTCTATCGTTACGGCCTCATGACAAATCCTGAACTGAGAATCTACAAGCCCTGGCTGGATGCCACCTTTGTAGCAGAGCTCGGAGGCCGGAAAGAAATGAGCGATTTCCTCAACGCTAACGGATTCGACTATCGCGCCAGCAAGGAAAAGGCCTACTCTACTGATGCCAATATTCTGGGTGCTACACACGAAGCCAAGGATCTGGAATTTCTTGATCGTGGCATGCATATCGTCGAGCCCATTATGGGCGTGAAATTCTGGGATATGTCGGTCGATATCGCGCCTGAACAAATCAGCGTCACCTTTGAGGATGGCATGCCTGTCGCGCTAAACGACAAGCGCTTTGATACGAGCGTCGAGCTGTTCAGGGAAGCCAACGCCATCGGTGGTCGGCACGGTCTGGGTATGTGCGATCAGATAGAAAATCGCATCATCGAAGCCAAGAGTCGAGGTATCTACGAAGCCCCTGGCATGGCGTTGTTGCACATCGCCTACGAGCGACTTCTCAACGGCATTCACAACGAAGATACGCTGGATAACTATCATGCGCTGGGCCGACGGCTTGGCAAGCTTCTTTATCAAGGTCGCTGGTTTGACCCACAATCTCTGATGCTGCGCGACACCCTGCAAAAATGGATAGGCCAGAGTGTTAATGGCACAGTCACCCTCGAACTGCGTCGTGGCGACGACTATTCTCTGCTCAATACAGAAAGTGAGCATCTGACCTATTCGCCGGAAAGCCTGTCAATGGAAGTGGTCGAGAATGAAGCGTTCAGCCCACTGGATCGTATCGGGCAATTGTCCTTGCGCAACCTTGATATCGATGACTCTCGCGAGAAGCTGCACAAGTACGCTGATAAAGGTGTACTTCCGGCAGGCGATGCAATGAAAAAACTGCTCAGCAACTCCTGATTAACATCGTAACTGCCATCCATGACATCCGTCGATGAGCGGTTGCTCAGCGTCCCGCTAGAGCCGGGTGAAACTATTAGCGACTATCGAGAGCTGCTGCTCGCCTCCCGATCACTCATAGATGTAAGAGCGCCCATCGAATTTGACAAGGGTGCTTTTCCTCACGCCATCAATCTACCGTTGATGAATGATGAAGAGCGCCGCTTGATTGGTATTTGCTATAAGGAGCAGGGGCAGGAGGCGGCGATTGCACTGGGTGCACAACTGGTAACACCTGAATTACAAGGTCAGCGAGTCGAGCACTGGCGTACTTTTGCCGATGCACATCCAGATGCCTGCCTTTACTGTTTTCGTGGTGGTTTGCGTTCACGTATTTCACAGCAATGGCTAGCCGATGCAGGTATTCATATTCCCCTGATAAAAGGTGGGTACAAGGCGCTACGTTCGTTTCTCATCAGTGAGCTGGACAGGCTATGTGCAGCGCAATCCTTCATTCTCATCGGTGGGCGTACCGGAAACGGCAAGACGCTGCTTCTTGAGCATCTGGGCTCAACGGTTGATCTTGAAGCACTGGCTAATCATCGGGGATCAAGTTTTGGCGGTATGCCTCAAGGGCAACCGCGTAACATAGACTTTGAGAATGCACTTACTGTCGAACTCATGCGTCTGGAGTCTCATGATTGTTTCAGGATTTTTCTCGAAGATGAGGCAAGGCTGATTGGTCGGGTGTGCATTCCGGACAGACTCAGGCAAACCATGCAGGCAGCGCCCATATATATTCTCCAATGCGATATGCCACAGCGTATCGACAACTGCTTTGATGACTATGTAACCGATCTTCTGCAACGCTACCTGGAGAAGCACGGTGCGTCCTCAGGCTTTGACGCCTTTGCGGAGCATCACCGACAAAGCCTTGATCGGATCCGCAAGCGCTTTGGTGGTGACAACTGGCAACGTGCCAGAACATTGCTTGATGGTGCCCTGAGCATGCACAGACAATACGGCGAAACCACTGAATACCGCCCTTTTATAGAGATGTTGTTGCGTGACTACTACGATCCGATGTACGACTATCAGCTAAGCCAGAAATCCGATCGAATCGTGTTCAAGGGCACACGCGATGAAATTCTGGAAAAAGTCCAGGTTAAGACGGATGATTAATGCGCCGCTTGTCAGGGATGTCTGCCTGGTCGGTGGTGGCCATAGTCATGCCTTGCTGCTGCGCCGCTGGGCGATGCAGCCCATTGCCGGTGTGCGTCTGACGCTGGTATCCAGCGCTGTACTAACGCCTTACTCGGGCATGCTGCCCGGACTGATTGCAGGACACTATTCTCAAGACGATATCCATATCGATCTACTTCGGTTGTGCAGCTGGGCAAATGTGCGTTTTATTGAAGCCACGGTAAGCGGCATCGATCTGCAACAGCAGCAGGTGTTGTTTGACAACAGACCCGCACTGGGATTTGATGTCTTGTCACTGGACACTGGCTCCACGCCTGATTTGTCGGTACCGGGCTCAGAACTGCATGTTACCCCCGTCAAGCCTGTCAGTAATTTCCATGCGCGCTGGCAACAGTTGCAGCGCAGAATTCATGCAAGCGAAAATACAAGACTCTCCATTGGTGTTGTGGGTTCCGGTGCTGGTGGCTTTGAACTTGTGGCTGCAATGCAACATCAACTGCGCTCAGGTTCGGCTCGTTGTTACTGGTTCTTGCGTGGTGAAGATGCCATCAGCGGCAGGGCTGCAAACGTTGGCAAATGTGCAGTAGCCGCGGCGATTGCTGCCGGCATCGAGGTAATTTGCAATTTTGATGTTATCGCCGTCGAGCCGGGTCGATTGATAGCGGCTGATAGCAGAAGCTTTGAACTGGATGAAATCGTCTGGTGCACGTCGGCCACAGGACCTATCTGGCCGACAGTTGCCGGTCTTGATGTAGATGCGCGAGGTTTTGTGGCCACCAATGCGTATTTGCAAAGCACCTCCCATCCGTTTGTCTTTGCCAGTGGCGATGTTGGTACCCAGATCGACACACCAAGCCGCAAAGCCGGTGTATTTGCTGTCAGGCAGGCTCCGGTTTTGTACCGCAACTTGCGCAGTTATCTTCTTGACGATGCCTTAATACCCTACAAACCACAAAAAGATTTTCTCAGTCTGATGGCCACCGGACCCAGGCATGCGATAGCGAGCAGAGGCCCTGTTGTTATGCAGGGTGAGTGGGTATGGCGCTGGAAAGATCGTATAGATCAGACGTTCATGGATCGTTTCCGTAAGCTGCCAGTGCTATCGATGAACGCATCGCTTGCGAAGCTACCCAATGCGCTCAGACCATCCGGCCTGGCTGATACGATGCGTTGTCGCGGCTGTGGTGCAAAGGTTGGCAGTGAAATATTACAACGCGTACTTGATAATTTAATGCCACAGAACGCCAAGAGCGAGCTGCTCGCGCACAGATCACCGGCTGGCGACTCAGCGGTTGTCGATCTACCATCAAAACGACTGGTTCAATCCGTGGACCAGATAAACGCGATTGTTGATGATCCCTATTTACTGGGACGAATTGCAGCGCTTCACGCGCTCAGTGATGTGATAACGCTTAACGCCTCCCTGCATTCAGCGCAAGTGCTGTTGACGTTGCCCGAGGCGTCCGAGACAATAAGCGAACGTGATCTGACACTTATGATGAGCGGCGTTTTATCGGCGCTGAAAGAAGAATCCTGCACGCTGATTGGTGGTCACACAACGCAAGGCCCTGACATGTCTATCGGACTTGCAGTTAATGCAACACTGGAACCAGACAGTGAAAAGCAGCGTAGTGCTGATTTGCACCTGTACGTACAGCCGGGCGATGCGCTTGTTCTTACTAAGGCCTTGGGGATTGGAACGCTGTTTGCCGGGCTTATGCAAGGTGTGGCACGCGGTTGTGATGTCACTGCTGCGATGGATTGTATGCTCATCAGTAATCGTCCAGCCGCTGATATCCTGCGTCAACACGGTAGCCTTGCCATGACAGACGTGACCGGCTTTGGACTGCTGGGGCATTTAGGTCGGCTTGTACAAAACCTGAAAATAAAATCACCGCAAGCTGGAAAAGGTCCGTTGTCCGCGGGTGTTAGCGTATCGTTAAACGATGTACCATTTCTTGCAGGCGCACTGGAACTGAGCCGCAAGGGTTGTCGAAGTTCACTATGGACGCAGAACCGCGTGGCCTTCAGAGATGTGCTTATTGATGAAGACAGCGATGCCGCGGCACTCGCCCTGTTAGTGGACCCGCAAACCAGCGGGGGCTTGCTGGCAATAATCCCTGCAGCAGAAAAATTTGCCTGTATTCAGGCTCTCATTGAGGCCGGTGTCAGGGATGCCGCTATCATTGCTTGTGTCACTGAATCAGGGTCAATGCATGTAATGCGCAACGTCGAGATAGCATGAGTACAGAATTCTGCAGTGGCAAGCGCAACAATCTGCTTTGGCTACGCGCCGAAACCAAAGCCTTTGAACAGCGAACCCTGCTGACCCCGGAAGCTGCCCGGCAATTGCTAGGCAATGGGTATGAAGTTGTTGTTGAACGCTCTGCACAGCGAATCTTTGAAGATGAAGCGTATGCAAACGCGGGTTGCCGAATGGTCGACACTCACGCATGGCATCAAGCGCCAGAACAGGCCATCATTCTTGGCCTGAAGGAGCTTGATCCTGCTGATGGGCCGTTTGCTCGCAGGCATGTGCATTTCGCGCATGTATTCAAGGACCAACAAGACTGGCAAATCACATTGAGGCAGCATCAATGCGGAGGCGGCATACTCTATGATCTGGAATACCTTACCGATGTTTCCGGGAAACGAATTGCAGCTTTTGGGTACTGGGCGGGTTATGTGGGTGCCGCTCTGTCAGTACTCGGGTATTGTGCGAAATCAAGTGGTCATGTATTAAACGCATTAACCGCCTGGGAGGATAAGGAGGCGCTGCTAGCGTCGGTAAAAAGCGGACTCTCAAACGTGCGTAAGAAACCGAACGCCATGGTGATCGGCGCGCTGGGTCGTTGTGGCGCAGGAGCTGTTGAACTTCTGACTGCGTGTAATCTGGAGATCAGTGCATGGGATCAGATGGAGACCGCTTCTGGTGGCCCCTTCGATGCCATCCTCGATCACGATATCTTCATCAATTGCGTGTTTGTCAATTCGCCCTTGTCGCCATTTATCACACATCACCAATTGACAAACCGTACGAGACGCTTACAGGTCATCAGCGATGTTAGTTGTGACCCACACGGACAGTACAACCCGGTACCGATTTACAATAAATGCACCACGATGGATAAACCTGTAGACGAAATAGTTGCCGCTAGCCAAGAGTGTGCATCGCTTGAGCTTATCGCCATCGATCATTTACCTTCCCTGTTACCCCGTGAAAGCAGCGAGCACTTTGCAAATCAACTACTTCCAACACTACTCGAACTACGTAATCCTGATAGCGGTGTCTGGAAGCGGGCAGAATCTGTTTATCGACACCACTTGACCCGCTTATCGGCAGGAGACAAGTCATGACGCTCGCTCTGGATCGCTCGACACTTGATGCTATGGAAAAGCGCCATCGCGCTAATCTGATCAACAGTCTTTCCGGATATAAAAGTGGAAACCTGCTGGGGTCGATCAACGGCCAGGGTCAAACCAACCTGGCGCTCATGAGTTCGGTTTTCCATGTCGGTGCAAATCCTCCCTTGCTTGGCTTGTTGATCAGGCCACACAGTGTGCCACGGCACTCTCTGGAAAATCTCATGGAGATGGGCGTGTTCACGCTCAATGTTGTCACGCGTGATATCTATCGTCAGGCCCATCAGACAACTGCCCGCTACGCTCGCCAGCAGTCAGAGTTTTCAGCAGTAGGACTGGATGAGGAATTCTCTGCGTTGATGAAAGCGCCGTACGTGGCACAAAGCCCTATAAAAACCGGGTTGTCGCTGATAGAGACGCAGACCTTGTCTGTCAACGATACAGTGCTCGTTATTGCTGAAATCGTCGAGTTACGAATAGACGAAGGACTAATGACTAAAGACGGTCAGCTGGATATGAATGCGGCAGACGCCGTTGCAGTAACGGGTCTTGACGAGTATCACCAGGCATCGACGCTTGGTCGGCAACCTTATCCCAAGCCATGATCGGCTGATCAGAATGCGTTTCCAAGCAATCCTGCCAGCAGGCTCAGTATGGCACCTGAGCTCAGGATAAGTCGAAGGCGTAGGAACCACTCAGGGACTTCTCCCCGTCGTGCTGCTGCTACATCAAAGCCGTATTGCAAGGTGAACCCGACACAGAGCAGGGCAAGCTGGGGGATCGGTGCCAGCAGCAGGGCAGGCCATGCGATCAAACTTGGCACAACGCTGAGCGTCAAAGGCAGCCAGCGACCAAGCCCCTCTGCATCGTGTAGAAGGTTTCCCCAACGCACGCCACCCAGAAAACTGAGAATCACAGCGCCATAGGCGCCCAGTGAAAAAGTGGCCAGTGTTAGGATGCTGCGCTCTTGCACCACCCATACAGGCAGCCATGCATCCAACATGGGTTGCAACCAGATAACCAGCGCGGCGCTGACGAACGGAATTAGCCCGGCCAGCCCCAGAATGAGGGCGGGCGTAGGTATTGATTGCTGTTTGGCAGCCATGGAAGCTCGTCAAAGACGTAAAAGGGTGGTATCGAAGTGTAGGTCAGGATTTACAGCAAGGCCTCGATATCACGGATCATCTGTTGACCCGTGGGCATCTCGCTGGAACTGTAGTGCGCAATGATGTTTCCCTGTCGGTCGACAAGGTATTTATTGAAGTTCCATCGCGGGAAGGTTCCAGTGGCTTTGGCAAGCTGCTGGTACAACGGGTGTGCCTGGGCGCCTGTGACGCTGATTTTTTCGAACATAGGAAAGCTCACCCCGTAATTGAGCTCGCAAAACTCAGCGACCTCAGCCTCACTGCCTAATTCCTGTCTGAAGTCTCCGGATGGAAAACCCAGCACCCGGAGGCCTTTTTCCGAAAATCGTTGATGAAGTATCTCCAGATCTTCGAACTGGTGCGTAAAGCCACATTTACTGGCTGTATTCACAATTAGTAACACCTTGTCGGCGTACTGATCGCAAAGCGGTCGTCGTGTCGGCCCCATCAGTGGACGTAACTCGTGACTCAGGAGACTATTACAGGCACTATTGTCAGTATCTATGACATCTGCGTCAGTACCATTGGTGTTGGTCGCAGCCAAAGCCTGAGGCAAGTTTGCAGACGCTGAGGCAGCCAGAGCAGCGTATGAGGTACCGGCTATGGTTCGGCGCAAAAAGAGACGACGTGATCTGAGCATTATTTTTTACCTGTGGATGACAAACTACCGCGCAAGCTCCTGGCCATGAACGAGCGGCAAACGCCAGAATTGGACGATGACTACTATATCGCCAATTTTCATACAATCGCCAGCCATGTCGCTGATCATTACCAAGACTTGTTGACGCACACCGAGAAAAGCTGGCTTGATGTGATCAGCAGGGTCTCGATTCCGGCCCAATGTCTTTATATTCGTCTGTTGAATCGCAGAGGATCAACATTTCGTCTCAACCGGCTACATTACGCAGAAATCCCGTGTATTGGTCACGCGGCTGACGAACTGATACAACGCGCGCTTGGCCACGACAAGGCTCCGGTGGATTGGCCTGTATTACTAAGCTGCTTTACGAAACCCGAATTACTGGACGTGCTCGAATTACGCAGTTTGCGCCACCTGTCCCGGGTTGATCTGATCAGTCACGTGACTCACAGTGCCCCTGAGTTACAAATAAGATTCAAGGGCAGGCTGCAAGCTGCTGATCGGTGGATCACACTTGAAGGGCACCATCACTGGATGCTGATGCAATTGTGCTTCTTCGGTAACCTTTACCAGGACAGTAGCGTGTTGGTGTTACAACAACTTGGTGCTTCAAACTATGAAGATTATCCTCTAGACGTGTCGAGCCGTGCGTTTACATCACGCGAACAAATCGATGCACACTGGCGTTACTTTGAAGCAGAAGCCTTGTTCGACTGCATTAACCCGTCTGATGCTGGCAAGCTGATAAAACTGGTGAACTCGCTGCCTGATGCTTGCACCAATGATGTCAATCTTCAGCGCCGACTGGACCGGATTCGCAATCGTATCGCCCGACAGCTGGAACGTTTGTCATTGCTTGATGAGGCAAAGGTGTTGTATGAGCAATCCATTCACCCGCCGGCGCGCGAGCGACGTGTTCGTATCATGATGACCAGGCTGGAATGGCAGGACGCTTTGTTAGTTGCCCGACAAATGCACGACAAGCCTTACAACGAAGCGGAGAGGTTGACCGGATACAAGCTGCTGTGCAAATGTCAACAAGCCCTGGGCATTAAGTACAAAAAACACCGTATCTTCAAGCCCGCAACCACCCGTCTGGTATTGCGCGACAACGCAGTGCGCGTCGAGGAGTCTGCTCGACGATACTATGCCGACAAAGGAGCCTGTTTCTACACTGAAAATACGCTGATCAATGCCGTGTTTGGCCTGTTTATCTGGGACATTATTTTTCATCCGGTGCCGGCTGCCTTCTTTAATCCTTATCAGGCGGCTCCGGCTGATTTCTACGAACCGGAATTTCTCGCTCGTCGCACTGAGCTATTCAAGGCTCGGTTTGAAGAGCTTGATGATCAGACGCACCTTGGTGCGCGTGTGTTGAAGGCCTATCAGTTGCACCAGGGTAAGCAGAATCCACTGGTGCGCTGGCAGGGACTGTCTGCGCAGATGCTCGCTCTGGCTATTGATCGCATTCCGCAAAGTCACTGGCGGTCGTTGTTCGAAAGAATCCTTGTTGACATGCGCGAGAACACCAAAGGTTTTCCAGACCTTATCCTGTTCCCACAAGAGGGCGGTTATGAATTTATCGAGATTAAGGGGCCGGGTGACACGCTTCAGGCTAACCAGCGTCGCTGGATGCACTACTTTGATCAGCACGGCATTGCCTGCCGGCTTGTGCACGTGCGCTATCGACGCGATGAGCCAACATCAACATGAAATTATCCGTCACACAGCTAGCTGATTTCGCGTGCCGTGAGGGTGATCTGATGCCGGATTCTGTTGTGGGGCCTACAGCCCGTGAAGGCATGCAGGCCCACAGGAAACTTCAAAAAAAGCGTCAGGTATTGGTGGATCAAGCCGATTGGCTACAGTGCGAAGTAGGGGTGAGCATCGAATATCAGATTGATGGCAGTACTCTTCGTCTGGGTGGACGTATCGATCTTGTGGATACGCGTACCCCGGTATTATCCGAAATAAAGACAACTCTTGTACCGTCGATGCAATTACCGGAAGCGCATCGAGCTTTGCAATGGGCTCAGTTGTATCTTTACGGGTTCATATTCTGTAAACAGTCAGACGTGCATTGCGAAGAGCTTGAACTTGAGCTGATTCACGTTAACCTGCTGGATCAGATTGAAACTTCTGAACACCGCAATGTCAGCGATGTCGAGCTTGACGTGTTTGCCGAGACGGCGATGCGTAGCTATGTTCAGTGGTTGATGAAAACACAGGCATGGCAGCAACGAATGGTTTCCAGTACCCGAAATCTGCCGTTTCCCTTCTCACAGTTCAGGCAAGGTCAGCGAGATATGTCGGCAGCTATCTACCGCGCCTGCCGAGACGCCAGTAACCTTATCTGTGAAGCACCAACTGGAATAGGCAAGACAGTAAGTAGCTTGTATCCAGCACTCAAATCGATGGGCGAAGGTAAGTTCACGCAATTAGTCTATTTGACAGCCAAGGTAGCTGGCCGACATAGCGCCGAGCAGGCCATACAGAAACTGAGTGGCGCGGGCCTGGAAACTACCATGATTCAGATAAGAGCCAAAGAGCAGACCTGCTTCTGTACCAATGGACGATGTGAGCGTGATGCTATGGGGCGATGCCCGATGACTCTGGGTTTTTTTGATCGTCTGCCGCAAGCCAGAGATGAGCTGCTCGCCCTCGGCGTCATTGATAATAACCAGCTTGACGAAATTGCCTGGGATCACCAGTTGTGTCCTTTTGAATTGGTACAACAGCTCTTGCCCTGGGTTCAGCTTGTTGTCGCAGACTACAACTACGTGTTTGATCCGCTGGTGAGACTTCCACACTTCTCTGCATCCGGACACAACGCCCTGTTGTTGATTGATGAGGCTCACAACCTGGTTGATCGCTCGCGATGGATGTTCTCGGCAGAACTGTCTCGTGATCAGTGTATGAGTGCCGCGCATGAATGCCGTGAAAACCAGCCTCTTATCGCTGTTGAGCTTGATCGCCTTTGTCGGGTGCTGCGCAAGCATGGTGGCGAGTGTGAAGAGTCCCCGCATGTTTCACAGGACGTTCCAGCGTCAGTTGGTCGCGCGGTTAATGCAGTCCTGGAGCAGATGGGTGCTGCCATGACGGGTTTGGCAGGCTTGAGAGAAACGACCTCATCGTTGTGGAAAGAGTTGTGTCGCTATCGGGTCATCGCTGACTTATTCTCGGATCGGCACCGATGTATCACACGTAGCTGGGTTGCAGGTCGCACGCGTTCCGTTGTAGTCACGTTGTTCTGTCTTGATGCATCTGATGCGCTAAATGCAACGCATCGTCTGTTTCGGGCCTCTATAGTTTTCTCCGCTACGTTGCGTCCCGGGCTGTTCTATCGCGACACGCTGGGTCTGGATGCAGATACGGGATACATGCAGCTGACATCACCGTTTGATGCGAGTAAATGTTTACGATGCATTGTCGATTGGGTAGACACGCGATACCGCCATCGACAGGAGTCCATGGCAGCACTGGCATCGTTGATAAATGACAGTACATCTATCCAGCCGGGTAACTATCTGGTTTTCCTGCCTTCTTACGCTTATCTTGAACAGTTGCACAACGTGTTCAGGGCAACATTTCCCGAGCGAGATACCTGGGCTCAGGCACGTGACCAGACTAGAGACGAGCGGCAGGCATTGTTTGAGAATCTGGACATACAAGGTCACCGTGTAGGCTTTGCTATTCAGGGAGGCGTGTTTGGCGAAGGGATTGATTACAAGGGAAACCGATTGATAGGCACCTTGATTGTAGGAACCGGTTTGCCCGCAATTGATGCACAGAGCGAGTTGATTGCCGCTCACTACAACCAGTTGGGACACAATGGCTATGATTTCACGTATCGCTATCCTGGTTTTACGCGTGTTCTGCAAACAGCTGGCCGAGTCATTCGTGATGAATCCGATTGCGGTTTCGTGTTGCTCGTGGACGCCAGATTCGGGCAGATGGCTTATCGACGGTTGTTCCCGGCTGATTGGCAGCCTGCGTTCCCGACAAATCAGGCGACACTGATCAAGATGCTGAAGAATTTCTGGAAAAATTCGGAAATTGCGTGAATTGATGGTTACTGCTTCCGCCCGGCAATGACATCGAAGCAATGTATTCAGGTGCAGAATTGGACGGGTTTGCGAAAATTGTAAACGTAATCGTCAAAATTGAAAATTAATTGGCAAATTCGTTGCACTTTTTGCAGCATCTAGGTCTATATCTTCCGTCTAGGCCATTCGTGCTGTGACTTGGCCACGAAAATATCTCCTTATATCTCTAATAACCTCCAATAACTTGTTGGTTGAACTAGTGTGTTGGTGGGCTGTATGCGTCATACTATAGAGGTGGTAGGGTGGTTGATGTACAGGACTTGCTGATTTCACCAATGAAGGTGTAGTTGACCCGACCCATCAGGCTAACCAGCCCAAGTGAAAGGATGCGCTGCGGTTTTTTTAAATATACGTTTTAGTATTAGGGGGTAATGCTAATGTTGATTCTGAGCAGAAGGACTGATGAATCAATTGTTATAGGTGATGAGGTAACCATCACCATTCTTAGTGTCAAGGGAAAACAGGTGCGTATTGGTATTACCGCTCCACCTGACGTCAGCGTGCATCGAGAAGAAATCTATCAGCGGATTCAGGCTGGCGATCCGGAGACGGCAACCGCTGAGACGTCTACGGAAACTGATAGCGAGTCTTCCGGCAAGTAGCAGCCAAATGCGCTGTGTTGCAAAATAGATTACTTGCAATGCCCTGACGTTATGTCAGGGCATTGGGCAACGCTATAGGGCGTGAATGTCTAGTCCAAGTGCCTTGACGTCGCCTTGATCTGCGCGATTCTCACTGCTTACCACTCCGGTGCTTGCCTTATCGGCATCAAAGTAGGCATCTCCCACTCGCTTGAGATCATCCATTGAGACTTGCAAGATGCGTTGTCTGAATGCTCGACGCTTTTCGGCAGTGCGATCAAACAATTCTGCCTGATAGGCGCTGCGTGCCTCCCCGGCGGGTGAACCTGGCTTATCGATACCACTGACGACACTTAATATCGCTTCTTCCAGTTCACGGGCTTCATGTTGGGTGTTTTGCAACCACGAGATTGACTCATCAAAATCAGCCAGAGTCTCCGTTAGGCGTGGATCACGGTAGCTATAAAACCTGAACGAGGCCGTGTCAGCATCCTGAGACGCACCGCCACCGTAGGCGCCCCCGGTTTCCCGAATGGCTCGATGCAAATAGCCGTTTCTCAGGAATGGGCCCAGCACTGCTAGCGCAGCGGCATCTTCATGCGAACTTGAAACGGTGGGGTACGCTTTTGCGCTGAAATTGACATCGGTACTGGTGGTCCACAATTGTTCAACCTTTTCTCTAACAGGCTGAGGAGCGAATGCCTTGAAATCGCTTACCAGTGGCGCTTGTCCGAAGACCTTTGTTAGGCTGTCCTGACAGGTCTGCAGGTTCTCGTCTTCGGCAACCACCATGAACTGTCGGGGCGCAGATTTAAGAATCTCGTGGATTTGCGCAAACCGCGCTGCAAGTTGATCCAGCTCACTTTTGGTGTTGAGTGAATCATCTAGCGTTTTGAGTGATCTAATACCAGCAAGGCCATTCTGTTCATGCGACAGTCGTGCTGTCGGGCTCATGCCACTGGACGCTGCAAGCATGGCCAGAACATGACCGCTGCCGGTAATTCGCTGTTCTCTACTGGCTCGTGATTGTGATACAAGCTCGCGGATTCTCGCGTGCTCATCGAAACGGACATCGGCAAGTGTGTCCAGCATCAACTGTGAAAGTGCGTCTGTATTGCGTAACAGTGCCTTTCCGCGTACCACCAGATAGCCTGAAACCGACTGCTCGTCATCAACGGCACCACGTTGCAGGGTGTAGGTACCAATGCCCCCTGTTACCGCCGCTTGCATGGATTGCGTTTGCAGGTAATCGCGGCCACCCGATCCAAGCTCACCAACAAAATTTGTATATAGCGGAAGCAGGTTTTGCAGTTCCTCATTCATCTGTGGCAATTGCAGCACAACGTGTTGATAGACAATACCGTTGGTTCCCTGCGCATAAAGTATCGCTGGCGCACCTCCAAGCGTTGTTGTGCTGCTGGACGGGATATGCAGGTCGGCTGGTACATCAGCCAGAGTGACTTTGGGCAAAATCTCTGGATCGTCTTCCTGTGTTTGTCGCTCTGCCAGTGCCTTGGCACGTTCGACGATGTTGCGAGTCTGGTCATCATTCAATGACTGTTTCATCATCGCAAGCCTTGCACGTTCAGCAAGATTGCGTCGTTCGCTGATTTGCGTATCGGGAGAAAGCGTCAGCGTCACTCGATGTGGGTTATCAAGAAGCAGCGTGCGGATGAGCCCCGGAATAAAATCGCGCTCTTGCGCTTCAACGCGAAGTTTCTCAAGCGCCGGGTCCAGATCGATAGCCGCCAGAGTGTCACCGCGCTGCATCGCAGCCGACAATCCGCTTAGTACCAGTTGCAAGCCGAATGGCATGCCGTCTCCACGGATCTCACGCTGACTCATCTCAAGTTGATGCAGCATGGCATCCACATCTTCCTGTGGTACACCATCACGCGCGATGGTTTCGAGGGTGTCAATGATGAGCTTCTCGGCCGCCATTGTGTTCTCAGGGTTCGAACCGTCCAGTCCACAGGCCATGACCATTTCCAGATTGCTATCTTCCAGGCCACACATGGGAGAGGGCGAGCTGCCCAAATCACTTTGCTCCAGCGCTTTCATCAAAGGTGATGCGCTGTTAGCCAGCAACACACTGGAAAGAAGGTCCGCACGAAGGCGCGCCTCCAGATCGACGCTTTTGCCCAGTAGCCAGCCAACCACGATATGCGTCTTGTCTGCTGTGTCAGCTTCTTGTGTTGAATAGAATTCCTGAACGCGAACGGGTGCGTGGTAGCGTTTGGCCGGCTGCACGCTGATTGTTCTGTCCAGTTTTTCAAAGCGCTTGAGTACTTGTTCTTCAAATCGGCCCTGCAGTACCTCTGGAGCCAGATTGCCGTAGGTCATGAACACCGCGTTTGATGGATGGTAGTGCGTGTCATAAAAAGACTTTAGCTCGGCATAGCTCAGATCAGGGATATCCTCTGGATCGCCGCCGCTATTGAAGTGATAGGTGTTGTTCGGGAATAGATGCTTGCTCAGGGTTTGCCACAGAACACTGGTCGGGGCGCTCATCGCGCCTTTCATTTCGTTGAAGACAACACCTTTGAAAACAAGGTCGCTACTCGGATCATCCGGTTTTTCGAATTCCACCCGGTGGCCTTCCTGGGCGAAGTCCAGCTCGTGCAATCTGGAAAAAAACACCGCGTCGAGGTAGACATCAAGCAGGTTGAAAAAATCTTTTTCATTCTGGCTGGCGAACGGGTAGGCGGTCCAGTCGCTGGACGTAAACGCGTTCATGAATGTATTCAATGAACGTCTGATCATCATGAAGAAAGGATCGCGGACAGGATATTTTTCACTCCCGCACAACACGGTGTGTTCCAGAATATGGGCAACGCCTGTGGAATCGGTGGGGATGGTCCGAAGACCCACCAAAAAGACGTTCTCTGGATTGTCAGCTGCCAGATGCACATGCGAGGTGCCAGTAACGTTGTGTCGATATTCATGGACGTCAATGTCCAGAGACTGGATGTGCTCGCTTCGCACATGGACAAATGCTGGGTGGCTTACCGGCATATTCATTGTAGAGACAGACTCCTGCTTGTCGGAAAACGTGATTGTGACGTAGTTCTGGCGCTTTGTACGTTTTTGGGAGTAACAGAGATGGCGTCGTCAGATTACCTGTTCGCGCAAGTGCACAGAGCCAGTTTTGCCAACTCAGTGCTTAGAATGGGGTTAAACAGGCCGTTACGCAAGAGACGCGTCGAGCGATCGTGTTTCTGAAAACATGCCGGGCGTTGTCGAACGGTAACAGCGTGCTCATGATCGTGCCCGTTGACTATAAGATTATCAAGGAGTCTGCGGGGCCGCCTCCGGCCGCGCAGGCTCCTAGCCCTGCGAGAGTCGTTTGAAGCTGCTGATCATATTGCTTGCCATGCTTGGAACCTTCGTTGGCGCGGCTTACAGCTGGCACAAACGGGGGCTCCTGGTAGAGGCCGCCCTGTTGTCCGAAGCCTTCGAACTTGCCACACCTGTGAAGTTGAGGGTTGCCGCCCACTACCAGCGTGAAGGTATTATGCCTGGCGACAACAACGACCTCGGTTTGCCTCCACCGAAGAGCGTGTTTGGCACGAGTGTAAAACGCGTTGCGGTTAACCGCGGTGGCGTACTCATCGTGGATTTTGAAGACAGAATCGGTGAGCGAGCCATGACCTTCACACCGGCTATCAGCTCAGTCGGCGGCCTGTTGAATTGGAACTGCACCAGCGATTCGGTTGATCGTGCTGTTCTGGAGCTGCTTAAACCTGAATGCATCTACCATCCTGCAACCGACGCCAGTCATCTCATGCATGCGATTGCCAACGAGGATGCTCCGGCCGTAGATTCCTGGCTGCAGGCAGGCGTCGACCCTGATTCGTTAGTCAATGGAAACACGCCACTGATGCTGGCTGCCAAAATTGGCGACACGGACATTGTTAACAGTCTGATAGTCGCAGGTGCGACCATAGAAAAAATGGCACTTGGTTCTGAGCGACGATCACCGTTGATGGTTGCGATAACCAGTAATAATGCCGGGGTTGTAGCGTACCTTCTGAGTAAAGGTGCATCGGTGGCTACAAAGGACTACCGGGGCATGAGTGCCATG
Organism: Granulosicoccus sp.; assembly: GCA_045110475.1. Lineage (GTDB taxonomy): Bacteria > Pseudomonadota > Gammaproteobacteria > Granulosicoccales > Granulosicoccaceae > Granulosicoccus. Next base: position 48,164 of record JBGCGC010000042.1, read on the forward strand.
GACCACGCGATCGTCACCGATCAACGTCTGGGTGGTGAGCAGTTTGCCATGATGGTATCCGCCAGCTCCAGCCCTCGATTCACCAGTAGCGCTGACATCACGGTTAGCGCTCTTGTAGACAAGAAAGCTGAAAACAAGCGTATGAGAGCGCTTTATCAGGAATATCGCTTTGCCGCAGATACCTGTCATGCGCAACGTCTGAGTTCTTTGTTATCTGCAGAGGATGAACTTTCTACTAATGAAATGGTAAACGGTGTTGCATTGCTGGAAACTATACGCAGGCCGGAATGTGCGCAGATCCTTGCCGCTCACCTGCAGACGAAAGACAGTTACGTGAGATCTGCGCGGGCGCATCTTGCGGATCGTGTGCAACGCTGTGATGTGACAGGCGTTGCTCGTACGCTCGACGACAATCCTGCTTTGGATGTCATGCATCCCCACATCGGTTCCAGCCCTCTCGAATTGTCCGTAAACGCCGGTTGTTATTCCGTACTCCGCCTTATGGTGAGGGAGCAGAACCTGACTGGCAAACTCGATGAAGACATAATCGTCAGGGCGATTGCACGAGCACCTCAACAAACCTTATTGAAGCTTGTAGGCAATTTGATTGCAGCTGAGGCTAACGTTAATGGTGTTGATCAATTTGGTCAATCGCCGCTAGCAGTGGCTATTGCCATGGAGCAGCCAGTGGTTGCCAAGTTTTTACTGGATGCAGGTGCTTCGTTAAATCAGAAAACCAGTAATGGCTCCTATCCGGTGATAGAAGCCACCAAGAAGGGCTATGAGCATCTGGCTTTGCAGATGGTGAGCGATGGTGCCAATCTGAACGCGCGGGATCAACTTGGACGCACCGCCTTGTTTGCGGCTGTCAGTCGGGGTCAGCCGCGCCTCGTACAGGCCCTGATACAAGCTGGCGCAAACATTCGTATCACTGACTCCAACGGTATTAATCCTGTTGTACTGGCAGAGAGTCATGACCACAAATTGATAAAAAGTCTGCTGATTGCCAGCATCGACTGAATACTATTCCAGCTTTAAGGTACCCATCAAGGATGGATCGCTGAGCGTCCCGTCCACGTCCACATCAATTCTTTGCGGGTGCTTCCAGCCCCACTTTGAATCACGTCCAAGACCATCATCATCATCGTTGATCTGAAGCTCGAATCCAAATGGCGCGTTGCTGCTTATTCCGGCAGAATCCAGTGGAATCAGAAGTTCATACACGTCCTGTTCGTAGTTGCGTCGTCGAAGTCCATCGGGGCCTATGCCAGGTCCTGTCGAAAATTTGATTTCCAGAGGCATGGAGGATGAGTTAGGTCCAGCAATATCACCGGCAGAGACGCCGCGTTTTGAGGCACCTTCACCGGCTTCGCGCAGAGGGATAATTCGATGAAAATCATCAAGGCCGTAAAATGGTGTCTTACTGTTGTCAGCATCCAGAAACAATTCGAGACTGTCATCATTTATGAGGCTTGAACCTGAGTCGCGCTCGCGCTTGCCGTCGTCGTCCACAATCACAACCACGTAAAGATTGACCCCATCGTGCATTGCAGCCCAGCGGCGGTAGGGGACGTTGCCTGTGGTTTCGGCGTTGATATCAATCATCAGCCTATCTATGCTAAGTGCAGACCCGCTCATATCTGATTGCACCGCTTGCGCCCATTCACCAGAAAATCGATTGTCTGGGCCGAGCGTGACGCCAAGCCCATCGATGCCGGGCGCGTCAGTCTGACTGATGCGGGGAACAATAACATCGGCAGTGGCAGGTAGTGTCGGTGCTGTTTCCGGGTCGGTGATAGGCTCGTCAATAGCATCGGTCAGGGAATTGTTAATATCGCTGATCAATTCTTCACTTGTTATGCTGTCGGTGCTGTCGGTGCTGTCGGTGCTGTCGGTGCTGTCGGTGCTGTCGGTACTCTCACTGCTCTCAGTCGCTGGCGGTTCGAACGCAACAATGCCATCAGACTCTTCACTTGGAATGCTTGTGTTATCGACCTCGTCAGGCGCATTGTCAGACGGCAAGGAATTCGGGGCAACCTGCTGACTATTGGGACCAAACGGGTTGGTACCGTTCCGGCGTTCGTCAAAGTTGCTCCGACCATCGTTATCAGCATCAAACTGCTCCTCGCTGTATTCACTTTCGTTTCCTCTACGTGCGGAGCCGTCCCTGCCAACCGACAAATCAAATGTCAGGCTGGTAAGCGGTAGATTCTGATTGTTGAATCGCTCTGTCCATGTGACAGTTACCTTGTATACCGCATCTGTCTGAAGGTTGATGAAACCAGCCCACCGCTTGGGGCTCGTTTGGACAATGGTGACTCTGGCCCCATTGGACAATGTAACAACAGGGGATACCAGCGGTGGGCTTGCGGCATCGGAGAAATCGAAGAAACTCGCTTGCTCAATACTATCCGGCACCTCGAAGCCCAGCTCTGGATTTTCATCCAGTGTGGTTGTTGTGCCTTCATCTGAGCATGCCACCAGAAGCAATGACAGAGAAATTGCCACAACACTGTTTAAAAAATATTTCATTACTTTTCCCGGGCTTGCCTTAATGCTCGAAATGATTAATCTTCGAATGTGAAAGTGACCGGCACGACTTCGATATCTTCTCCATCGCTGTCCAGAGAACTGGCGATAGCACCCAGAGCGACGACGCCGAGTGTGACTTGAAACCAGGTTCTTTTGTAGAAGGGTTCGGTCGTGGCCACAGCACGGGTCCTTTCAAGTGGCGTGCTTCCATCATCTTTGGCTAGTGGTTCTATGCGTTGCCCGGCAGCGGGTGTTAGCGAGCGGCTGTACGGGTCGAAGGAGAATCCGCTAACGGTGCGGTTTTCAGCACTGTCTCTTGCCTGAATGTAGTATTCGATAGGCCGAAGATCGTTGGGGTCGGTAGCGAGTGTGGCCGTGTAGAAACCGCTTGATCCCAACGGGCGCATCGGCGCTTCGTTGTAGCCCTGATCACCCTGACGTCTGTAGTAGAGGGTGGCGCTAAGCAGCTCTGTTTCTTCGGCAATCTGTACAGTAAATACCTGCGAACTCGTGGCTCGTGTCTCGACAAGCTCTTCGATCTCAATAATGGGTGGTGAGGTATCAGTTTGCGAGCCTTGCGCCAGAATATTGCCGCATTGTAGCAAGCAAGTGATGCCGATCAGCCAGGAGCTGAAGCGCTGGCGGCAGCGACTCGTTGAAGATAGCATTGTCATCTGGAGTTCCTTGCCTTCACAACAACTGGACTTCGAAAATCGAAGCGCTCGATAAGTCGACGGATGTTAATGTCGACACGGGTCTGGTACTCCTCACTCGACAACGGTCTCGACAGAAAGTTGCACATGTCTTTGGCCTGTCGGTCACGCGGGAATATCAACACCACAGCCGCTAGTATACGAAACCTTGTGACACTTGCCGTGATCAATGCATCGGTTCCGAGGCTGCGAACCGTGAAAAGGCGTCTATTAGTCAAATCTATACGGCAGTTGCGCTTTTTTTGCAGCCGGCATCCGGCATGAGTCTTTGTGCTGTATGGATAGACCAGTTGTTGTGTTTCAAGGTCGTCTTCTGGTCACGGGAGTAGCAGCAATGTGCGATTAATCACGGACAGAAAAGTCTGGATTGCTTGCAAGCGTTGGATTGAAAGCGAACCCGGATTGCTGTGCTTTTGTGGCCTTGCGGCTTGCGTTATGCTTACAGGCTGAGGTCACGCAGGTAAAGTGCCAGTCGTTTGTGCAAATTTACCAGACGCGGCGTGGAATGACGTGTCACGATACAGGATGACATGACTGTCACATTAGCTATTTCAGCCATCAGTTTTTTATCAAGGGTTCGAACATCTGCATGAAGCGTCGAGAATTCATCCAACAGGCATCAGCCATCGGTACGGTCTCCACCACCGCACTGATTACCGGTGCTCCGGCGATTGCCAGTGGCAAGATTGAATGGAAACTACCCACCTCTTTTCCGGTGAAGGCACCTGGAATCGGTACTAATGTCAGCAGTTTTGCCGCTCGCGTTGCTGCAATGTCTAATGGTCGGCTGACGTTCAGGATTTATTCCGGTGGCGAGATGGTTCCGCCGTTTGGTGTCGAAGAGTCTGTACAGCAGGGAATTGCCGAAATAGGCCATTCCACTCCCTACTACGCCGCTGGCAAGAATCCGGCGCTGAATTTTTTCAGTACGGTGCCATTTGGCATGTCAGCCACCGAGCATGTTGCCTGGTTGCGTTTTGGTGGTGGGCAGGCGCTGTGGGAAAAATTATATGCGCAACGCGGCCTCATTCCTTTCTACTCTGGAAATAGCGGCACTCAAAGCGGTGGCTGGTTCAGCAAGCCGGTCAACTCGCTGGATGACCTCAAGGGGCTGACCATGCGCATTGCAGGTCTGGGAGGTGAGGCGATGCGTTCTCTGGGTGTCAATGCTGTATTGCTGTCGCCACCGGAGATCTTCCCGGCTTTTAAATCCGGGGCAATTGATGCCGCAGAGTGGGTCGGACCCATGCTAGACCAGTCTTTTGGATTGCACGAGCTTGCCAAGCTGTGCTACATCCCGGCGTTCCATGAACCTGCAGCAGCGCTTGAGATCGTTGTCAATGCCGACGCCTACAACGAATTGCCGGCAGACCTGCAAGCCATTATCGCCAATGCTGCGGAGGCAAGCTCGGTAGAGACGCTTGCGCAGTTTGACTATTTCAATGCTCAGGCCATGATTGAATTGAAAGAGGCGGGTGTCGAGTTCCGTGAGTATCCTGACGATGTGGTATCGGCACTGCGTGATGCGACAGCCGTAGTTATGACAGATCTCGCGCAGGAAAACGAAGACTTCAATGAAGTTATGCTGAGCTATAACGCGTACCTGGAAGTGGCCCGCGACTATGCCAACATGATGCAAGGTGCCATGTATCGTCAACGTACCGTTCAATAAAAAACCATTGTGAAAAACAGATTCGAGCGCTTGCTGTCACCACAGAGCATTGCAGTATTTGGAGGTCAGTGGGCTGCTTCGGTGGTACGGCAATGTCGTAAACTTGGTTACACGGGTGAGATATGGCCGGTGCACCCTAATCACGAATCGATAGACGGGCTTGTCTGTTATGAATCGATAGATGAACTGCCAGCGTCTCCCGACGCCTGTTTTCTCGGTGTCAACAAGGAAAGTACCATTGGCATAGTCGAAAAACTTCGTAACACAGGCGCAGGTGGTGCGGTCTGTTTTGCCGCAGGTTTCAGTGAAACTGCCAGCCGCGACAATCAGGGTGAATCGCGACAGGCGCGTTTGATAGAGGCGGCAGGTGACATGCCTTTGCTGGGTCCCAATTGTTACGGTCTAATCAACTATGTTGACCGGGTAGCCCTTTGGCCTGATCAGCATGGTGGCAGAGCTGTCGATAGTGGTGTGGCTATCATCACTCAGTCATCCAACATCGCCATCAATCTCACAATGCAACAACGTGGTCTACCCGTATCCTACCTACTTACGGTCGGCAACCAGGCACAGACAACGCATGCAGAACTTGCAGCAGCTATCATTGAAGATGAACGCGTCAGTGCCCTTGGGCTGCATATAGAGGGTTTTTCGGATATTCGTGCGTTTGAAGCACTGGCCTCACGAGCGCGCAAGCTTGGCAAGCATATCGTTGTGTTGAAAACCGGTGTTACGCAACTTTCCCGGGCTGCCCTGTTGTCGCATACGCGTTCGCTTTCGGGTGACGATATCGCTGCCACAGCATTTTTGGAAAGGCTCAACATCGTTCGCGTGCAGGGTCTCGGTGAATTTGTAGAAACCTTGAAAGTGCTGAACAGCCAACGGCCGGTGGGTGGTTACCGGCTGCTTTCAATGAGTTGTTCCGGCGGAGAGGCAGCCATGATCGGAGACATAGCCCAGTCCGTGGGGCTTACGTTTCCAGCCCTTGGTACCGCGCAAAAAACCGAACTTGATGCGGTTCTCGGAAAACAGCTCCGTCTATCCAATCCACTCGATTACCACACGGCTATCTGGGATGATTCTGCTGCTATGGTAGGCATGGTCAGGGCAATGCTTCAAGCCAGACCCGCACCAGGCAGTGACACCGTCTCCGCCAACGACCAGTTTGAGTCACTGGCCGATATCGCGTTACTGGTTCTGGATTTCCCTCGCCAGGATCGATGCGTGCTTGATCAATGGAAAGCTGCGGCTGATGCCTACATCGAGGCAACACGCGACTGGCAAGGGTTCGCCGCTGTACTGGCGACCCTGCCGGAAAACATGCCGGAAATTATGGCGAACTACCTGATGGAGGCGGGTGTCGTGCCACTGGCGGGTATACGTGATGGCCTGCTGGCCTTGCGTAACGCAGCCTGGCTCAACATCGCTGCACAGCTCGCTGAATCCCCCCCGGTGTGGCTGGCAGACCAACGTACCGTTACCGCGCGAGCAGCAGTGCTGTCGCTCCTGGATGGGCAGGGTAGAGCCGCTCAAACTGATGACAAGCCCAGTGCTCGTCGAACCAGCCAACAAGCCTGGGGGCTGGTAAAAGCCGCCAGATCCAATCCAGAAGTGCCACGGATGCTTGACGAAAGCACAGCGAAGCGCTGGCTTAACCGCTTTGGCATGCACGTACCGGTCAGTGTCAGACTATCGTTTGCTGATGTGCGTTCAACGCTTAAATTGAGCAAGGCGCTCAACAAGGCATCGCCAACGTTCAGCTACCCCGTTGTTGCCAAAGGCCTTGGACTAGTACACAAAAGTGAAGCCAACGCCATAGAGTTGCGCATCGAAAACCGTCGTGAACTGGAACGAGCCATTCAACGCATTAATTGCGAGGGGGGTTGCCTGATAGAGGAATACGTCGAAGGCAGCATCGCCGAGTTACTCGTCAGTGTGGTCCTTGATCCGGTGCATGGTTTGCTGATGACGCTGAGTGCAGGCGGTATTTACACTGAAATTCTGCATGATTCTGAATTCTGCCTGCTACCGGCTTCGCGTGTTGAGTTGGACCGACGCGTTCAACGCTTGCGATGTGCACCGTTGCTCAACGGATTTCGTGGTCGGCCCGTTGTTGACAGACAGTGCCTGCTGGATGCGCTGGAAGCGGTACAGCAGGCCGCCTTGCAACTGGGTGACAGACTGGTGGAACTGGAGGTTAATCCTCTGATTTGTACTGCCGATGCCTGCATTGCCGTCGATGCGCTGTTGGTCGTCAGAGACGGCTAGGAGCCTCCGGTCGCGCAGTCTCCTAGACCGTCAAATACTGCCGGACTAAATCATCACCCAGTTCATCCATTGCGCCTGTGGCGACAATATGCCCTCGATCCATAATGGCAAAGTCGTCGCCGACTCGGCGTGCAAACGGTAGCTTTTGTTCTACCAGCAAGACGGTCAGCCCGATTTCCCTGTTCAGTTTCTGAATAATGTTGCCAATGTCCTGCACAACATTGGGCTGGATACCTTCGGTGGGTTCGTCCAGTAAGAGAACCTCTGGCTGGGTTGCCAACGCGCGTCCGATAGCCAGCTGCTGTTGCTGTCCGCCCGACAGATCACCACCGCGCCGCTTGCGCATGTCTTTCAGTACCGGAAAGAGTGTGTAGATAATTTCGGGGATACTTCGCTGACCATCATTTCTGGCTCTCAGACCGATAGCCAGATTCTCCTCGACTGTCAGCAGCGGAAAAATCTGTCGTCCTTGTGGTACGTAGCCAATGCCCATGAAGGCGCGTTGTTCTGCGGAAACGCCAGTCAGAGAGGTGTCTGGTCCGAGACTGATATCACCTGCGCGTATTGGCAGCAAACCGGTAATACACTGCATGAGCGTAGTCTTCCCTACGCCGTTTCTACCCATTAGCACTGTGCACGAGCCCTCGCTGACACTCAGATTGACATCCTTGAGCGTATGCGAAGAGCCATAGTATTGATTGATGTTTGTCAGCTTCATCATGTCGTACTCTCCGTACCCAGATACACACGCATGACTTCACTGTTATTTTGAATATCACTCATGCTGCCCTCGGCCAGCACGCTACCCTGATGAAGCACGGTCACCGGTGATTGCAAGGCCCTGACAAATTCCATGTCGTGTTCAACTACGACAACAGCACGCTCACCTGACAGCGTGCGCAACAATTCCACCGTCTTGTCCATTTCCTGATGGGTCATTCCTGCTGCCGGCTCATCGACCAGTAACAATAGGGGGTTTTGCATTATCAGCATCCCGATCTCAAGCCATTGCTTTTGTCCATGCGATAGAAGTCCAGCGTTCCTATACAGATCATCAAGCAGATTGATGGTTTTTGCAATGGACTCAATCCTGTCAACGCTCTCACTGTTTAGCCGGGCCTTGTAGGTTCCCCACACCGTACGCGGGCCGTCCATCGACAGCTCAAGGTTATCAAATACACTTAAATTCTCGAATACAGAGGGTTTCTGGAATTTCCGTCCAATCCCAGCCTGCGCAATCTCGGCCTCATCCAGACGCAGCAGATTTATACGCTGCCCAAACCAGGCGCTACCCGTATCTGGACGAGTCTTGCCCGTCACAATATCCATCAGTGTTGTCTTGCCAGCACCATTGGGTCCTATCAGGCAGCGCAGTTCACCCGTGTTAACGTAGAAGTTCAGATTGCTGATTGCTTGAAAGCCGTCAAAATTGACGGATATATCTTCAAGGTACAAGGCAGTACCATGTGTCAGATCCAGATCTTCCACATACCGCGGAATCAGAAACTCAAAGACGCGATCCCGCTTTATCAGCGGTTTGCGATAATTCTGATTGATGCTCACACCTTTGTCTCCACCAAGTCGCTTGACTGGGCGCGTTTTCTACGAATACGCAGGCCCGCAATACCTTTGGGTAATAACAGCGTCACCACCACAAATAACAACCCCAGAGCAAACAGCCAGGCTTCCGGGTAAGCGCCTGTGAACCAGGTCTTTGCGTAGTTGACGCCTAGCGCCCCTACCACTGCGCCATAGAGTGTGCCACGTCCACCAATTGCCACCCAGACGACCACTTCGATTGAATTAAGAGGAGAAAACTCTCCGGGATTGATAATGCCAACCTGCGGCACATACAAAGCCCCCGCCAGTCCGGCAATCATTGCAGACAAAGTAAACAGGGCAAGTTTCACCCTCTCCACACGATAGCCGAGAAAGCGCGTTCTATCTTCTGCATCGCGAACGGCGATAGCCACTTTGCCCAGCCTTGATCGAAGAATGCTGTCACACAGAAGATAGACAAGAATAAGGGCTACGCCGGAGGCGACAAACAAACCTAGACGCACATTATCTGAACGCAGATCAAATCCGAGCAGATCCTTGAAGTCAGTCAGTCCGTTGTTTCCTCCAAATCCCATCTCATTACGAAAGAAGGCCAGCATTAACGCGTAGGTCAAAGCCTGAGTAATAATCGACAGGTAAACACCGTTGACTCTTGAGCGAAAGGCAAACCAGCCGAAAACGAAAGCCAGCAGGCCGGGTACCAGAAAGATCATCAGGGCAGTAAAGGCGAAACTGTCAAACCCGATCCAGTACCACGGCAGTTCAGTCCAGTTCAGAAATACCATGAAATCAGGCAGCTCGGGATTTCCGTACACACCGCGATCGCCAATCTGGCGCATCAGGTACATTCCCATGACGTACCCACCCAGTGCGAAAAATGCAGCGTGGCCAAGACTTAGAATGCCAAGATAGCCCCATACCAGATCGACCGCTACAGCCAGAATAGCGTAAGTGAGGTACTTGCCAAGCAGGCCCACTGTGTAGTTGCCAACATGCAACTCATGATTGCCAGGAAGCTGATTGAAGGTGGTAACGCTAACAAGCAGTGCGATGACAGCACTGACAAACAGCAAGGTAGACAGGCGGGATTTTCCGGCGCGCATGACAATCAACCCTCCACTGCGCGGCCGCGCTGCGGGAAGAGCCCGCGCGGTCGTTTCTGAATGAATATGATAAGAAAAACCAGCACCAGAATCTTCGCCAGGATGGCACCTGCCCAGGGTTCCATCAGTTTGTTGGCGATACCCAGTGTCATCCCGCTGATGAGCGTACCCCAGAGGTTGCCGACACCACCAAATACCACCACCATAAAGCTGTCAACAATATAGGCCTGCCCCAGATTGGGTCCTACATTGGTAAGTTGGGATAGTGCCACACCTGCAATACCTGCAATGCCTGCACCCAGACCGAAGGTCAGTGAATCAATGCGTGATGAGCGCACACCCATGGCCCTTGCCATGGCTCGATTCTGCGAGACGGCACGCACCTCAAGACCGAAACGGCTTCGTTTGAGCAACACAACAAGCGCCGCAAAAACCAGCAGACAGAACACCAGTATATAAAGTCTGTTCAACGTCAGACTGAACGCGCCGTTGATCTGCAACACGCCACTCATGAACTCAGGGTTGGCAACTGGAACGTTCTGTGGCGAGACAAACGTGCGTACCAACTGTTGCAGAATCAAACTGATACCGAATGTTGCCAGAAGTGTCTCCAGAGGACGCCCGTACAGGTACCGAATGACTGTACGTTCAATGACGATGCCGACGAGGCCGGTAAAGATAAAAGCGACAGGAATTGACAGAAGCAGGGCGCTACCGATGGACTGTGGCATCAATTGTTGCATGGCCCATGCACAGTATGCCCCCAACATGATGAGCTCACCATGTGCCATGTTGATAACGCCCATCACGCCGAAACTGATGGCAAGTCCGATAGCGGCGAGGACAAGCACAGAGCCAAGGCTCAGGCCAAAGAACAAGGTCTCCAGCCATCCGAACAAGCTAAGCTGCTGCTCGTGAAACAGCCGTACGGCCAGAGCCGCACTACGAACATCTTCGTCCGGATCATTCGACTGGATATCAATGATTGCGCTGCGCGACCCTGACGATAAGTCAGCTCGCAGGGCATTGACTGCTGTCAGTCGCAACAGGGGATCTTCAGCGCTTAATTTCTTGCGGATATCAAGCTGCTGCAGTGCAAGCAGAACAGCTTGCGTCTTTTCACTGTCCAACAGCGAATCGAGCGTGTCTTGCTCAATGGACTGTGGGTTTTTAATCAGCGAATCCACCGCCGCCAGCCGCTCTTTCGGGTTGTCAGAGTACAAGCCCAGCCCCGCGATCAATTGCCGAAGATAACTACGAATGTTGTTGTTTAATTTCAGTCGCTTTACGCGGCGACTACTGTCCCGCCCAAGGTCTTCACGGCCTTCCAGTGACATCATCATGAACTCACGGCCATCTTTTACGGCCCAGACAATATTGCCAGTAGGTTTGTGGAACATCAGTTCGCCATCCAGAATCCCCTGTAATAGTTCACGGGTATCGTCACGTGGCAGAGCTGCCAGCGTGTCAAGCGCCTGAGTCCTTGTGCTTCCTTTCCCTTCGACAAAAGCTTCGAATATCGGATCAAGTTCGGCAACACCGGTGTTGACATCAGCGTTAACGAATTGGCCACCGGCCAGAAAACACAATAGGGACAAGCGAACAAGCAGGAAGCGAAGAAGCATGAAGTGACTCTGGGCGGGAGCAGGAGTGGGGGCTGCGCATCCTTGCGCAGAACGATACGTGTCGTTTTCTACAGATTCTGCCCGGAACAAACGCCCGTGCTGACGTTATAGTTGCCGCACGACAGTGGTGCGCGCCAATCAGAAATCAGATCCTTGCTGCTGTCGAGGTAATCAGACCATGCGTCACCGGCAACCAGCCCTGGCGTTTCCCAGACCACCTGAAACTGACCATCATCCTGAATCTCACCAATGAGGACAGGTTTGGTTATATGGTGGTTAGGCATCATTGCCGAGTAGCCACCGGTCAGGTTAGGAACTGCTACCCCGATAATGGCATCCTGCACGGCAGAGGCGTCAGTGGTACCTGCTTTCTCAACGGCTTTGACCCACATGTTAAAGCCGATGTAGTGAGCCTCCATCGGATCGTTCGTCACTCGCGCATCATCTCCGATGAAGTCCAGCCAGCTATCGATGAATTCATCATTAGCCTCTGCGTCCACACTCATAAAATAGTTCCAGGCTGCAAGATGTCCTACCAGGGGTCCTGTATCAAAGCCTGATAATTCCTCTTCCCCGACGGAGAAGGCAATGACCGGAATATCTTCAGCCGAGATGCCCTGATTGCCAAGCTCTTTGTAAAACGGCACGTTTGCATCGCCATTTACGGTAGACACTACCGCAGTTTTTTTGCCTTCTGATCCGAAGGTCTTGATCTCGGAGACAATCGACTGCCAGTCCGCATGTCCAAACGGCGTGTAGTTGATCATGATGTCTTCGCTGGCTACACCATTGCCTTTCAGATAAGCCTCCAGAATCTTGTTGGTGGTTCTTGGATAGACGTAATCGGTACCCGCCAGTACCCAGCGCTCCACGCCTATTTCATTGCTAAGATAATCCACTGCAGGAATAGCCTGCTGGTTAGGTGCAGCTCCGGTGTAGAAGACATTCTTTGAGGACTCTTCTCCTTCGTACTGCACCGGGTAGAACAGCAGGCTGTCAAGCTCTTCAAATACCGGCAGAACAGACTTGCGTGACACTGACGTCCACGCGCCAAAAGTTGCTGCAACGCCTTCCTGTTCGATAAGCTCGCGGGCTTTTTCAGCAAACAACGGCCAGTCTGAGGCTGGATCAACAACCACAGCTTCCAGTTGTTTGCCAAGCAAGCCACCGTTAGCGTTTTGCTGATCGATCAGCATCAGCATCGTGTCTTTTAACGTGGTCTCGGATATTGCCATGGTGCCTGACAGCGAATGCAGCACACCGACCTTGATCGTTTCTTCTTGCGCATGAAGCGACAGGCTTGCAGTAGCAATGCTCAGACTGGCAGCCGTCATGACTGATAACTTTAAACGGTTTTTTAAACGCATGAATAGTTTTCCCTGAAAAATGAAGTCAACGTTGCTCATATGTGAACAATCGCCGATTGTCATAACAGGGACTGTGCCATCGGTTTTTTGCTAATGTTTACAAAGGTTTGAGGATTCCAAAGAAAATTCCGAAACCCAAGACGCTATATAATAGTGCGTGATTTGCTTTTTCTTAGTGCGTTATTCTGTTGTCACGCTCTTTGCCACGTTGCGCGTTTGGTCGACATCGCGCTTGAGAATCACCGCCGTGTGAGAGGCCAGCAGTTGCAGCGGGACGCCCAGTCCAAATCCTTCTGGAAACGGTTTGGCGTTTCATGAATAGTCCAGGAGCCTGTGCAACCGGAGGCGGCCCCGCAGAAATCAATCGGCTACGAGCAGCCCACTTTTGGCCAAATTTTGCGCTCATTTTCGTCACTTAGCCAGCTAAACTCTTCGAATGAGCTCAACATTGGACGACTCTCGCTCGATCGCTTTCTGCGGGGCCGCCTCCGGCCGCGCACACTCCTAGCCCGATTTCCGGTGAGTTGGGCAACAAATACTCTCCGTATGACTGATTTGATATCTCAAATTGTTGAAATATGTCCAGGAATGTATCTTCTGCCCGGGTTTGCTGATTCCAGTGAGTTACAGGCGCCCTTGCAACAGGTGCTGGCCGTATCGCCGCTTCGGCAGATGCAAACAAGTCGCGGCTTTTCCATGTCGGTTCACACGAGCAACTGCGGCAAGGTTGGCTGGATATCAGACCGCAAAGGCTATCGATATGTGGAACTGGATCCCGTGAGTGGCCAACCCTGGCAGGCCATGCCAGAGGAGTTTGCTGCGCTTGCCACGGCCGCCGCCGCGGTTGCAGGGTTTGCCAATTTTGAGCCAGACGCCTGCCTGATAAATCATTATCAGCCGGGCACACAGATGGGTGCACATCAGGACCGCGACGAATCAGATTTCTCCCAGCCCATCGTCTCGGTATCACTGGGAATAGATGCGCGATTCTTCGTTATTGGCCCGGAAAAGCGAGGGAAATCCACACCGGTTGATTTGTCTGACGGCGATGTCGTGGTTTTTGGTGGTCCCGCCCGCCGGTACTATCATGGTGTCAGAAAGTTGAAAGAGTCCACACATTCAAGATTTGGTGCAGCCCGATGGAACCTCACGTTTCGCAAAGCGCTATAAACTTCGTGGATGCGCCACATCACCCTTGTTTTTTCAAGCCTCGTTGCTTTGTCTTCGCTTTTTTCAACCTCACAAGCCAGTGTCCTGCCTGATTTCAAGGCGGTCACCGTCAAGCCGGGCGAGTTGCTGGAGCACCTTATTCCGGTGGATCGCAGCAAGGGCTTCAGAATTGAGATAAAGCTCTTGTCACCCCCTGAAGGCGCTGGCATCACGCTCAATGATGACGGACAGTTAATGCTTCAGTGGAAGACTGGCACCGCCTTACCCGCTGAGACAGGACTTGTCATTCAGGCCCGAAACCTTGATACCCAGGTTGTTGTAGAGACAGGTGTATTGCAAGTCCAGAACGTTTTGGATGTGGCTGAAACCGAATTGCCGCCGCAGAGCACCACCGTTACTCTGGACCCGATGCCAAATCAGATTGTAAGCAGTGGTCAAGCGGTGAGCATTCCGTTAACCGCCAACAGCAGCGATGACAAGGCGCCGCTGATCAGCATAGATCGCGTGCCACCCAATGCAAGCTTTGAGAAGAGCCTGATCGGTGGTTACACGTTCTTTTGGCAGACAGGTGGCAGTGATGAGGGAGAGCATATATTCAGAGTCACCGCAGTCCACCCATCCGAAGAGTCTATTTCTGCCTCGGCATTGTTAACGGTGTTTGTTGGAGATCCCTCGATTAGCACTACACGCCCGGCGCCAAAGGAAAATAATGGTGGCTGAACTGCTAGACTGTTATGTTCCGGTGAACTACAACCTCGTTCTTGCAAGCCACAGAAAACCCAGTCGACAACGTTAAGGGTGCGTCAATCCTGATGGTTGCAGCCTTTGGCTTTGCGCTAATGGTTGCACTAATCAAGTGGGCGGGACAGAGCCTGCCAGTCACCCAGATACTTTTCATCCGTCAGGTTGGTATGACGATCATGTTGGTGCCATATCTGGCGAAGGGTTTTCCGGCATCGCTCAAGACAGCTCATCTTTCACTACAGCTGGCGCGAATTCTTCTCGCATTGGTAGCAATGCTCACCGGGTTCACGGCAGTGATACACATGCCATTGGCCGATGCCACCGCCATTGCGTTTGCCAAGAGCTTCTTCGTTACAATATTTGCTGTTGTTATTCTGAAAGAGACCGTTGGCCTGTACCGATGGTCGGCTGTTTTTGTCGGTTTCATTGGCGTACTGGTCATGGTGCGCCCCGGCACCGAAGGCTTTTCGATTTATGGCTTGCTAGCGGTTGTTGGTGCAGCCAGTGCCGGGTTGGTCATGGTGATTATCCGAAAGCTCACACGCATCGACCCCCCATCGACCATACTTGCCTTTCAGGCCATTGGTGTTGGCTTGATCATGATAGTTCCCGCCTGCATCCAGTGGGTGAGCCCGACACCAGTGGAGTGGATGCTGCTCGCGGCCATTGGCGTAATTTCATATTATGCCCAGAAGGCCAATATTATGGCCTTTACCTATGGAGAGGCCTCCTTGCTGGCATCGCTGGATTACGTACGCTTGCTCTACGCGACGGTATTTGGCTGGCTTCTCTTCAGTGAGCTACCCGGAGTCAGTACATGGGTCGGTGCCGGCATCATCATCATTGCATCGGTCTATACCGTCTATCGTGAGCGCCAACGAAAACAGCGCCTTGCCAGTCACCCCGCTGCACGCAGCTATAACCAGCAGTAAGCGGACGCTTTACGATTTTGTTGCAGATCGCTCGATATCATATTTATTCAGTTTGTCACTGAGCGTGCGACGTGGCAATCCCAGATAGTCAGCACTGTCGCTGATGTTTCCATTGCAATGATTGAGAGCATATTCAATGATGGATTTTTCAAATGCCTGCACCTGTTGTGCAAATCCTGTGCGTTTGAGTGAAGTCCGGGTCAGGTGTATCAAATTGGAAACAGGCTCCACCTGATACAGTACGAACCGTTCGGCGACGTTCTTGACTTCACGCACATTTCCCGGCCAGTCGTGTGCCCGCAGGGCAGTGATATCATGGCTGCCGATCGCCGGGACTTCCCGTTGATAGTTGGCGCTTGCGCGGCTGGCAAAATGCTCGAAAAGCAGTATGCAATCATCATCACGTTCACGTAGTGGCGGTAAGCGTATTTCCAGCGTGTTCAGCCTGAACAGCAAGTCATTCCTGAATTCACCCGCACTGACGTGTTTGTCCAGCGATGCATTGGCAGCACTGAGTACGCGAATATTCAATTCACGCGTGGTGCTCTCACCAATTCTTTGTACTTCGCGCTGCTCAAGTACGCGCAACAGTTTTATTTGTTGTTCTGCTGGCATATTGGTGACTTCGTCCAGGAACACGGTGCCACCTTCTGCCTGCTCGAATGGCCCTGCGCAATTGCTGTTATCGCTGCTGCCAAACAAGGCTTGTTCGATCAAATGCTGGGGAATAGCGCCACAATCAACAGCCTTGAACGAGCTGTTCTTGCGCGTACTGAAATCATGCAATGCGTGAGCAACCACCTCCTTACCCGTACCCGTCTCGCCAATGATTAGTACATCGACATCGACATCAGCGAAATTGGCGATGTTCTGCCTAATTGCTCGTACGCTTGCGCACTCGCCCAATAGTCGTTCTTCGATGGACCGTCCCGATTCTGCTCTTTGCAGTAATTGTCGGTTCTGCAAAACAAGCTCACGTTTCTCCCCAGCTCGTTTTACCGTTGATAGTAGACGTTCAGGCTGAAACGGTTTTTCTATGAAATCGTAAGCTCCGTGCTGCATGGCATCCACCGCACTGTTCACATCGCCATGGCCTGTTATCAGTACGACGGGTATGTCCCTGTCAATCTCCATGACAGCTCGTAATACACCCATGCCATCCACTGTAGGCATGCGCAGATCGGTAACGACCACACCGTCAAACTTGTCGTTAACTTGTGTGAGTGCTTCCTGACTGGTGGAAAAACTCTCAACCTTGCAGTCCGCCAGCGAGAGCCACTGCGAAATGGACTCGCGCATGGCACGTTCGTCGTCAACCAGCACTACTCGCAAGTTCATCCTCGTGCCTCTTTGTGGTAGGGCAGGCGCACGGAAAACAGAGCACCTCCCTCGTTGGAGTTTCGGACCCGTAGCTGGCCACCCATTTCCTCTATGATTCCGTAGGCGATAGACAAGCCAAGTCCGACACCTTCGCCCATCGGTTTGGTGGTAAAAAACGGCTCGAACACGTGTGAAATGTCAGCATCAGACATGCCTTTGCCGTTGTCCTGTACATGAATGACAGCCTCATGCTCCTCACGCCCCACACTGAGATTGACAATGCCTTTTTCGGCCACTTCGCTGGTAGCATCCATGGCATTGCGGATAAGGTTGCTCAGCACCTGTTCTATGCGTATGGCATTTCCCAGAACACAAACTGCCTGCTCGGGTACTGAAACAACCAGCCTTATCTGCCGTTCATCAAGATCGGAATCGAGTGTGACTTTCACGCGGTTTATGCATGCCTGCAAGGAGATTGTTTCTCGCGGTACGTCGGATTTTCTGGCAAATGTTTTCAGATCGTAGGTCAGTATGGCCAGTCTCTCGGTCAGCGCATGGATCTCGTCCAGATTCTGGTGGGCCTCTGTCAGCCTGTCGCGATCAAGAAGTAGTTTGGCGCTGGCACTGAAGGTGCGTATGGCGGACAAAGGCTGGTTGACTTCATGGGCAATGGCGGCAGACATTTGTCCCAGGGCCGCCAACTTGGAGGCCTGTATGAGTTCGGTCTGTGCCTCTTTTAGATGCTTTTCCGCTTTGCGTCGTTCGCTGATCTGGGCCTGTAATTCCTGATTCAACGAACGCATTCTGGCTGCATCCTGAGCCTCCATGCTCAGGATGTTCTTGCGTTGGCGCTCACGGCGATAGAGAAACAGTGCGGTACTCAAGCCGGCAAGCAGGCCTGTTACCAGTGCTGCAACAATTCCGGCGTTATACACGGGCGCTTTCGGAGTGAGCTGCACCAGACGCCAGTTCTGCAAAGGCAGGTTTGCTGTTGAACTGAGGAACTGCTGACCATCAATGTGGAGTCTGGGTCTGGTCAATTCGGCGCTTGTATTCAACGCTTGCAATGTCTGATTGGCATACTTTCGCTGACTTTCAAAGGTGTCAAGCTGTTGTTGACTGAGTTCGCGGGTGGTTCGATAGCGCCATGCCGGATTGCTGCTGAGTATCGTGACGCCTTCTTCATCAATCAGCAGACTGTGGGGTTTTTTCTCCTGCCATTGCTGCTGCAACGACTCCAGTTCCAGCTTCGCCACTGCTACACCCACAATAACGTCATCTTTGCGTACCGGTTGCGCAAAATAGTAACCCGCCTCACCTGTAGTGACGCCTACTGCGTAGTAGCGCACCTCCTTGCCCAGCATGGCATGCTGAAAATACAGTCTGAACTGGTAGCGGTTGCCCACTAGTGAATCCTTGCTCTGCCAGTTGTTGGCAGCCCGTGTACGCCCTTGAGAATCGATGATGTAAAGCAGGCTGGTGCCTGCCGCCTCACTGACGGTTTGCAGGTAGGCGTTGGACAGCCTGTCCAATTGCGTCTGTTCAACCGAGCCGGGTGCTGCTGAACTGGCCAGTGAGGCAATGATATGCGGATGATGGGCGACTGCCACGGGCAGATGACGTAGCCGATCTACACTGTTGCTGATTAATTTACTTTCGCTGAGCAGATCGATGGCGGCATCACGACGCAAGCGGTTTTCCGTCAACTGCATGGCACCCAGCGCTACGAAGGTGATAGCGACAACTCCAATCAACGGAATCAGCAAGGCTGGTTTTCCGTAAAGACGGTGACCGGATTGAGTGGGGTTGAAGTTGTCAGTGAGTGCGCTGATAACCGGAAAGTGCCTAGGGTTGCTTGTTTGAACAGGTGGGCTGACAGGAAAGTCTCCCACAAAGCCTACTCTGCCGGGTGGTTCTATGGGGCCGTCAGTCTGTTATTGATTCTTGTTTGGCGGCTATTCGCCAACGTTGATGCGTGGACGCGCAGAAATCCGCCGGTAAAGACGCTGTAAAACCGGTATCGGGTCGCGTACCATTCTCCGCAGCACACATTGAGGACAGTTTGTTAGCAATGTTGCGACTATCAGGCACAACCATGTGCCCGGTTGCAGATGTGCGTAAACACACAACGAGGAATGACGATGAAAGCAAGTCTAGTAATTACCGCAGCCGCATTGACACTGGGCTGCGCCAGTGTTCTGGCTCAGGATGCCGATCGAACTGGCTGGCCTGAAAGTTTCACCGTGGGTACTGCGTCACAGGGTGGCACCTACTTCGCTTACGGTTCTGGCTGGGCCAATCTGGTTGCGCAGGAGCTTGAAATTTCAGGTGGTGCCGAAGTCACGGGTGGGCCAATGCAGAACATGGCGCTGGTTCACACCGGCGATGCCTCGTTCGGCATGACGACGATGGGTCCTGCAGCAGAGTCGCTGGGGGGGACCAATCCGATTGCGCCGGGTCTGGAAATGAATAATGCCTGCGCCATGTTCCCGATGTACCAGACGCCATTCTCGGTCACAGCGCTCAGCTCATCGGGTATCACCACTATCGCCGACATACCGGCTGGTGCCAAGATCGGATTCGGGCCTGCCGGTTCCACCTCAGATACCTACTTTCCTCGCATGATGGAAACACTGGGTGTTGATTTCGAAAGACGTAATGGCGGCTGGACAGACCTTGGCGGTCAGCTACAGGATGGTCTGCTGGATGTCATCGCATTTGCGGCCGGTGTACCGGTACCGGCGGTCAGCCAGCTTGAAGTACAGACCGAGGTCAATATCATTGAGTTCACCGAAGAAGAGCAGGCGACCATTCAGGAAGCTTTTCCGGTTGCCGGGTTCAGTATTAACGCTGACACTTATACAACCCTGACTGCAGACGCACGCTCTGTGTCCATGTGGAACTTCTCGATAGCCAACTGCGAGCTGCCTGCAAGCTTTGTAGAAGCCGTTGTCGATGTGGTCATGTCAGACAACCCGCGCATGGTTAACATCCACAAGGCAGCAGGATCTACCATTCCGGAGAACTGGGACAAGAACAAGGTCCTGATGTGGCATCCAGGTGCGGCCAAGTGGTTCCGTGATAACGCCGGAGCTGATATCCCTGACGAGATGGTCTTTGGTATGTAGTAAGTCCGGGCCCCGCAAGGGGCCCGTTTTTCAGTTCTATAAACCCAACGGTATTTTAGAAGACTATTCAGGAGAGGGCGTAAATGGCTGAACAGACTGTCGACGATAAAGACGCAGCAGTCATGGTCGAAGGTGCTGATGAGGAGCCTATAGAGGCTAATCGGCGTTTATTCACCGATTGGCGTTTCTTGCTGATAGCCTCAATGTCAGCGCTGTATGCTGCATTTCACATGGCGGCACTCAACGGGCTGTCGCTGTCTGGCATGACAGGTATCGATGTGCCTTTTCTGCCCAGTTTTCCACTGGAAACATGGAATTTCAGAATCGTGCACGTCGCTGGCGCCTTGTTCCTCGGCTTTCTGCTGTTCGGTGCACGGCTGACATTTGCAGACCCTTCGGCAACGCCCAACAAGACCGTAACCAGGCTGGCGTGGGTTCTACTCGTTGCCGCACTGGTTGCTTGTGGCGCTGCCATCAGTTTTGCGCTGCGTATCGCAGATGGTGCAATGTGGAACGGCATAGCTGCAGAATACCGAACGCCTGAACTCTACTGGTTTGGCATACCGTTGCTGGTGGCGACCTTTGGCGGCATCATCCTTGGATGGATAGACCGAACACCTCGGCATCGTTTCTCGCTGCCCGATCTGCTGCTCGGTGTTTGCGCACTGGCGGTGGCGATTTATCTCGTCACTATCTACGGCACATTAATGCGTAACGCAACTGGTACGCCTTTCGCGCCAATCGGCATCTCGCTGGCTGCTGTGGCTGGGACTGCGCTGATCATGGAACTCACTCGGCGGGTGACGGGGCTGGCGCTGATCATTATTGCCGCTATCTTCCTGGTGTATGTCTTTGTAGGACATCTGTTACCGGGATTTCTGAATTCGCCCAAAATAGAATGGGCCCGCTTCTTCTCGCAGGTATACACCGATGCGGGCATTCTCGGCCCCACCACCGCTGTGTCATCGACCTACATCATTTTGTTCATCATCTTCGCAGCGTTTTTGCAAGCCTCGAAAGTGGGCGACTATTTCATTAACTTTGCTTTCGCTGCTGCCGGTCGCACACGCGGTGGCCCGGCAAAGGTGTCGATCTTTGCGTCAGGCCTGATGGGCATGATCAATGGCACCTCCGCAGGTAATGTCGTCGCTACAGGTTCCCTGACCATCCCTCTGATGAAAAAGGTGGGCTATCACCGCAAGACAGCAGGTGCGGTTGAGGCTGCTGCATCAACTGGCGGCCAGATCATGCCGCCGATCATGGGCGCTGGTGCCTTCATAATGGCTGAAATAACCGGCATTCCCTACACGGAAATAGCCGTCGCGGCTATCCTGCCAGCGGTGCTGTACTTCGTGTCCGTGTATTTCATGGTCGATTTCGAAGCTGCCAAACTGGGCATGCGCGGTATGCGTGAAGACGAGTTACCAAAGCTTGGCAAGATGCTCAAGCAGGTTTATCTCTTCCTGCCCATTATTATCCTGATTTACGCCCTGTTTGCAGGCTACTCGGTTATCCGTGCTGGCACGCTTGCGACAATTGCTGCGGCAGTCGTTTCATGGCTGACACCCAATCGTATGGGGCCACGTTCAATTGCCAAGGCGTTCGAGCTGGCCGGTAATATGTCCATCCAGATCATTGCAGTCTGCGCTTGTGCCGGCATCATTGTGGGGGTCATTTCCCTGACCGGTGTCGGTGCGCGCTTCTCTGCCGTGCTGTTGGGTATTGCCGATGCCTCGCAACTACTGGCACTGTTCTTTGCCATGTGCATCGCCATTTTACTGGGTATGGGTATGCCCACTACTGCTGCATACGCCGTGGCAGCTTCGGTTGTCGCACCCGGCCTTGTACAGCTTGGTATTCCCCAGCTCACTGCCCATTTCTTTGTGTTCTATTTTGCTGTCCTGTCTGCCATTACCCCGCCGGTGGCGCTGGCCAGTTATGCCGCGGCCGGTATCTCCGGAGCCAATCCGATGGAGACCTCTGTGGCCTCGTTCAAGATAGGGATCGCCGCCTTCATCGTGCCGTTTATGTTCTTCTATAACAGTGCGCTATTGATGGACGCTCCCTGGCTGAATATCGCCCAGGCATCAGTCACCGCCATCTTCGGTGTATTCCTTTTGTCTGCCGGTGTGCAAGGGTGGTTCATGGGTCGACGCGCAGCCTGGTTTATCCGGTTGGGGCTTATCGCTGCGGCCTTGTTCATGATCGAAGGTGGACTGGCATCAGATGCCATTGGCATCGCGATTGCTGCTGGCGCTTTTGCCATTCAGAAGTACTTCAAACCCGATCCGGATGCGCCGATCCCTGTGCGTGGCGCTGATTGAAAACCGAGAAAGCCCGCTCATGCCGGAAACATGCAGCGGGCTTCCGGTCGGTAGAGGGGACGTCTGGTGGCGAGTTGACTAACTCTCACCCTTATTGTCATGGGTCTCCTGCGCATTGAGTTTGATAGCCAGTTCATTGAGCTTTTCGGCGTACTCGTTGTACATGTCCAGGTCGCCTTTGCGAAGCACAACACGGCTGGAGTAATCTCCGTCTGTCAGTTTCTCAACATGCCTGACAAAAGGACGAAGCGGGCCAATGAGCCGATGGGTATAAGCCACACACACCGAAGCCAGCAACACCACGTAAAGTACGAACAAGGCGCCGCAGTAGCGGAACAGGTGAACCAGCTGTATCTCGATCATCTCACCGTAGTAGCTGGTCGGTTCAGTTTTTCCTGACACAACGCTTACCAAATCGCTAAACGCGTAGTACAGAAACCCCGCGAGTAGAATGGCAACAAACGCGGTCGATCCCAACATGTACATCAGCAGCTTGAACTGCAGAAACGGCTGCCAGACCGCGTTGAGCACACGCCGCTTTTGCACCGGCTTGCCCGTGTCTGACTGGGTAGCGCTATTTTCCAACGCGTTAGGATGACTCATGGAAATCTGCCAATAGATAGATACCCTCGTGCTATCGGAGCGGTTGCTTGACGACTGAAGTCACCTGTTCGTCGGTAGTGAGGCAGCTCACATAAAGCAGAAATTCGCGTGCATATTCCATTATGCTTTGGCGACCTACCACTTTTGAGGGCAGCAATATGATTTACGCATTGGGAGATCAAACCCCCGATATTGGCGAACATTGTTACGTAGCACCTGACGCCGCCGTAATCGGTCAGGTTATCACTGGTCGTGATGTCAGCATCTGGTTCAATGTCGTATTGCGTGCAGACAACGCCCCCATCCGTATAGGCGACACCAGTAATATTCAGGACGGTTCCATCTTGCATGTGGATCCGGGAGTGCCTCTGACCATTGGTCAGCGTGTCACCATTGGGCACAAAGTCATGTTACATGGTTGTACTATTGGCGACGACAGTCTGATAGGAATGAATGCCGTGGTGTTGAACAACGCGGTCATCGGAAGAAACTGCCTGATCGGGGCAAATGCCCTTGTCACAGAAAACATGCAGATTCCTGATGGTTCGCTGGTACTCGGCTCGCCGGCAAAAGTCATTAAACCGGTCAGCGAGGCTGCGATGGCGGTTATTGCATCAGGCGTCCAAAGTTATGTTGGCAAGATTGATGTGTATCGTGATGGTCTGCGAGCATTATGAAACCCGACAACCAAACGCGCTCCGGTCGCGCAGGCTAGGAGCCTGCGCGACCGGAGGCGGCCCCGCAGAAATCAATCGGCTACGAGCAGCCCACTTTTGGCCAAATTTTGCGCTCATTTTCGTCACTTAGCCAGCTAAACTCCTCAAATGAGCGCAAAATTTGACTCAAAATTGGACTACTCTCGCTCGATCGCTTTCTGCCGCGCAGAC
>JBGCGC010000043.1:0-82528 GCA_045110475.1 Granulosicoccus sp.
GCCCTTCGGGAGACCACCAAAACACCCTCCGCCGCGTTGCTGTTCTTGACAAGGATCCCGACCTTGCCTGCGAACAGCGCCTTGCTGAGGGCGTTTTGGTGGTCTCTGTTTGAAGCGTTTGAAGGTCACACTACACTAGGAACTTGCGGGCTGAAAAGCAGAAGAACGGGCTCAGGTGATACCATCGATAGCCCAAACGTCGCCTCCGAGCCTCCTGCGTGCAACAACTGCTGCATCAGTATTTCAATATCGCTTTCCTGATGGGCAAGCCGCAGGACCTTCCTGGCGGCAAGGACCAGATGAAGATTGGCGTCGCTCTGGCCCTGATTACCTACGTGGTCGCACTGGCGGCACCGTACGGTATCTGGCGTGCATTTGTGCAGGCACTACTGGATCTGGGTTGTACCGCGCTTGTGTTTCATATTGCATTAACTGCCATGGGATATAAGGCACGGTTCGAGCAAGCCTTTGGCGGACTTTGCGGTGCTTCCGTCTTCATCCACCTAGCCGCTTTGCCGATTTATACCTTGAGGCATTTCGGTGCCGGGTCGCAAGCTTCTTCCATTACGGTTCTTGCAGAGTTCGTGCTGCTGGTTTGGGGGCTGTCGTTGCTTGGGCACGTTGTCCGGCACACATTTGAGTTCGGCATGGTAACCAGTATTGTTATATCGTTTGTGTATTTCGTCTTGCTCTCCACGCTTATCATGTCATTAATGCCCCTACAGCCTGCCGTAGAGGCGACAATATCGTCGTTGCATGACAATATGTTGATGTTTAACCGGTGGCAGAGTGCCTGACAGATCAATTGAGAATGATATGATCAACCTCACAATATTGCATGATGTCATAGCGAAAAATCCAACGTGTCTGTACGCGCTCGATCCACTCTCTCGTCACGACTTGCGCGACGAGTACATGCCGGCCACAAGCCCAGTAAGTCAACCAGCCAACGTCAGGCTGCCCTCCGTGCGCAGCCAGATATGAAACGCTGGCGAACACAACCCGAACGTAGCGCTGAACCGAGTGGGGTAGATACCCCTGCGCTGGATGCGACCTCCCAGCCTGTGGACAAGAATCGGGCAAGAGCTGCCGTTTCTCGCGCCGCTGACCAGCCAACACCGAGCAGCGCCTCTGATACAAAGCCCGGGTCGGGTAATCGTTCGCAAGACAACGCCAAACCTGTCGTCAGTATCAAACCGCTGGACATCGTCGTGCCGGGTCAGATTGGTCGATATACCATTGGCCGGCGGATCGGCTCTGGCACCTGTGGTGTCGTCCATCAATCGCTGGATAATCTGCTAGGCCGGGAGGTGGCAGTCAAGTTGTCGCCCGTGGGTGAAGCTCATGTGTCGACGGGCAAAGTGCCTGGCGCACAGCGTGCGTACCAGACCGAGATCATAGCGGCTGGCAGGCTAACGCATCCAAACATTGTTACAGTCTACGATGCAGGTCAATTCGAGGACCTGAACTTTCTGGTCATGGAAGCGGTTGATGGCAAATCGCTGAAGGAATATGGCAAAGGCAAGACGCTGTTACCGGTTGGCGAAGCCTTGCGTATAATTTGTGCGTGTTGCCACGCACTGGATTATTCACACAAACAAGGCATCCTGCACCGCGACATAAAGCCTGCCAACATCATGTTAAGTTTTGATGGCAGCGTCAAGCTACTGGATTTCGGTATTGCAGTGGGTCTGGACGAGGGTGGTGCATTAAAGAAGCAGGGCCCCACACTGGGTACCCCCAACTACATGTCTCCCGAACAGATTCTGGGAAAGGAGCTTCTGGCTCAGAGCGACTTTTATTCATTGGCGACCGTGCTGTTCGAATTGCTCACTGGCCGGCAGCTCTTCAAGGCTAAAAAGGTAAAGGATCTGTTTCGTACTGTTGTACACAAGAGAGCCCCCAGGCTGACGGCTATTCGTCCGGATCTACCCGACGGGCTTGGCGATGTTCTTGCCAAGGCTCTGGAGAAGAAACCCAAGGCACGTTACCAGACTGGCAAGGCGATGGCGAAAGCTCTTGAGCCGTTCCTCAAGACTTTCCGCGCTGTTGAGCAGCGGCCGCTACCACAACAACGATTGATCAAAAAGCTACGGCAACAAACTTTCTTCAAGGTATTTTCTGATATGGAAGTAGCGCTGCTGCTGGAGCGTGTACGGCTCAGAAACTATGCGCCCGGGGAAAACATGCTTAACAAGGGCGATCAGGATCGTAGGCTCCTGATCATTACCGATGGAGTTGCAGCATGCTCACGGAACGGGCGATTTTCAGTCGTTGTTGCCACTGGTGAGTGCATCGGCGAGACAGGGTTTATTAATGGGATTGCAGAGCCACGCAGTTACCATGCATTGACGCAGGTCAGCGCTCTGGAGGTCAGTACCGAAGCGCTTGCAAAGCTGCCGCCGAAGGTGCACTTACACTATTACCGGCATGTGTCGGATATTCTGGTGGATCGATTGGCGCGAGGTGACAGCCAGATGGTTGACATCGTGCTGTCGGAGAAAACCTGAAGTACCTGCTGCAATACGGAATACTACGAGTCCGTCTTGTTATGTTGCCGCTCCAGTAGCGTGTGTTCCCAGGCGAGTGATGTCCGCACGATCGTTTCAAGATCTGCGTGTTCGGGTGTCCAGTCCAGAGTCTGATGAATCTTGTCAACGGCGGCAATCAGTGCTGGCGGATCGCCAGCTCGTCTTGGCTTTTCGATGACTTTGAGTGTCTTGCCACTGATGCGTTCTACGGCATCAATAACTTGCCGCACGCTGAATCCATCGCCATAGCCACAATTGAGCAGCGTTGAATCGCCACCACCACGAAGGTAGTCCAGTGCGGACAGATGCGCCAGAGCCAGATCGGTAACATGGATGTAGTCGCGTACCCCCGTGCCATCAGGGGTGGGGTAGTCGGTACCGAAAACATATAACTGATCGCGTTTGCCCACTGCAACCTCGGCCGCAACCTTGATCAACAGGGTTGCGTTTTGCGTGGACTGACCGATACGGCCATCCGGATCAGAGCCTGCCACGTTGAAATATCTAAGTACCACATGCTTGAGGTCGGTGGCGGCACTGAGATCCCTGAGCATGGTCTCTGACATCAGTTTGCTGGATCCGTAGGCGTTTATGGGAGCCGTGGCCAGTTCCTCGCTGCAGGCACTGACTGATTCGTCGGGCACACCATAGGTTGCAGCGGTTGATGAAAAAATAAAATGCTCGATGTTGTTGTCCTGGCAGGCCTGCAATAGATTGCGCGTGCTACAGGTGTTGTTCGCATAGTATTTGAGAGGGTTTTCCACGCTTTCCGGCACGATGGTGTGCGCTGCAAAGTGCATGACGGTATTAATACCCTTTTCGGCAATAACCCGACTTACCAGATCCATATCACCGGTCTTGCCAACCACCAGCTCACCGTGAAGAACAGCTTCTGCGTTACCCGTTGACAGATCGTCCAGCACCACGACTGATTCGCCACGCTCGCCAAGTAGTTTGACCACATGGCTGCCGATGTATCCTGCGCCACCTGTCACTAGAATAGGTTTGTTAGCCATGAGTTAATTGTTTCTGGGTTTCAAGTAGGTTAATGGGCCACGCGGGTAGTTCGTCAACACACTCGTCCCTACCGCTGCCAGCCCAGCGTTAGAATAGCTCCCCGTATACGCAATACGCGTCGCTTTTCTGCCGTGTTCTGCCGACGGTAGAAACGACATGTCTGTTATCGAATATTACCCGCGTTACCCATTAGCGTGCTGCAAAACACGTTTGTATGCACAATACTGGCCTGAACTTGCACTTGCACCAAATATTATATCGGTAAAGCGCTTGTACTGTGCAAGGGCTTGCAAGCGCTCAACGTCACCTAACCTGTTGTCCTGCAATCCAGACACGTTCGATGTTACATGGCAGAGTGTTGTAGACAATGCACCCCAGCAAGTCTTCCCAGTGCTCGGCTTCGACGAATTCATTGAGGCGGTTTACCGGGTTATCCAGATCCAGAAGTAATGCATCGAACTGCTTACCTTGAACGAAGGTTCCAGTGGGACTGTCCAGTACTTCAGCGCCGCCAGAAGTAGCCAGATAGAACGCGTCAAGAAAGTTGATTCTTGCATTTTTTTGTCCACGCTCGTTTGCCTGTATTCTGGCGTCGACTCCTGCGTCGAGCAATCGTGACGATGCAACGGCACACTGACAGGCGTTGAACATGGATGCACTGTGGCCTCCGGCGATGTCTGTTCCAAGTCCGATCGATAACGATTTAGCCAGCGCTTTTCGCAATGGGAAAACACTATTGGCAAAGTAGCTGTTGGACAAGGGGCAATGCGCGATGCCGCTGCCGCTATCACGGATCAGTTGCATATCTTCGTCTGTGATGAAATTGGAGTGGGCAAGCACTGTATGTCGGCTCAGCAAGCCAAAGTCTGCTAATGCTTGCGTATCAGTTTTGCCGAGGCGATCGATGACATGGCCATGCTCCCAGTCACTTTCCGAACAGTGTGTCTGTACATGGCAATGATGTCTTGTGGCAAGTTCTCCCAGACCGGCCAGCAGCTCATCAGTGCAGCTGGGAATAAAACGTGGCGTAATAACCGGTTGCACCAGTTGTCTTTCATTACCTGACAATTGCCTGATGTGACGTATATTACGCTCGCTGGCATCGATAGCAACCGAGGCGCTTGCGTCGCGATAATAGTCGGGGCACTGGGTGGTGTCATCCATGGCAACACGACCCACATAAGCCCTTTGTCCCTGTTCCAGACAGATGGATGCGAGCAAGGTTGTGGCCTCCTCATGGATCGTGGCGAAGTACATGGCAGATGTGGTGCCATTGGCCAATAGTGTTCTAACCAGCGAGGTATATACCGACGTTGCAAAAGCAAGATCGTGGTAACGGGCTTCCAGAGGAAAGGTGTACTTTTGCAACCAGTCTTCCAGTGGCAGATGCAATGCCTTGCCCCGTTGAGGCCATTGAGGGGCATGAATGTGCAGGTCAACAAGACCTGGGATGATTAGTTGATTCTTGTTAAAGCTGCTTAGCGCCGAGCGCCGATGCGCAAGGTCTCGCTCTTGTTCAAAGTCTGGATGATCACATTGTTTAACCGATTGAATGCAGCCTTCGCTATTGACATGAATTAACGCGTTCTCCAGAACCTCCAGCTTGCCCATGCAGGGTGTATGCATGAACAAGCCGAGGTACCACTGATCGGCGGAGGTGGTGTGTTTAGACACCGTCTTGATCAGTTAACAGCTTACGGAGATCATCATTTGGGTAACTGTGTTTCAACACCTTTGACCAACCAGTTGATCGCAAGCAGATCGGCATCTGCCAGCGTATCGCCTTCGGCGATTTTAACCTCTCCCGCCTGATCAACAACCGGGCCTTGAAACGGATGAAATGCGCCGGCTGATATCTCGGCCACTTTTGCATCAAGCGCCTTGCGTTGTTCGTCGCTCAGGTTATCACTCCAGGATTCTACGCTGACGGCGTTGTCAGCCATACCACCCCAGAAGGCGCTACCTTCGAACGTATCGTCCATAGACGCCTGAACCTGCTCTATGAAGTAGTCGGCCCAGCTGATCTGTATGGATACCAACAGTTGCTCCGGCGCATAGCTTTTCATGTCTGAACTGGTATTGACCACATAAACGCCTTCCTCTTCGGCGACCGTGACTACCGAGGGCGTATCCTGATAAATCGAGAATATGACATCTGACTGCTGAGCGATCAGCGAGCGTGCGGACTCCTGCGCCTTGCTGGGGTCAAACCACGAGTTCAGCCAGACAACCTTGACGGAAACATCCGAATTAACCGATTGCGCTCCCATGGTAAATGCATTGATCAAACCAACAACTTCAGGAATGGCATAAGCGGCGACCATACCAATGGTGTTGCTCTGGGTCACGTAACCAGCACCCATCCCGGCAATATAGGCACCCTCGTAGTTGCGCGTCTGGAAGTTGCCAAGGTTGTCCAGTAGTTTGTATCCGCTGGCATGAATGAAGTCTATATCCTGATACCGTTGAGCGGTTTTCAGGCCATCGTTCATGTAACCGAATGAGCCGAGCATCATCATGTTGACACCCTGAGCGGCCATCTGGTTCATGATGCGTGCCGCGTCAGGACCTTCCGGTATATTCTCGACAACAATGCTTTCAACCTTATCGCCAAATTTCTCCTCAATGGCCTGACGGCCGCGGTCGAGTTCGTGTGCCCAGCCAACGTCACCTGCAGGTGATGGATAGATATAGCCAATCTTGAAAACATCCTGAGCGTAAGAGGGTGTTCCACTGAAAATCAGGGTTGCCGCGACTGATGCTGTGAATGCAAGTTTGCGTGCAGGTAGGGGTAATTTCTGGCTGAGCCAGTTGATCGTTTGAACCATCGAACTGTTCCGTATTTTCATGTGAAGTTGTATTCCAGAGTAGGTGGTTGTCGTGAAATTTCCTGATGCGGTGATGATTGCATTGTCAGGCATCGCGGCGATAGACTTGCCCCAGTGAGGCAGGATGATTAAGTCGAATCAGACGTGGATTACGCGAAATTACTGCAAGTATGACAATAGTGATGAGGTAGGGCATGGCTGACATCAGTTGTGATGGTATGGCAAAGCCCTGACCCTGAATGAACAGTTCCAACAACGACACTGCACCAAACAGGTAAGCTCCCAAAGCGATGCGTAAGGGTCGCCACATGCCGAATACAACCAGCGCCACGACAATCCAGCCACGTCCTGCAACCAGTCCTTCTGCCCATAAAGGGGTATAGGCTAGTGACAGATAAGCGCCGCCGAGCCCTGCCATGGCACCGCCGAACATGATGGCCAGAAGACGGATAGTCAACACAGGATAGCCAATGGCGCTGGCAGCGGCGGGAGATTCGCCCACTGCTCGAAGGACAAGCCCCAGCTTTGTATAGCTGAGTACCCACCAGCTCAAGACGACCATGCCCATACCAACGTACACCATAGGATCATGGGAAAAAAGCACGGGGCCGATAAATGGTAGCTCACCAAGCCAGCCCATATCCAGTTCGTTAAGAGAGGTAATGGTCTTGCCCTCGTATTCCTTGCCGATCAATACCGAGATACCTAATCCGAGTATGCCCACAGCTAGCCCTGCAGCGACTTGATTGGCCAGAAAATTCAAGACAAGTACAGCAAAAACTAATGAGAGTGCCGCACTTGCAATAGCGGCAATGGTAAAGCCCTGAACGTAGGAGCCTGTTAGTGTGGCAACAACGAAGCCGCTTGCGGCGCCGACAGCCATCATGCCTTCGATGCTCAAATTGAGCACGCCGGCTTTCTCCACGATAGCCTCACCTACTGCTGCATACAACAACGGTGTCGCAGCAGCTAATGTGCCTGCCAGTAGAAAGACAATGGAGTCAAGCATCAGGACGTGACCTCGATGCGTTGCAATCGATGGTTGGCAAACAATGAACAAGCCAGATAAAAGACCAGCAGCATGCCCTGAAAAATGGTGGTTGAGGCGTTAGGCAAGCCTACTGACACCAACGACATGTCACCTCCAACATAGATCAATGCCATGAAGAATGCGGCGAATAGGATTCCGAGCGGGTGCAGCCCGCCAAGAAACGCAACAATAATGGCGGCAAATCCGTAACCGGGTGAAATGCTGCGTTGCAGAAGCCCCAGTGGACCGGCAACTTCCCCAACTCCGGCCATACCCGCTGCCGCACCGCCTATAAGCAGACCTGTCCATATCGCTTTTTTCTCGGCAAACCCTGCGTAGCGAGCCGCCTCGGGTGCCTGACCGCCAACCAGTAGCTTGTAGCCGGGTACGCTGCGCTGTACAAACACCCAGGCCAGAACAGAGGCGGCAACAGCCAGTAATAGTGAGGTGTTAACGCGAGTGTTGGGTATCAGCGGCTCAAACATGGCTGCGTAGCCAAACAAGGCTGACTGAGGAAAGCTCATGCCCATCGGATCACGCAATGGGCCACTGACCAGATAATACAATAACTGCAACGCAATGCTGGAGAGCATAAAGGTCACCAGAATTTCGTTGGCGTTGTAAGCCGTGCGCAACCAGGCAGCAATGCCTGCCCAGGCAGCTCCCGCCAACGTACCAGCACAAACCATGGCGGGTAACAGCCACCACGACTCGGACGTCTCAAAGTGCAGGGCCAGTGAACCCGCTGCAATAGCCCCTACCAGTAGCTGACCCTCTGCACCGATGTTCCAGACACGCGCCCGAAAACCTATGGCAAGCCCCTGAGCGATAAGCAACAACGGACCCATTTTGAGAAGGACTTCGCCAATTCCATACCGGGTTGTCAGAGGCTCGATAAAAAAGGCATAAAAAGCTGCCAGCGGACTCTTTCCCAGCAAGCTGAACAGAACAGAGCCTGCCATCAGGGTCAGGGCAATGGCCGATAAAGGTACCAGCAGCTGTGCTCGCAGTGACGGTATGGTTCGGGCTACCAGTCGGAATTGCATCAGGCTGCACCACTCGCGGCAAGAAATTCTCCGGTCATCCATTGACCTATCTGCGTAGCCGAGGTGTCAGGCGTCGGTACAGAGGGTGACAGGTAGCCATCGTAAATGACATACAGGCGATCACTGATTTCAAACAGCTCTTCCAGCTCCTCGGAGACGACCAGCACAGCGGTACCGTTGTCACGCAATTGTAAAAGCGCTTCACGGATATTGCTGGCAGCGCCTACATCCAGCCCCCAGGTAGGTTGTGATAACACCAGAAGCGTGGGTTTCAGGGCTATCTCCCGGCCAACAATGAACTTCTGCAGATTTCCGCCGGACAGGCTGGCTGCAATGGCCTTGTGCCCGCCACAACGAACATCATTCGTTTGTATGCACTGATCGGCAAACTGACTCACCTTGCTGTGCCGAATCATGCCGAATCGCGTGAGTCCGTGTCGATAAGCTGTCAACAGTGCGTTGTAGCTCAGCGACAGATCCGGAACTGCGCCACGCCCAAGGCGCTCCTCGGGTACAAAACCCAGGCCACGGCTTCGGCGTTGCATGGGTAGGAGTCTATTGGCCACCTGGCTGTTGATCAGGATGTCGCCCATGGCGCGTCGGGTATGCAGTACCTCGCCTGAGATCAGACGCATGAGTTCGTTTTGCCCATTGCCGGATACGCCGGCAATGCCCACGATTTCACCGGGACACACTTGCAGGTTGATATTCTTCAGGGTTGTGCCGAACGGATCGAGTGGTACGTGATTGAGTGTGCGGATTTCAAGACGCGCGACATTTGACGGTGTCGCCTTCGCGTGCTCTGTTGGGGTGATGGCATGTCCCATCATGAGCTGCGCAAGGTCCTCATTGCTTTGCTTTGATGGACGGGTTGTAGCGACTACAGCCCCTCGTCGCAAGATAGTTGCATTGTCACAAAGCTGTCGAATCTCTTCCAGCTTGTGACTGATATACAGAATGCTGCAACCATCGTCTCGCAGTTTTCTTAGAGTGTCGAAGAGTTGTTGAACTCCTTGTGGTGGCAGTACTGAGGTTGGCTCATCCATGATGAGTAGCTTCGGTTTTTGCAGTATGCAGCGAATGATCTCCACTCGTTGGCGTTCGCCTACCGAAAGTGAATGGACGAGAGTATTCGCCGAGATGGGTAAGCCAAATTGTTCGCCTACCAGTTCAATCTGTGTAGACAGGGATGCTATGTTGCCTTTTACTGCAAGGGATATATTCTCGACAACGCTGAGAGATTCAAATAGCGAGAAGTGCTGAAACACCATGCCAATGCCCAGGCTTCGTGCTTGTGCGGGATTCTTTACAGTGACGGGTTTACCCTGCCAGCTCATGCTGCCGGCATCGGGCTGGATAACCCCGTATATCAGCTTCATCAGTGTTGACTTGCCAGCACCGTTTTCACCCAGAATCGCGTGAATCTCTCCGCGAGCGATGTCCAGGTCAATTTGATCGTTCGCCACTATCGATGGATAGACCTTGCTGATACCACGTAATTGCAGCAGATTACTCATGAACAGGGTGGCCGTTCGGGTGATCGGGCATGTGATGTCGAGCTACTGTTTTCTGCAGGCCCTGCGGCAAACACACCCGGCATGACAATGAACCCGGGCAATCGTTTTACACGATCTGTCCAGCGACGTATGGCGGGATAATCCATGCGCGAGATGCCGCCTTCTTCGCAGAGAATGGTGTAGGCAAAACAGCCAAGGTCGGCGATGGTGGGATGGTTGCCTGCCACAATCCAGTTGTGCCTGTCTCGCTCGTTGTACCACAGATGCTCATCAAGAATGCGGAACAGCCTGTGCGCCTTGTCGCGGCAGGCGTCTGCGTCAATGTCATGAAAGAAACCATCAGCAAGTCTTGCCGCTGATGCACTTGCCGTTAGTGCATCGGCAAAGCACATCCATTGCGTCACCTGCGCAACCGCTGCAGGTGATGTGGCTGGATACCACTGGCCGGACTTGTCGTATCGGCTTGCCAGATAGACCAGAATAGCGTGTGATTCACGCAAATATAATGTGCCATCCTGAAGCACCGGAAGCTGCCCGAGCGGATTGATAGCGAGGAACTCGTCGTGTTTGTGTGCAGCAGCAGGATAGAACTCTACCGTTTTCTTTTCGTGCTTGATGTTGAGCATGCTTAACAGCAGTCGTACCTTGTAGCAATTGCCGGAGAGCTCGTAGTCAAAGAGATTAATCATGAATAATCCAGGCTATATGTCCAGCACCAGACTTTTTGACACTGCGCGTGATACACAGCTCATTAGACAATTTCCACGGGCTTTTTCAGAATCACTGAGATACACATCCTGATGGTCAGGCTCGCCGGCAAGCACCGCAACACGACAAGTGCCACAGGCACCTTGTTCGCAAGAAGATGGCACCGCGACGTTGTGTTCCCTGAGCACATGCAACAGGCTGACACCCGACGGCACGTCAAGCGTCAAGCCAGATCGGGACAGTTCAATTTGAAATGCTCTGGAATCATCGGTAGTGCGGGCGTTACTGAAATACTCGAAATGGATTTGATCGTCGGCCCAGCCACTGTTCAGCGCTGTTTGTCGTGCAAAGCTCAACATGGGGCCTGGTCCACACAGATAGATGTGGTGATGGTCAGCTGGCTTATTGAGCAGGGTTGAAAGACGTGATTGTGTCTGCTGATGTTCCTGCCCGATATGGTAGTGAACGTCGCCGCGCATCGTGTCGAGTTCACTCTGTAGCAACCGGTCTGATTCGCTTCCGACAAAATGATGAAGCGTGAATGGCAGGCAAGCATTGTCAAGTGCTCGGGCCATGGACAACAGCGGTGTCAGACCGATGCCGCCAGCGACAAGGTGGGTATGCTCTGCATCTCTTCGCAAGGTGAAATTGTTGCGCGGTACCGACGTGGCCAGTACATCACCCACTTTGACTGTGTCATGAAGGTTGTGCGAGCCTCCAGAGGAGTCATCGAGTCGCTTGACGGCAATCGAATAGTGGTCGGTCTGGCCAGGGCCATTGATCAGCGAATATTGACGAACCAGAGCGTTGGGTAAATGGACATCGATGTGTGCCCCTGGTTGTGGGGCGGGCAAGGCATTTTGGCTTGTCTGATCCGGGTGCGAGCTTAACGGCTCAAGCCGAAATTGCCTGACGTTATGCGTTAATTGTTCGATATGACTGACACGCAGACGTAGGGCTGCTTCTCTGCTGTTCGTGTTGAGCGCAGGCATGCTGGCATTAGCTTCACTAACCGTTGGGATGATCGGCACCCACGGGGCAACAACTGGCTGATGCCTGACACTGGATTCGATGGTGTCGCGTAGTCTGCAAAGCAGGTGGTCGTGCTGCTTCAACAAGGTTGTCAGAGCTGATCGTTCAGTATTGCTTTCATCAACACCACAGAGAAGTCCTCGTATGACTGTACGACCCGCATCCAGCGGTTGAAAGAAAAACGCAACATCAGGGGTGGGAGCCGTGTTTACGCTGTTACTGTGATGAGCGCGCAGAACCAGCAAATACGGATCCGGGTTGTCTGCGCCGTAGCGAGCTGGAGTTTGTTCGTGATAAGCGGTGTTACCCGAGTTGTACCGATCTATCAGTGGGAGCGCAATATGTTGCAAGGCTGCATTGACGGCAATTGCCCGCAAAGGAGTAATCGCTGTTGTGTCAAGAGTGTCCAGTGTGGGGATGGGTTCTTCAGGAGATTCGCTGCTCCAGACAAGCCCGTGCTGTTCTGCTACCGGGTAGATGTTGTTGCAAATGGTGCGTGCCGGTGCATCGGCCGGGTGTGCCGGAATATAAGTACATCCAGCCGTGCGATTGGCGTAGCGCCACCCATGATATTGACAGATGAGTTCATGGCCGTCGTTGACACCGATGGACAGTTTTACACCACGATGCAGGCATCGATTTTCCCAGGCGTTGACATTGCCATCGTCGGCGCGCCAGAGCGCCATCTCGCGACCGAGAACCTGAGCATGGAACACATGCCGGTGTACGAGATCGGAGCTGGCTGCAACCGGGTGCCAGCGATAACGGGCTGCTTCAAGATCGATCATACGGCACTGAGAAGGAGCATCGGGACGAGGGAGTAATTGTTGGTGAAGGCCGGTTCGCCGGCTGATTCAAGGAGAACAGATTTATCAGGTTGAATCAACGTAAATCTGTATTCGATTCGTCAGGCTGCTGCGGGGATCACACCGTATCGCAGACCCTTTGCGCGCAGCCAGCGTCGGTATACGATTGCTGACTTGTCGGCTCGGATCGGTGTCTCCGCACGCGGATCCAGTGGCAGACGTTTGGGGTACTGGTTTTCAAGGATGGGTTTGTCCTGCCCGAAGATATTTTGCTGAAACATGCGGATGTCAAGATCTGTGCTTTGCGTATCAATAACGCTTACCAGCGCATGCGCTCTTATATTTTCTTCGTCCATCGGCTGTAGAAACAGGGCAATGACATCGAGGCGAGTGTCGTCTGTTGGACAGGATTTATACAACACCGAGCAATAGGGGTGGGGTACGCGGTAGATGTAATCCGACATAACGCCCCCCGCCGATCCTGCTGCTGCCTGAGGTTGATAGAACTGGCAGTTGGTGGCCAGAATTTCATCGCGTTCGGTATCCAGCCGAACTTCGTACTCGCGGACTTCGGTATGTGGCTCTGCGCCAAGAATGCCCGTGTGCACAAAAGGAAAGTGTCCCATGTCCAGAAAGTTTTCCACGGCTCTGGGGGCTGACACGCGCACACCAACGCTGGCTGCACACACATTGCGCCGGTCAGGTTCTGCGTATTCAGGTAAATCGAACAAGTCGGAGTCCGGGCGCCCCAGACAGGTCCATACATAGCCGTAAGCCAGCGTGACCGGTCGGTCGTGATCTTCATGCGTGACCGTGATCAGTTCATCCGTTTTTTTATAATAGTGAACGATTTCCCCCAGCAATCGCGTTTGAAGATGCGTCTCGGGCGCTATATCTTCAATGGCGGCAATGGGATGCCACAGTCCCATCGCTACCGGGTCAATGGGCGTCTTTACAGCTCTTGTTTCACACATCACGTTTTTTCACTTGCATAGCCGGTGTGTAGCAGTACTGCTCATTAGCTTCGACTGTTGTTCCCGATTGGGCAGTGCGCTGAAGTACCACCAGTGCTCGTCACAATTGGGTCGCAACCCCTTACATCGACACCGGCACGAACCGGGTGGAGTGCAAAAGTTACTGTTGCCTATGGCGGGTAAACCAGGAAGCGATCAATTGCCTGACAACCCTGACTGTGCCAAGCAGATGACGCGCTGTCAAATCGGGTTGTCCCCGCCAATCCGACGAAAGTCCGTTTCCCCGTTCGCGTGTACCATTCTGCGTAACCGGGATTATCAGGCAGAGTCAACAGTGAGTAATTGGAGCGAAGAGCTTGGCGAAGGCGCTGTTCTGCTGACAGTCAATCAGCGTCTGTCGCGACACCACGTGCTGCAATTCCAGCGCAGTCGATTGCAGGCGGGCTCCACTTGGTGGGAAACACCGTCAATCCTGCCCTTCAGGAGCTGGATGAGCAATCTGCACAAGCAGGCGCTGACGATGGGTCTGAGTGATGTGACGCTGATGCCCGGATTGCTGGTGCAACAAGCCTGGCGCAGAATTATCGACAACGACGCATCGGTGCATTTGCTGGATCCTGCAGGTGCTGCCCGATCAGCCATGCAGTCATGGGAGCTCGCCTGCGTCTGGCGGTGTTACAACCGTGAAGATCAATACCTGTCAGCAGATCAGTTTGCCTGGCAGCGCTGGATGACGCAGTACAAAGCCTGGCTGGACCAGCAATCAGGGATTGATGAATCTTTGTTGCCTGATGAGCTGGCGAGTGTTCTGGCAAAGGCATCGACTGCCCAGTTGGATACGCTACTGCCCCGTTATCTGATTCTTGATGGCTTTCTACAATTACCAACGCAACTCGCAGAGCTTGTCGACCACGTGCGTGCTTGTGGCACTACGGTCGATGTACACGTACCAGAACCATCGGCACAGGTCCATGCAATCAGCTACCTTGATGATGAGTCAGAACTGTTGTCCATTGCCACACAATTGCGCGCAGAGCTTGAACATTCCCCGCAACAATTACTGGGGCTTGTCGTGCCAGATCTGCAACAGCGCCGTGATGCCGTTGTGCGTGCCTTCGAGCGTGTTTTCTATCCGACCCTCTCACCGCTGGAAATCGCTGATCAGCAGCCTGCTTATGAGATATCACTCGGACAGTCTCTTGGCGAGCAACCGGTTGTCAGCGCATCGCTGTCATTACTGAAACTCAGTGGCGCATCTGTCAGTGGCAACGAGCTGAGTGCTGTGGTGCTGACGCCTTACTGCAAGGCCGCTAAAGCCGAAGTTCGTCGCCGTGAGCAGTTTGACCGACGGCTGCGTGACAAACGCATACGTTCTCTCAATCTTTCGCAATTTAGCTACGAATTCTACAAGGACAGCCGCCTGAAGCCGGCACTCGATAAACTGATCAGGAAACGTAAGCTTGGCCGCGCAAGTCTCAGCGAATGGGCATCGCGGTTCAGCAGTTGGCTGGAGATAGTGGGATGGCCGGGCAAGTCGATCGACAGTGCAGAGTTTCAGGCTGTCTCCGCTTTTTTTGAATGTCTGGATGATATGCAATTGCTCGATGATAACGACAAGGTCACTTTCGACAATGCGTTTTCTCAGCTAAGGCTATTGGCATCCGAACGTATCTTTCAGATCGAAACGCCAGCTGCACCGATACAGGTCATGGGTCGACTGGAGAGTCACGGCTTGCAATTCGATTGCTTGTGGGTGGCAGGGCTGGATTCCGAGCAGTGGCCGCCTGCAGGCTCGCCCAGTGCTTTTCTAGCCATTAACGAACAGAAAGCCTGCCGTATTCCTGACAGTTCCGCCGCCCTGAGGCTGGCATTGGCCGAAAGTGAATTCAGGCTATGGGCATCACAGTCACCCCTGCTACTGGCAAGTTCTGTACAGCTGCGTGAGGGGAAGGAGCTGTCCAGTGCAGCATTGCCGCTTATTCAGGCAAGCGACGATAGCAGCAGGCGCGCGCGTTCTGTGCTGGGGCGCATTGAACAGACTCGGGAGCTGGTCGATCCCTTGTCGACAATGGCACAGTCGCTGGACGTCGAGATGCTGGATGACTTCAACGGTCCTGGAATAATCGCGGGAACAAAAGTCGGCGGAGGTGCGCGCCTGTTCGAAAACCAGGCACTGTGTCCGTTTCGTGCATTTGCCTTGCACAGGCTTAAAATCAGGCCGCTGGAGGAGGTGGGCATCGGTCTTGATCCACGCCAGCACGGTACATTGCTTCATGCCGCCCTTGAGTTGTTCTGGGGGGAAATCCGGACGCATGAAAACCTGTCGGCACTTGATGAACAGACGCTTGACACAACGCTGATAGATGTCGTGACCACGTGCATGCAAGATCATAAAGTGCCTGAGGAACTCCGTGCACTGGAACTCACCCGGCTCACTGTGTTATTGCGCGAGTGGCTGGTGCAATGTGAATTACCGCGTGTACCTTTTGAAGTTATGGAACTGGAGAGAAAGCAGCGTATCGAGCATGGTGGCATAGCCATGGATGTCATCATCGATCGGATAGACAAGATTGGTGACGCATTGGTGGTTGTTGACTACAAGACCGGGGTAAACAATCGAGTCAGCACGTGGGCTGATCAACGCATCTCCAATCCGCAATTGCCTCTTTATGTGCTTACAGATGAAGAAATAGCGGCGGCAAGTTTTGCACAGGTAGCGACCAATCAGTGCCGCTTTATCGGTGTTGCCAGCGAGGCGCAAATGCTACCCAAGGTAGTGACAAAGCTTCGTGGCACAAAACAGGCGCTTGCTTCGGAGGCGCCCATTGAGAACTGGCAGGATTGGCGAACACACTGGCAAACCGCATTGGATAAAGTGGCAGAGGAGCTTTGTGATGGTATTGCTACGGTCACCCCGATGAAAAGCGCCTGTACCCACTGTGAGCTTAAACCCTTGTGTCGTGTAAACGTCGAGTTGGAGAGTGATTCAGACAGCGATGCAATGCCGGTACGGAGCACCGACGCTGATAGCAACTCGCGGAGCTCATCATGAGTCAACCAATAGATCACGACATACGCAGGCTTGCACTGGACTCCCGGCAATCCTTTATTGTTCAGGCACCTGCAGGTTCAGGCAAGACGGCACTCCTGACTCGACGGGTGCTCACCTTGCTCTGTGATGTAAAGGAGCCAGAAGAAATTCTCGCCATCACGTTTACCCGAAAGGCTGCCAGCGAGATGCGTCAACGCGTAATAGAGACCTTGCAATTGGCAGCAAATAATAGTGAGCCAACCGATCCGTATGATCTGGAAGGGTTCACCTTGGCGCAAAAGGTATTAACCCGAGATGCGCAGCTGGACTGGCAGTTGTTGCGCAATCCGCAACGCCTGAACCTGCGCACTATCGATTCACTGGCTACTCAGCTGGCGCATCGCTTGCCCGTGACGTCTACTCTGGGCGCACCCACCGGTCTGGTAGAAAAAGCTGATGCGCTGTATCAGGAGGCTGCTCGCCGTTTCATCGATGCGCATCTTGAATCGCTTGACCTTGTGCTGTTGCATCTGGGTAACAAGCTGGGCCGTGCTCAGAATTTGCTGGCAGAGTTGTTGGCCAGACGGGATCAATGGAAGCGCCATGTCTACAATGCCGGTGATGATCATGACGAGCTGCGGATGGTGCTGGAAGGGATGCTGGCGGAACTCGTTGAGTCGCGTCTGGATAATCTGTGTGCTCTGGTGCCTGCAGGGCTTGCTGAAAAGTTGATACCGTGTCTGTTGAGAGCGGCAGAGTATAAATTGACGCAAGCCGAAGGCGACATGGATGAGCTTTGCTGGGAAATACAACTATGGCACTCTATGGAAAAGTTGCCGGGTAGCGATGTCAGTGATTTGAACGGCTGGGCAAGCGTCTGCTTCGGCTTGTTGACCTCAGAGAATCACCCGCGAAAGGCCCCGCGGAACGCAGAAGGATTTCCGCCTAAAAAGGACGCCAAAAAGCTGGGTGTGAGTGAGGCTGACCTCATTATGCACAAGCAATCAATGATCGATGTCATAGAATCCGTCGCTGGCGCCAGTGAATTTCTTGAAGCATTGGTAGAAGTGCGCAAATTACCATTGCCTGTTTACAAGGACGATCAATGGGCCTTGCTATCACAACTGTTAACGGTGTTGCCTCAGTTGCTGCTGGAGTTACAACTTGTGTTCGCTGAACAGGCGGTCGTGGATTTTGGTGAGATTTCCGCGCGTGCGGCACTGGCTCTGGGTACCGAGGAGGCACCGACTGACCTTGCTCTCTCAATGGACCTTGCTTTAAAGCACCTTCTTGTGGATGAGTTTCAGGATACCTCGCAAACACAGTTTCGGTTGTTTGAGCAACTTGTGCGGCCTTGGCAGATCGGCGATGGGCGAACGTTCTTTGCGGTAGGTGATCCCATGCAATCCATCTACCGTTTTCGTGAAGGTGATGTTGCGTTGTTTACTCGTGTTCAGGAGCAAGGAATTGGCCCTGTAATGGTTACGCCTCTGACGCTATCGGTCAATTTTCGTGCAGCGCCCGCGGTGACCCATTGGGTAAATGAGACCTTCAGTACAATCTTCCCACAAAGAGCTGATCCGGATACCGGTGCAGTACCGTACTCGGCGTCGGTGGCGCATCGCACCTACGAAGGCCTGGTGAAGGTGCACCCCTTGATCGATTGTGACAAGGCCGATGAAGCGGCTTGCGTTGCAAGACTTTGCGCCCAATCCATAGACGGTGACAAAGAGCACACGGTGGCCATTCTTGTTCGTTCACGCGCGCAGGCAGCTGATATTTTTGCGGCACTGCGTGAGCACAAGCTTCCGTACGAATCCATAGATATGGATCTGATTGGTGACAGACCTGTAGTACGTGATCTGATTGCGCTCACACTGGCCCTGCGTTATCCGCACGATAGATTGCATTGGTTGTCTTTTTTGCGTTCACCGTTTGTTGGTCTGTGCTTGCATGATCTGCACGAGTTGATGAACGAAGCAAGCAGTCAGGCAGCCGTAGTTGAACGCCTGCAAGACGCATCTGTGGTTGCTGCTCTGAGTGATGATGGGCAGCATAGAATCCGGCGTTTGCTAGTGGTAATCGAGCCCGCCATGCAACGTGCCATGCGAGATCGGCTGATGCCATGGGTTGAGTCTATCTGGCTAAAGCTGGGTGGTCCGGTGGTTTGTGACACACCGTTGGACGAAGATGCTGCAAATCGTGCCATTGCGTTGTTATACCAGCTGGAGGCGCGTGGTGACTTGTGGCAGAAAAGCACGATTGAGGCTGCCATCGCGGGCTTGTATGCCGCAACGGTAGACACACAAGCCTGTCAGATCCAGGTGATGACCTTGCACAAATCCAAGGGACTTGAATTTGATACGGTGATACTGCCGGCTCTTGATCGGCCGCCACGGGGTGACAGTACGCAGCTTTTGAACTGGTATGAAAGTACGTTGCATGGCTCTCCACAGCTGTTGCTTGCACCCTTTGAGCAGACAGGGGTGCACAGCAATCAACGTGATCGCATAAACAAACTGGTGCAACGTGCTGGCGAGCGATGTGATGCGCAGGAAAAACTGCGACTGCTATACGTGGCGTGCACACGGGCAAAATGCCGCTTGCATCTTGTCGCGCGTGCGTCCCACAATACGAAAGGTGAATTGAGTAGACCGTCAACCGCATCCTTGCTCGCGCCCCTGTGGCCGATACTGGAAAATGAATTTACGCTGGCAAGTAACCGTGGGCCAACTGCGATTGATGAGACGGCAAAGGCTAGCAAGCCAGGTCAGATGAGTCTGGCAATCGATATCATTGACGATCAGGATACGGCTGACCATGATCAAACCGTGGACACCGTCAGGGCACCTGCTTTCAGACGCTTGCCATTGAGCGCTCAGCTTCCTGAATTTCAGGCATTTGTCTGGCAGTCAAGACCCGCCATCATGAAAAAGGAAGATGCGACAGCGCTGGAGTTTTCCTGGGCTGGTAGGGATGCGCGCGATATTGGTACGGTTGTGCATGATCAGTTGCAGTTTTTGGCTGAGCACGGCTCGCAGGCCGCTCTGCCAGACAGGGCTGCTCATCTGGAGATCATCAAGCGTCAATTG
Source organism: Granulosicoccus sp. (assembly GCA_045110475.1). Classification (GTDB taxonomy): domain Bacteria; phylum Pseudomonadota; class Gammaproteobacteria; order Granulosicoccales; family Granulosicoccaceae; genus Granulosicoccus. The sequence goes on from JBGCGC010000043.1 coordinate 19,613, forward strand.
AAAAATCTTGGTCTGAACGTGTCGCGACTGGATGCCGCCGCTGAGAAGGTCATGAAAGCGGTGAGCAACACGCTGGCTGACGATCGCGGATGCTGGATACTCGATCAGCATGAACAGGCACGTTCTGAATGGGCGCTGAGTGTACCGGAGCTTCACGCAACTGATCTCGACAACACGAGCGCTGCTGACATCGGCTTTACACCTGTGCAGAGAGTTATTATTGATCGGACGTTTGTTGACAGTGATGGAGTACGCTGGATAATCGACTACAAGACGGGTGATCATGAGGGTAGCGATACCGATGTGTTTCTTGATCAGGAGCAAAGTCGCTACGCCGATCAGCTCAACCGATATGCTGATATTATGAGCCGACTGGAGAATCGTCCTGTCAGGTTAGGTCTTTACTTTCCCATGCTCAAGGGTTGGCGGGAATGGACGGCTGTGCACAGTGAACCCAATGAAGCCAGTTGAGATCAGCGGTAATGCTTCGGGAACAATCAAGCGAAGGTCTCCTAGCCGTGATCGTTCCTTGCAGATCGATTGACCTGACAAGACATCACACTGAGGTTATATGAAAGCGCAATACTGGCAACAGAAATGGGATGAGGAAAAAATCGGCTTTCATCAGGCCGACATCAACAAACGCCTGATGACGTATTGGCCGCAGTTATCATCTGCCAGCACCGAGGCACCAACCCGGCTAGACGAAAATCAGAAAAACTGTGTTTTTGTGCCACTTTGCGGCAAATCTCTGGATATGCTCTGGCTACATAAACAGGGGCATCAGGTGCTTGGCATCGAGTTAAGTGAAAAGGCTGCACATGCGTTTTTCAACGATAATCATCTCAATTTTGATACGCACCGGAAAGGGCAGTTCACGCACTTTGTCGGCACCGGTAAGGCGCTGGGAATTACCCTGATGGTGGGTGACTACTTTGCCCTGGAAGCAGAGCATTGCGCATCTTGTGATGCATTTTATGACCGGGCATCGATGATCGCCATGAGCCCGGACATGCGTGAACAATACACTCGCCAACTGGCAAGGCTGATGCGGGCAGAATCCACAGGCTTGTTGTTGACGATATCGTATGATCAGTCACATATGCAGGGACCGCCTTTTTCCGTGGCGGACACAAGCGTGCATGAATTGCTAAGTAACTCGTTTATTATCAAAGAGTTAGCTCACTTTTCCGGCCCTGAGCGGCTAGGTAACCTTAAACAGAGAGGGCTTGAAACTCTCGATGAACGGGTCTATCTACTGACACGGAAGGTGTTACCGTAAGTCATAGTTTTTTAGAGAAATTTTGTCATGCCCAAGGCTTTGCAACGTGTCATCGGATTTTTCATCTTGCTGGCGACAGTGGGATTGTTGTCGTGTCAGGCATTGGTTGTGGGCTGATCATGGCTGCAGCTACCCGGATCGAACCCGATACCAAACCCAAGGTACTGTGGCGCGGCATTCTTTTGTATGTCCTGCCCTTGCCCTTGTTACCGGCAGCAGTATTTGCTCTGATGGACGAGGAGCCAGTAAAGGCGTTGGCGCGGGCTGCAGGATTCGTCCTTGCGCTCACTGCAGCTACCCTGATACGCAAAGGTATTCGACTGGACAACGAAGCGCGCAAACGTCGCTTGCGGCGTCGGGCAAGTACTGTGCAATACCGCATGATAGGTGCCGTACTTGTCTCCGTCGGCATGTTCCTCGTTGCCTGGCTGGGTATATCCAGTCAATACTCGATCATTGAAAGTGCAATTTATGCTGCCGCTGTGTTGCTGGGGTGTTACTTGTATTACGACTTCGATCCAGCTAGAAAGGATCCTGACATATCCGCTGTCGGTATTACCACAGAGGAACTTATCGAGTTGCTTGATGAGGCCGAAGAACGCATAGAGGGTATTGAGCAAGCCAGTCGTCACATTCATAATGTGGAGTTCAAGGACCGTTTGCGCCGGATCGTCAAAGAGGCAAGAGAGATTCTGGATACGATCGAAAAAGATCCGGTTGACGCACGTCGAGCGCGCAAGTTCCTGAAGGTCTATCTGGACGGTGCTCAACAGGTCACAGAAGGTTACGCACGAACTCACAGCAAGGACCAGCCGCACGCGCTTGAAGAGAATTTTCGTCGTGTGCTGACAACCATCGAGACGGTGATTGCCGAACAGCAGCTGAAGCTTGAAGAAAACAATCTTTCCGATCTGGATGTGACCATTGAAGTGCTCCAGATGCAGCTTGAAAAAGAAGGTGTCACCTGAGTCCTGCGGCAGTCAAATCTTCTTGCCTTATTGTTAACTAATTTAATTTACTGGCCTTCACAGTGCCAGTCACTTTACGGAGAATCTGATGACAACCAACACGGTCGATGTTGCAACGGCAGTTCAAGAGCTGCCGGGAACCGAGCTTCTTCCTGATCTCAAGCACGATATCGTGCCCTATGAAGAAGTTGACCCAACAGAAAAAGCGCGCATCGATCAATTGATGAACGAGATAAATCTTACCGACAGCAATTCCATTATCTTTTTTGGCAGTAAGGCCCAACAAGAGCTCACCAGTATTTCCGACAACATGCTTGAAGGGGTACGCAACAAGGACGTAGGTTCTGCTGGCAGTTCACTGAATTCCATGGTGTCGGTATTGCGGGGTTTTGAGGTTGAGGACTTTGATCCAAACAACCGTCCCGGGTTCTTCACGCGTCTTTTTCGCAAGCTGTTTGGCGGCGTAAGTCCAGTGGCAAAATTTATACAACAGTATGAGGGTGTGAGACGACAGGTAGACACGGTCACCGATGATCTTGAAAAGCACAAGACGCTGCTGCTACGCGATATCAAGTCACTGGATAAACTCTATACCGCCAATCTGGATTATTTTCATAACCTTGAAGCCTACATCACGGCAGGTGAGCAAAAGCTCAAAGCCATTGATGATCAATTGATTCCGGCGGCCGAACAAAAAGCAGGTAATTCGGATGAAGTACTGGCGGCGCAGGAGCTTCGTGACATGCGCAGCGGGCGAGATGATCTGGAAAGGCGAATCCACGACTTGCGCTTGACCCGTCAGGTTGCCATGCAGGGTCTGCCGAGCATTCGTCTGATTCAGGAGAATGACAAGGGGCTGGTTAACAAGATCAACTCCACGCTGGTTAATACCGTGCCTTTGTGGCGTCAGCAACTGGCGCAGGCAGTCACTATCTTTCGTTCCGCAGAAGCTGCAAAAAGTGTCAAGGCTGCCAGTGACCTGACCAATGAGCTTCTGGAGAAAAATGCAGAAAATCTGCGAACGGCTAACAGAACAGTGCGCGAAGAGCTCGAACGCGGTGTGTTTGATGTCAACGCGGTACGTCGCGCCAACGAAAATCTGATCGCCACGGTAGAAGAGAGCCTGCAGATTGCCGATGAAGGCAAGCGCCGACGTGCCGAAGCCGAACAGCAGTTGCAGAGTATGGAATCCGAATTGAAAGAAACCCTGAAAGCAGCCTCAGCCCGTACCCAGAGTGCGCCTGTGGCAGGAGCATAGATTATGGGATTGTTCAGCCGCCTGTTCAGCGAATTTGTGGATGTCATCGAGTGGACCGATGATTCAAGCAATACGATGGTGTATCGATTTGAGCGCTATGGTAACGAGATCAAATATGGAGCAAAGCTGATCGTACGCGAATCGCAGATTGCGGTATTCGTGAACGAAGGGGAGGTGGCTGATGTACTGGGTCCTGGCACCTACGAGCTGGAAACTAAGAACCTGCCAGTGCTTACTACCTTGCAGAACTGGCATCATGGCTTTCAGAGTCCATTCAAGGCAGAAGTGTATTTTTGCAACGCTCGTCGTTTTGTTGATCTCAAATGGGGTACCAAGCAGCCACTGATGCTTCGCGATAGCGAGTTTGGTGGTCTGAGGATCAGGGCGTTTGGAACCTATGGGGTACGCATCCTGGATGCACTCAAGTTCATTCGGGAAATCGTCGGTACCGAAGGCGTGTTCACGACCGATGAAATCAGTTCTCAACTGCGCAATTTGATTACGTCGCGCTTTGCGACGATCATTGGCAGCTCCAACATACCCGTGCTTGATATGGCAGCTAATTATGATCAGCTGGGTGAGTTCCTGACACGACGAATAGCGCCTGAGTTTGGTGAATATGGCCTGGAGCTGACCCGAATACTGGTCGAGAATATCTCCCTGCCACCCGCCGTTTCTGAAGCGCTGGATAAACGCACAAGCATGGGTATAACCGGCAACCTCGATCGCTTTCTGCAGTATCAAACTGGCGTGTCCATGGAGGCGGGGGCCAGCAACACTGGCGGAGGCGCATCTGATGGTATTGGTATGGGAATAGGTCTGGCGATGGCCAATCGCATGAACGAATCTATCGGTAATCCTGGCGCGACCAGTACGCCACCGCCACTACCCGGCAGTTCGGAGGTTTACCATATGGTAGTTGATGGCTCAGCTCATGGTCCGTTTACTATCGATGCGCTGAAGCAACAGGTTAGCGCCGGCAAGCTCCAGCCCGAGACACTGGTCTGGACTCCCGCCATGAGTGAGTGGCAACCTGCCAATGCAGTGGATGCGCTAAAGGCGGTGTTGTCTACCAGTGCAGCCTCTCCACCGCCTGTGCCTTCGTCATGATCTGGCCGCTTGTGTTGCGGTGATTGTTGCTCAAGTTGTGCTGATGTCTCAGTGCAAGCCTGGACTATTCGCAGCTACAGTAAAAGGAGATGTAAAAATTCTGGTGACTTTGTGGACAATTCAGACTAGCCAGCCGTGAGCAAACAATCTGGTTTAAACGAGCGTCTGCAAGCGGGTCTGCAGAAGCGTATTGATGCCCAGCGCAATGCACCTGCGCCAACCACACGTTATCAGTGGCGTGAAGGCGATGACGAAGCGTCGAGTCTGGGCGAGGCAACCACTCGTTCGTTGACTGAAAAACGCTTTCCTTGCGCGCAGTGCGGTGCCGTTTTGCATTACGCAATCGGCACTCAATCTCTGGAGTGCGAATACTGTGGTCATGGCAATGCCATAGCGTTATCCACAACGCATTTGCAAGAGCTTGATCTGCATCATGCTCTGGAAAAATTACAGAATTCTGCAAGTATCGTAACTGCGGAAAAGGCAATTAGCTGTCCCAACTGTGCCGCACACTTTGAGCTTGATGCCCACATTCATGCCGGTGAATGTCCTTTTTGTGGCACAGATGTGGTAACCGAGACCAGCCATGCCAAGCCAATAAAGCCCAAAGGGGTGCTGCCATTTTCAATCACTGCCGAACAAGCCAGAAAGTCTTATCAAACCTGGCTGGGCAAGCGCTGGTTTGCGCCCAATGCACTGAAGAAGTATGCCCGCAGTGATGCTGATCTCAATGGCGTTTACATACCCTACTGGACGTATGACAGCGACACTGCGACGGCCTATCGAGGTCAGCGAGGTGAAGTGTATTACGTTACCCAGCGATACACGACAACACACAACGGTCGAACAGTAACCAGAACACGGCAGGTTCCTAAAGTGAGATGGTATCCGGCTAGTGGTCGTACTTCACGGCATTTTGATGATGTACTGGTTGGTGCCACCAAGACTTTGCCGCGCAAGATTACTGATTGGCTCGCTCCGTGGGATTTGAAAAACCTGAAACCCTATACAGAGGATTATCTGGCAGGTTTTAGTAGCGAGGTCTATCAGGTCGATCTGGATGAGGGCTTTACCATAGCTCAAACGACGATGGATAAGGTCATTCGTGATGATGTCAGGCAGGCCATTGGCGGGGACCAGCAACGTATCCAGAAGCTATCGACAAAGCATAGTGATACGACGTTTAAACATGTGTTGTTGCCGCTTTGGGTAGCCGGGTTTCAGTTTCGTGGCAAGACGTATCGATTTGTGGTCAACGGAAGAACCGGCAAGGTGCGTGGCGAGCGGCCCTACAGTGTTGTCAAGATTGTATTAGCCGTAATTGCTGGCATAGCCATTACGGCGTCAGTGCTGTTCGCCATGAATAGCTCGCAAGCTCTGTCATCTTCGCGCAGTGGTTTTGAGTTTGGTTTCAGTGACCGCATCAGTGTTGACTAGGAGTCAGCGCAATGATTTCCGGCTGCTGCGGCATGACAGTAGCAATAACATTAGTTAACCGTGTGTCGGCGTTGTCGGGCTGCTTTAGAAACAGTGGTGTTGGTACCTGTGGGCTCACTGTTCTTGAGAAAGGCAGGGATCCCCTTTAACTTGTTGTGCTTGAAGTCCGCCAACAAGTTCTCATGCACGGTGTCTATGGAGAGTCTGCGTACCTCAGTGAGGTGCTGACATAAAAGATCAAACAGCCTGGGTAAGGCAATGCGATGCGTTTGTGTTGTCGTACGGAAAAGCCAGTCGCTCAAGTGGATGAAATGTGTAAACGGGGTATCACCCAGCAGCATCGGGAGGGTGCAACGGAAACGTCCGGAATTTCCTATCAAATCCCAGTAGCGCGCAAAACGTACCATACGCTGCACTGTATCAAAGTCTGCGTCCTTATGAGCCAGTATGCGGTAGGGTGGGGTGCTCATGTAGCGCATGTCGTAATCGCGAGTATGCCGTGCGATAGGCGTTCCTCGCAGGCGTTTCAAAATACCTACCTGAATCTCCTGTGGGCCCAATGAGTAGAGAAGATCGAAACCTTTCCCAAAGCTCTCCAGAGTTTCTCCGGGCAGGCCAAAGATAAGATCAGCGTGTACATGTGCCTGTGTGTTCTGTCGTATCCATCGCAGGTTGTGACACGTACGTTCGTGCTGTTGTTTGCGACTGATGCGTTTCTGCACATCAGGGTTGAAAGACTGTATGCCGATTTCGAATTGCAATGAATTTTCGGGAAACCTGGGCAATAGCTCAAGCAGAACTTCCGGCAGGCGATCAGGAATAAGTTCGAAATGGAGAAACAGCTTCTTATCGATATGCTGAAGAAAAAATTCGAGAATACTTCGGCTGGTTTCTGCCTTGAGATTAAAGGTTCGATCAACAAACTTGAACTGCCTGGCACCACGATCAATCAAGTGTTGCATGTGATCAAGAAAGGTCTGCAGTTCAAATGCAGTCGCTGTCTTGTCCAGTGACGATAGACAGAACTCACACTTGAACGGACAACCTCGCGACGCCTCAACGTAGATAACCCGATGAGCAACATCATCGTCGCTATAGAGTGCGTAGGGGGATTTCAGGGAATCAAGGTTGAAGGGCAGGGAAGTGACAATTTTTGCCGGATTCTTGTCTGCCAGAATTTCACGGCACAGCTCTGCAAAGGATTGATCGGCGGCGCCCAGAATAACGAAATCTGCCAGTGAGGTAATGTCCTGTTCATCCACTTCGTAACTGACTTCAGGGCCACCCACAACGAGTTTTATATCGGGTCTGATCACCTTGATCAACTGCATCACTTCCAGCGTCTGGGTCACATTCCATATATATACCCCAAATCCGATGACACGAAGCGTATCGTGCAGCAGGGATTCCACGATATCCTCCGGGCGCTGATCGAGTGTGAACTCGCAAAGCTGTGTGCGCTCGAACAACTCTTCCATATTGGCGTACAGATATCTCAGCCCAAGTGAGGCATGGATGTAGCGTGCATTCAGGGTGGTGAGGGTGATGTCTTGCATTACGATTGGTTGGTCCGACCTTCTGGGGCTCTATCAAGTGACACCTTAACCGAATGGTGCGATGCGAACGACAAGTGCTTACCAGAAATTATCAATAAATTCGATTGCTGTGCAGGCGGCTGTGACCCCAGTTACTGGACTTCCATATCAAATGCCGCAGCCATCAGGGCTTTCGTATAGTCCTCCCGGGGGCTATCCATTACCTGATGGGCAGGACCACTCTCAACTACCTTGCCGTCACGCATGACGACGATATCGTCACTCAAGGCTCTGACTACTTTCAAATCGTGACTGATGAACAGGTAGGCGAGCTGGTGCTTTGTTTGCAGATCCTGCAGCAAGGCCACAATTTGTGCTTGAACCGACATATCCAGAGCAGAGGTCGGTTCATCCAGAATCACCAGCGCGGGCTTGAGAACCATGGCTCGTGCAATAGCGATTCGTTGTCGTTGGCCGCCAGAGAATTCGTGCGGAAAACGGTGCAGGGCGCTGTCATCCAGCCCCACTTCGGTTAAAACTTGCGTAACCTGCGCAACGCGTTCCTTATCGGTCAGCGCTGCCTGGTGAACTTTCAGACCTTCTTCGATAATCTGCAGTACCGACAAGCGCGGGCTGAGACTGCCGTAAGGATCCTGAAACACGATCTGCATGGCTTGTCGTAATTCACGTAGTTCGCTTTTGCCTTTGGCATGAACAGACTCACCCTTGAAATGTATGAGCCCTTCACTCTTGATAAGCCTGAGCAAGGCAAGTCCGAGAGTTGTCTTGCCAGACCCCGATTCACCAACCACACCTACAGTGCGGCCCGGTTCAACACTGATGCTGATTCCATCACAGGCGTTTACATAGCTTTTTACCCGTCCAAATAGTCCAGCTTTCACTGGAAATCTTACCCGGATGTCAGAAGCCGTCAGTACAGCCTCACTTGCCTGTTTTACTCGTGCCGGTAATTCTCCAGGCTCTGCATTAAGAAGTTTTTTTGTGTATTCGTGTTGAGGATTGGTAAAAAGTGCTTCAGGTCTGTTGTGCTCTACCACTTGTCCATTGGTCATTACATGAATATCATCAGCCATCTTTCTAACGACCCCCAGATCGTGAGTGATCAGCAGCAGAGCCATGTCAAGGCGTTGCTTTAGCTCATTCAGCAGGTCAAGTATCTGAGCCTGTATCGTTACATCCAGTGCCGTCGTTGGTTCATCTGCAATAAGCAGATCAGGTTCGTTTGCCAATGCCATGGCGATCATGATTCGTTGCCTCTGACCGCCGGAAAGTTCATGCGGATAAGCGCGCAAGCGTGATTCGGCGTTTCTGATTCCGACCAGATCCAGTAGTTCAAGAATACGATAGTTCAGCGCCTTGCCACTCAAGCCACGGTGCAGCTTGAGTGACTCCGCTATCTGTTTTTCTATCGTGTGCAGAGGGTTAAGCGATGTCATCGGTTCCTGAAAGATCATGCTTATATTGTTGCCTCGTACGCTTCTCAATATTGATGGCCCTGCACCAACAAGCTCCTGACCGTCAAACACAATACTGCCGGCAGGATGATGTGCAAACGGATAAGGCAGTAGCTGAATGATGGATAAGGCAGTGACCGATTTACCAGAACCACTTTCACCCACCAGAGCGACGGTCTGCCCCCTGTTGACGGTTAGTGACACGTCTTTCACTGCCAGGGTTTGTGAAAGATCACGACCGAAGGCAACCTGAAGCTCAGTGATACTCAGCAGTGGAGCTCTCATGCTGAGGCACTCGACAGGCTGTCGTTCTGCACAGAGAACGTCTTGCGTGGGTCAAGCGCATCACGCACAGCCTCGCCAATAAATACGAGTAAACTCAACATCACTGCCAGTACCAGAAAAGCTGTCAGCCCAAGCCAGGGGGCATGCAGGTTGTCGCGCCCCTGTTTGAGCATTTCGCCCAAAGAGGCTGAACCGGGTGGTAAACCCAGGCCCAGAAAGTCGAGACCCGTCAAGGTAGTCACAGAGCCGCTGAGAATAAACGGTAGGAAAGTCACTGTCGCCACCATGGCATTGGGTAGTGTGTGCCGGATCATGATTGCAGTGTCACTAACACCCAGAGCTTTGGCAGCACGAATATATTCGAAGTTGCGTGCCCGCAGGAACTCCGCTCGCACCACGCCGACCAGTGAGGTCCAGCTGAACAGAGTCATCAAAACGAGTAATGAGACAAACCCCGGTTGTATGACGCTGGCCATGATAATGAGCAGGTACAGTACCGGTAACCCTTGCCAGATCTCGATGAACCGCTGTGCAAGCAGATCGAGCAAGCCGCCAAAGTAACCCTGTACCGCACCTGCGGCCACACCAATCAGCGTGCTGAACAAGGTCAACAACAAGCCAAAGCTGACGGATATTCTAAATCCATAAATGACTCGCGCCAGCACATCCCGACCTTGATCGTCTGTGCCCAGCCAATGTCTTTGTGAAGGTGCAGTTGGAGGTGAGCTGCTGAGATTAAAGTCGATACTTTGTGCGGAGAACGGTATCAATGGCCAGTAAAGATCACCTTTTTCCTTGATCAGATCGGTAATGTAAGGATCACTGTAGTCAGCATCGAAATCAAGATCACCGCCGAAGGTTTTTTCTGAGTAGTTTTTAAATACCGGAAAGTACCAGGCATTGTCGTAGTGGATAGCAACCGGCCGGTCATTGGCAATAAGCTCAGCGCCCAGAGAGAACACGTACAGGACCATAAACAACCAGAACGCCCAGTATCCGCGTCGGTTCTGCCTGAAGTTTTGTAGCCTGCGCTGATTGATGACACTCAAAGGCATGGACGCGTACTCATCAGAAGTTCCGGCTATCGAAGTCAATGCGCGGATCAATCAGGTGATACATCACGTCGCCGACGAGTTGCAGGATCAAACCCAGCAGCGTAAAGAAATACAAGGTAGCGAACACCACCGGGTAGTCGCGATTGATCGTTGCCTCCCAGCCAAGTAGTCCCAGCCCATCCAGCGAAAAGATCACCTCTATCAGAATAGAACCGGTGAACAGGATACTGATGAAGGCGCTGGGAAAACCGGCAATGACGATCAGCATGGCATTGCGAAACACATGCCCGTAGAGCACCTGGCGCTCATTCAGGCCCTTGGCACGTGCTGTTTGTACATACTGCATGCTGATCTGATCAAGAAACGAATTCTTGGTCAGCATGGTCAGGCTGGCAAAGCCACTGATAACCATGGCAGTTACCGGCAAGGTGATATGCCAGAAATAATCGCGGATGCGATCAGACCAACCCATCTGCTCCCAGCCGGGCGAAGTCAGGCCGCGCAAGGGAAAAAAATCAAAGTAACGTCCGCCAGCGAACACGATGATCAGCACAATGGCAAACAGGAATCCGGGAATGGCATAGCCCACAACGATCGCACCGCTGCTCCAGACATCAAAGCTGGAGCCATCCTTTACCGCTTTTCGAATACCCAGTGGTATGGAGATCAGATACACAAACAGTGTTGTCCACAGGCCCAGACTGATGGACACCGGCATCTTGTCTAAAACCAGATTCAGGACTGTCTCATCGCGAAAGTAACTGCTGCCGAAATCGAACCGGGCATAGTCCCAAAGCATGCCGAAAAACCGCTCATGCACCGGTTTGTCGAAACCGAATTGTTGTTCTATCTCGGCGATAATGGCCGGGTCAAGTCCTTGAGCCCCCCGATAGGTGGACGTGCCGCTGCCGCTTTGTGCGTTGGCTTGCACGTCACCAGCCTGACCGGCGAAGGCGGCTGTGGCACCGACAGCGTTGCCTCGCATTTCGGCAAGCACTTGCTCAACGGGTCCACCGGGTGCAAACTGGATGACCACGAAGTTGATGATCATAATGCCGACAAGTGTCGGGATTATCAGCAGCAGACGCCTTAGAATGTAGGCCAGCATGGATCAGCCAACCCTTGGCAATAACGTATTCACGGGAGTGTTACGGGTGTTATCAACCCGCTGGACTCGTTAACGAACCAGATCCAGTTTTTCGTCCAGATCCTTGTCCAGCCACCATTCGACCGGAAAGTACGTGAGGGACAAGTCAATGTATTCAGGGTACCTGTCTGGCTTGCCAAAACGGTTCCAGTGGGCAAAGCGGTGCTTGTCGGCATAGAACAATGGAATAACATTGTGATTCCACAGCAATACCCGGTCCAACGCACGAGTCGTGGCTTTTAGACTATCGATCGATTTTGCACTTATGATCTTCTCAATGAGCTCATCTACCACGGGGTTCTTGATACCACCATAGTTTGCCGAGCCTCTTTCATCAGCAGCGTCGCTTCCGTAATACGAGCGAAGTTCGGTGCCCGGAGGGGGGAAAAAATTAAACGCCCCTGAGACCACATCAAAATCAAAGTCGTCAGTTCTGACCTGATACTGGGCAGAATCAACGACTCTTGCAGATGCGTCGATACCTGCCTTTTGCATATTTTGCACGAACGGTGCAGCGACGCGTTGTGAGTCCGGTGATCTCAGCAGTATCTCTAACGACAGTTGCTGACCCTCTTTCATGAGTTTGCCATCTGACAATTCCCACCCAGCTTCATTGAACAATGTCAGCGCCTGACGCAGTTGTTGGCGATTGCGTCCACTGCCGTCACTGACGGGTGCCTTGAATTCCTGCGTGAGTACCTCTGGCTTTAACTGATCTTTATAGGGCTCCAGTATGGCAATTTCCTCGGGGGTTGGAGGCCCGTTGACACCGTAGTCGGAATTCGGGAAATAGCTGTTTATGCGTTCGTACTGGTCGTAGAGAATGGTGCGTTTTATGGTCTCGAAGTCGTACAACAGATTGATGGCTTTTCGTACTGCCAGATCATCAAAAGGTGCTCGTCGCTGGTTGAAGAAGTAGCCATAGATGGATCGTGGCTTGTTATCCAGTGGCGTCTCAATAGTGATCTGCCCGTTATTCACTTCGTCAATATCGTAGGCAGTGGCCCAGCGTTTAGAGCTGTTCTCCTGACGAAAATCAATGTCGCCGGCCTTGAACGCCTCCATCATGACTTCAAGGTCGCGATAGTAGTCAACACGAAGGGTATCTATATTGTTCAAGCCTCTGGTTACCGGAAGATCAGCTGCCCAGTAGTTTTCCACGCGTTTGAACGTCAGTGAACGCCCCGCATCAACATCACTGATGTAGTACGCGCCGCTGGCGGGTTGGGGCGTCAGATACGTCTTGCTGATGTCCTTGTCTTTCCAGTACTCGACCGACAAAGGGGAGATGCCAGCCACCAGCACTAACGGTTTCATGTTGTCGGTGGTGTTGAACATGAACTTGACCTGATGATCAGACAGCACCTCGACGCTATCGACAACACTGTAGATGGATTTCAGAAACGGTCTGCCGTGCTCCAGAACCGTGTTGAAGGAGAAAGCGATGTCAGCCGCGGTGATGGGAGTGCCGTTGTCGAAACGGGCCTCGGGCCGCATGTTGAAGATGATCCAGCTCTTGTCTGCCGGGTACTCCACAGACTCCGCCAGTAAGCCATAGGCGACAGACAGCTCATCATCAGATTCGGTCATCAGGGAATCCGACACCAGAGAGAGCATCCGAGGCCATGTCCCTTTGAGTATGTAGGAGTTCAGGCTGTCAAACGTGCCAAACGCGCCCAGTACGACGCTACCACCCTTCGGCGCATCGGGGTTCGCGTAAGGCCAGTGAGCCATGTCTTCGTCGTATAACGGCTCACCGAATTCCGCCAGGCTCCAGGATTTTGTGATCCCTTCAGACGCCGTCGCCGTTGTTGCGTGGAAGCCGGGAAGCACCAGTAACGTGACGCCAAAGAGCGCCAGCCGAGTCAAGCGAGCCCAGGCGCCTCCTGTGCGGTTGTCTGCGACCTGGCTATCTGGATTGCATGGCGTCATGATGGTTCTGACCTCGGGGTTCAAATATTCGACAAATTTGGAGTCTAGCAGCGACCAGTGGTGTAACAGAGCTGGCGCAAGTACCAAGGGGTTTTACGACCATACCAGCAAGTGTGTTCAGTATCGCAATTTGGGTGCCGGTGTGCGTAGGAGAAGCAGCCTGTGTGCTTTATGGAACCATTGCCGCAATTGCCTGCCTTACTAGTCAGCCTCTCGGACGTCTATACTCCGTACGCCACCGGGCGTGTCCTCTACCTCAATCCTGTCCCTACATCTGTTTATTCCATGCTCAGTATCAAACGTCCTTCAACCAGGTTCGGATTTCTCTCGATTTGCGCTATCACATTAGCCATGACGAGCTCCGTATCGGCTGTAGAGCCGGATTCCTCATGGTCACAAATAACAGAAGAGGCCAGGGGCCAGACTGTCTATTTCAACGCCTGGGGTGGCAGTGAGCGTATCAATCAGTACCTTCAATGGGCCTCTGTACGTCTGGTTGAGGACTATGGCGTCACGCTTGAGCATGTGAAAGTTGCTGACATCTCCGAGATTGTCGGGCAGCTGGAAGCGGCAAGACTCGTGGGCCGTAACGAGGGTGGAAATGTTGATCTTATGTGGGTCAACGGTGAAAATTTTGCATCATTGAAATCTGCGGGTCTTCTCTTTGGGGCGTTTGCCGACAATCTGCCCAATGCCCGGCTGGTTAGGCAGTCCCCATCGATCGAAGCCGATTTTTCGGTGCCGGTAGAAGGTCTTGAATCTCCATGGGGTGGTGCGCAACTGGTGTTTATCGCTGATTTGCAAAATACCCCCGAACCACCACGGTCAGCGGTTCAGTTGCTGGAATTTGTTTCGAAGGGGGGCAGGTTTGCCTACCCGGCGCCCCCGGCATTTCATGGCACAACTTTCGTAAAGCAGTTGCTGATAGAACTCGTCAGTGACGATACGATGGCCACTGAAGCGTTGGCAGCACCTGTTATACAAGCGGATTTTTCAGCGATAACAGCACCCCTCTGGGAATATCTTGACGCCCTTCATCCGATGCTGCGCGGTGAGGGGAAAACATGGCCTGTCAGTGGTGAGATGACGCTGCAGTTGCTTGATGACGGCGAGCTCGATATTGCCATTTCATTTAACCCCAGTGAGGCATCGGCAGCAGTCAGAAATGATCAGTTGCCCGATACCGTGAGAACCTACGTGTTTGATAACGGCACTATCGGAAATACCCATTTTGTCACTATTCCCTGGAACGCCACTGCAAAGGCTGGTGCGATGGTTGCCGCCAACTTTCTGTTATCAGCCGAGGCGCAGGCTCGAAAAGCGGATCCTGAATTCTGGGGAGATCCTACCGTGCTGGATATGCAGGCAATGGATGAAGATCAGCGCGCCTTGTTTGAAGCTATTGATCGTGGTGTCTGGGCCCTGCCACTGGGTGCCGGTAGCGTGCTTTCAGAACCACACGCTTCGTGGGCCGGTGCTCTGGAAGAAGCATGGATCGAGCGGTATGGGCAGTAGGACAAGCGCTTGAAGATTGAATACTATTGAGGTGTTCGAGTAGTGAGCGGAGTGCCTGCTAGATGGTAAAGCTTCGGCTCTGCATGGAGACAGAACGTCAATGAGACGTTCATTGAGCTCGATGCTACTGGTGAGCTGTACCGTGTTGTTGATGGTGCTTTTTGCTTTACCTATCGTGCTTGGTCTGGCTGGAACACTGTTACCGGCGTTGGGTTTTACACCTGTTCTTGCTCCGGGCAATGGCTTTGCTCAGGTTCTGGAGGATCCGCGTTTTTTTAGTGCGACGCTGCTGACGCTCAAAACCGGTCTGGGCGCGACGTTTCTGGTGTTGGTCTTGAGCGTTGTTGCTCTGGTATCACTGCACAATTCCCGTTTATGGTCATGGCTTGGTGCGTTGATGCCGCCTTTGCTGGCCGTCCCGCATGCAGCCATCGCTGTTGGTCTGGTATTTCTGATCGCGCCCAGTGGTGCGCTTGTGCGTTTGATCTCACCGGATATCACTGGATGGACGCGCCCTCCGGATAGTTGGCTTGTCCCGGATGCTGCTGGCTTTACGCTAATCCTGGGACTCCTCATCAAGGAGACGCCGTTCCTGATCCTGACAGCCGCCGCACATCTGCCCCAGCTTAATGTTGATGCCTCATTGCAGATTGGTCGCAGTCTTGGTTATTCTCCTGCCCGTTGCTGGAGTCGATTGATACTGCCGCAACTGTATCCGCGTATTCGCTTACCGCTGTTGATTATTCTGGCTTTCAATCTGACGGTGGTAGACATGGCCTTGTTGCTGGGACCGTCCAATCCACCCACCTTGTCCGTCTTTCTGATGAGCCTGGTTAATGATCCGGGCTCGAGAGCGGCCGCGTCTGCCGGTGCTGTGCTGCTTGCGTTGCTGGTCGGCTTGTGTTTTTTCGCCGTACATGTGTTCACGTATTGGGCAGGGGCTGTTGCGCGAGTCCGTCGTCGCAGCGGAGCACGTGGTAGAGGTTTCGGGATACTCAGGATTGTCGGCAAGATGCTGGCAATTTTCATGGTGGCGATTAGCATCGCCTCGCTTGCAGTAGTGCTGATCTGGAGTATCACGCGTCGCTGGCGTTTTCCGGATGCCTGGCCGAGCAAGTGGGCTTTTGATAGCTGGATTGCCAACGGACACAGTCTTGTTGAGCCAGCCGTGTCGACACTGACGATTGCCGCTGCGGCGGCTTCGCTTGCCATGTTCGCAGCCATTGCCTGGCTTGAACTGGAGCGGCGCGGGCATGCGCCACGGCTGGATGTTTTGTGGTTCATCCCCTTGCTGATACCACAAGTGAGTCTGTTGTTCGGATGGCAGGCTATGGCTTACTGGACAGGCGTAGACGGGCACTGGTTGACCGTTGTGTATTCACACTGGCTCTACACCATGCCCTACGTTGTTTTGATACTCGCTGTTGCCTGGCGTGAGCTTGACCCTGCCTGGGGGCATGCGGCCAATACGCTCGGTGCAGGTTACTGGCGCGTACTGTGGAGAATACGTTTGCCCATGCTGATCAAACCTTTATCGCAGGCAATGGCTGTAGCTATCGCCGTTAGTGTCGCTCAATATCTACCGACATTGCTTTTGGGCGGCGGTCGACATCAGACGCTGGCAATCGAACTTGTGACAAGTTTTGGCGGTGTGGATCGTCGTACTATTGCCAGCCTTGCAGTACTTCAAAGTCTGTTGCCCTTGTTGGCCTTTGTTCTGGCGCTATTCTACCCTCGATGGCGAGGTCTGCGACAACGTCGTGGTGATGCCTTGAGTTCAGGCGAAACCGGTATCGTCCAAACAACAAATTGATCTGATGCGCCCTCTTCACGTTAATGATCTCACGCTGATACTGCCTAATGGGCAGACGCTTGTCAGCGGGTTGTCTTTTCATATCGAGCCCGGGCAGGTTCTGGCATTGATGGGGCCTAGCGGCAGTGGCAAGTCGAGTATTCTGGCCTGGCTGACCGGTACTGCGGATCCTCGTCTGCGCAGTCATGGTGAGGTTTGGCTTGGCGATACCCGGTTAAGCTCACTACCAACTGAGCATCGGCGACTAGGTTTGATGTTGCAGCAGGATTACCTTTTTCCGCACATGAACGTGAGAGATAATCTACTTTTTGGCCTGCGTGGGGGGACACGCCAGCAACGTTTGCAGCAGGTTCGCAAAAGTCTGCACGAAGCCGGACTGGGCAATATGGAGCAACGTGATCCAGCGACCTTGTCTGGTGGTCAGCGGGCACGCGTCAGTCTTGTCAGAACGCTGTTATCAGATCCTTGTGCGTTGTTGCTTGATGAACCGTTCTCAAGACTGGATACAGAGATGCGTGAACAGATTCGTCGATTTACCTGGGATAACGCGGCGAGTTTGCCTGTATTGCTGGTCACTCATGATTTATCCGATGTACCACCAGGTGCAGATATTCTGGATATCAGTAAAGCGCCGACAACAGGCCTTCCCAATGCTTGACAAGTATTTAGTTCCGCGAATTAAGCCCTTGTTGAGGCGTGGTGCAACAACGTTGCAGCGCACGGGTGTCAGTGCCAATCAAGTCACCATCGCCGGGTTTGTACTGGGCATGCTTTGTATTCCCTCGATGGCTGCAGGGCAAGCGTTGCTCGCTTTTGCGTTTCTGGTTGCCAACCGGATTGCTGATGGGCTTGATGGTGAACTGGCGCGTCTTAACTCACCATCGGATGCTGGCAGTTTTCTTGACATTACGCTTGATTTTATTTTTTACGCGACTTTTCCGTTGGGTTTCGCATTGTACGACCCGGCTCAGAATGCGCTTCCCGCAGCGTTCCTGATTGCCAGTTTTGTTGGTACTGGTGCAAGCTTTCTGGCGTTTTCAGCGCATGCCGAAAAGCGTGCCATAAAGAGTCAGGACTTTGCCTATAAGAGCCTCTATTATCTCGACGGATTGGCAGAGGGGACGGAGACAATCATCATCTTTGCCATGATGTGTCTGTTACCTTCCGAATTTGTCATCCTCGCGTGGGTATTTGCCTCCATTTGCTTAGCGACAACCGTCAACAGAGTGTATTGTGGTTATCGCACGCTGAGGAGATAGCCTGGATTATTCGTGAATGATCAAGGGCGAAGGCCTCGGCTTTTTTGTACACGAGCTTGAGCAGGCAGTCAGGTCTTTCCTGTCGCACTATGTCAAGCCCGATTCGGGAACCCGAGATGCTTATGTATCTGTTTGTTGGCCCCACATTGCTTTTCTGATGTCCGGTGGAATGTATCAGTTTGCCGGCTGCCTGATTTGCCTGTCGTTTCTGGCTGGCTGTGGCAGTGGTGAAAGCGATGTCTCGCAGCCCGTCAGTGATGATCAGCCAAAAATCATTATTGGCAACAACGGACCTGAAGGCGATAGCGGTCTGAGTGTAGGTAACCTTCGATACCCGCTGGATTCAGCGCTTGGCGATATCTGGGGAGCCACAGGTGGTCATTTCCAGATAGATTTCACTTTTACCAACGGTAACTTTACGCTCGACACCATCGTGCGAGACGGTCAGAGTCATCGCGTGTTGGTTCCAGCGTTGGCGTCAGCCGTTTTCCGTGCAGAGATGTTCAGTGTGGGAAATCAGTTTGACTATGGCAGTTACGCGTTTGTATCTGCCGACGATACCAACAGTATATCCAGTGGCGTCGGCTATTTTACTCGTGCCTATGTTGGTGTCGATGTCGATCAGAATGGAAGGGTATCCGAATCTGAGAAGATAAACGTTGTTGCTGGATCCATCGAGTTTGCGGGAGCCGTTCCGGATATTTCACTGAATTTTTCGGTAACGCTCGACGATGGTCAGTATGTAACGGGCCACTATTCAGGTTTATTCGATTTTACGAGGCGCTGAAATGACCCGTATCAGGCCCGAATCGTTCAGGCCTGAAGCTGTATTCTTTTAGGTCTGATCGCGGCGCATGGCTGCCGGGACGCTCTGACTGATTCGCCCATCAACACTCTGGGTCGCACCCCCACGCTTGAGAACAGGAATACTGTCCGTGTCGGGTGACACTGCCTTTGCGCGGCTGTAGCTTTGGCTCAAACCTTCGTGTAAGGCATCGTCCTCCTCCGGAAGCTCTTCAAGAGTGCCATGTAGATCACGCGCTATAAGCATGTAGACCGAGGGGATGACAAACAGCGTGAACATCGTGCCGATTGCCATACCACCAACCAGTACCAGGCCGATGGAATTTCGCGCTTCAGCCCCAGGGCCACTGACCAGCACGAGCGGAAAATGACCAGCTACAGTTGCAAAGGTTGTCATGAGAATTGGCCGAAAGCGAGTGGTTGATGCTGACTTTATCGCCGCAAGCTTGGTTAGACCTCGTAGTTGCATCTGTTTGGCAAACTCAACCACCAATATGCCGTTCTTGGCAACGAGTCCGATTAGCGTTACCAGACCGACCTGAGAGTAGATGTTCAGTGTCGTGGTGAAGCTGTTGGTCCAATGAGGCAGCTCGGGGTTGGGCATGCGCAGAAACGTGAAGATCAGCGCACCGAACATGGCTAGAGGAACTGAGCCTGCCAGAATCACCATAGGGTCGCGAAAACTGTTGAACTGTGCAGCAAGTGTCAGGTAGATCAGAATGACGGCCAACGCGAACGCCGGTAGAAACTTGTTGCCCTCGAGACGCAGCTGGCGTGATTCGCCCGTGTAGTCGAGCGAATAACCGGAAGGCAAAATCTGTTCGGCCTGCTCTTCCAGAAAGGTCAGTGCCTCATCAAGCGGGACAATCGACACGCCACTGAGCTTGACCGCATTGAGTTGCTGAAAACGATTCAGCTCGCGCGGTACCGTGGTGTTTTCCAGAGAGGCGATTGAGCCAAGCTGAATCATCTCGCCTTGCGGCCCGGTGACGTAAATTTCATTCAACTGATCCGGATTAAGTCGTTCAGACCGCAGGGCCTGAGGAATGACGGTGTAGCTCCGGCCTTCGATGTTGAATCTGTTAACAAATCCACCGCCAAGTAATGTGCCTATATCCGCACCGACCTGTTGCATCGTCAGTCCCATATCTGCCACGCGCTCTCGGTCAAAGACTATTCGCGACTGGGCCTTGTCTATCTTGGTGTCGATGATGGGCGGAAAGGCAAACTTGCCGGATGTCATGGCTGCAAACTGCAACTGGTTGGCAAACTCAAGAATGTCTTCGGGTTCTGCGGTTGATGCGATAACGACTTCGACGGGAAAGTCACCGCCTCCGGGGAGTGCTGGTGGCGTAACTGGAAACATGCTGATGCCGGCGATGTCGTTCAACTTTCCCGCGATTTCCGGCTTGATGTCGAACACCGAGCGTTCGCGCTCTGACCAGTCCTTGAGCAACATGCCGCCGAAACCCGATGACGGAAAAACCAGCTGGAAAGTAAATGATGTTTCGTCGACGCTATTAAATGCCTCATCTGCCTGAACCGCGTAACGCGAAGCGGTTTCAATCGTCGCGTTTCCTGATCCGTTGACGATTCCGAAAATGATTCCCTGATCTTCGGTGGGTGCCAGTTCCTTGGCCGACATGATGAACATGGGTACGCAAAGCAGCGTAATTACGAACCACACGATATAAACCGCTGGACGTGCTACCAAGGTGCCGTTCAGGAGGTTTGAATACCTGTTTTTCAGGGAATTAAATGCACTGTTGACTTTCTTCTGAAAGCCTTTCTCTGAATCACCCTCGCGCAGCAAGGAAGCTGACATCATCGGCGACAAGGTTAATGCGACGATACCCGAGATGGTGACTGCACCTGCCAGAGTAAACGCAAATTCGCGAAACAGCGATCCGGTCAGTCCGCCTTGAAGTCCGATAGGCAGGTACACGGCAACCAGGGTGGCTGTCATGGCGATAACCGGCCCGACGAGTTCACGAGCACCCAGCAGTGCTGCATCGATTCTCGATTTGCCTTCGCTGATATGTCGTTCGACATTTTCCACAACGACGATTGCATCATCCACAACCAAACCTACGGACAGGACGATGGCCAGAAGGGTAAGCAGGTTGACACTGAAGCCGAACATCTGCATGAGGAAAACGGCACCAATCAAAGAGATCGGGATGGCCATGATGGGGACGATTACTGAACGCAACGAACCCATGAACAGGAAGATCACCAGCATGACGATGATCAGGGTTTCCACCAGCGTTGTGCTTACCTCACGTATGGAGCTGGCGATGTATTCTGATGCATCATAGGCGACGTCCGCTGACATCCCTTTTGGTAGTGTGCTTTTGATATCGTCGAGTTCTTCGCGAACCCCGGAAATCACGTCAAGCGTATTGGCATTGGGTTGTGGCCAGATTCCCATAAAGATGGCATCGTTGCCGTTGTACCGCACCTCCACGTCCGTGAAATCTGCGCCCAGTTCGACTTTCCCGATGTCGCGGATACGAATAACCGCTCCGTCCTGTGAGTGCACGACAAGGTTTTCAAATTCCTCGACGGTGGAAATATCGGTGTTGGCGGCAAGATTGACTTCGATCTGCGCACCTTTCGTCTTGCCGAGTGCAGCCAGATAGTTGTTAGCGCCCAATGCCTGTCTAACCTGTATCGGTGTCACGCCGTGTGCTGCCAGAAGCTGGGTATCGAGCCAGACACGCATGGCAAAGTTGCGACCTCCCAGTATCTCGGCACGCTGTACACCATCACGCGCTGACAGCCGGGGCTGAACAACCCTGGTAAGAAAATCGGTGACCTGATTAGGCTCCAGAATGTCGGACGTGAAGCTCAGATAGGCTGCTGCGACTGTGCTGTCAGCAGACTCAACGTTGATAATCGGTATCTCGGCCTCTGGTGGCAAGTCGCCGCGTACCTGATTGACTTTCGAGCTGATTTCGGACAAGGCCTTGATCGGGTCGTAGTTAAGCTCAAGGCGCACCGTGACAACCGATAGCCCTTGCTGGCTACTGGAAGAGACGTAGGCCACACCATCAGCGCCTGAGACAGCACGTTCGAGAGGCGTGGTTATGAATCCCCGAACCAGTTGCGCGCTTGCGCCAATGTAAGCTGTGTTAACGGTGACAACCGAGTTGTCGTTGCGCGGATACTGACGAACACTGAGGTCGCTGATCGCCTGTATCCCGGCAATGAGAATAAGCAGGCTGACAACGATGGCCAGAACCGGCCGCTTTACAAATAGGTCTGTGAAACGCATGACGTATCCCTTACGCGTTGTCTGGTTGCGGGGTCGTGCTTGGCTCGGAGTTACCGTCGGTGATCTTCACGGTTGCTCCGTTGCGCAGTTTGAATACGCCTTCATTTGCTACGGTGTCACCATCTTCGAGCCCTTTGGTAATTTCGACGAAATCGCCGCGACGTTCACCCAGCTGCACGAATTGCTGACGTGCAATTAGCTGCTCCTCTTCGTTGTTTTCCAGTACAAATACTGAATCACCATAGGTGGCGAAACTGATGGCGGTTAGCGGTACCATCAGAACCGGTTTTACGTCAGGTAATACGACCTCGACACTGGCAAACATGCCTGGCAGCAGGGCCGGAACGTTTTCGCCGTTGTCTGCCTTGACATCAAGGGTGGCCTGCACGCGTACGGTGCGTGTGGCTGAGTCTATTTCGGTATTGATTGCCGTGATTGTGCCTTGAAAGACACGATCGGCTACGGCGTTTGATGTGACTCGAACCTGAAGTCCCGAGGTGACCTGAGCCAGTGCGCGCTGCGGCAGCGAGAAATTGACCCGCATGGGATCAAAGGCCTGCAGCGACACGATAGGAACCCCCTGAGATAAATCCTGACCGATATCGGCTAGCCGCAATCCGAGTCTGCCGTCAAACGGTGCGGTAATCTTTTTCTTGGTCATCGACGACATGATGCTATCGACCTGTGCCTGAGCCGCCGATGCTTGCGAACGTGCCGAGTCGAATTCGGAGCGAGACACCACGCGGCTGCGCCACAGACGCGAGACTCGGTCCAGATTGCTTTGTGCAAGCACCAGGCTGGATTCTGCGGCGTTTAATTCCGCGTTCTCGGTACTTGTTTCCTGTTCCAGCAAGAGATCACCTGCCGAGACCAGCTCACCGCCGTCAAAGTAGAGACGCGTCACACGACCGGGCAGGTCAGCGGTTATCACAACACCCTGAGAAGCTTCAAGCGTGCCGATCGCATTCATTGTGGTTTCCCATTCTGCTCTTTGGACTTCGATGGCAGTTACTGCGGACGGCGGCGGTCCTCCCGCTTCGCCAGCTGCTATCAAATCCTTGATTTGAAGGGCCTTGACGCCCCCCAGAGCTCCAACAGTGATCAACAGCCCGAATATGGCGATAGCGATTTTCTTTATCATGTGCGGGTACAGCCCTTGTAGTCATTGATCCACCCCGCTGGGCGGAAACTCATTAACTAGTTTACGTGGAAAGCGGGGATTTTAGACCCGTTCTGTCGGATAGCTTATGTTCATCAATTGACAACAAACGCCCTCGCTTTGCGTTGCCTCGGATACTCCCGAGACGGACGCCTGATGCTATCCCGGCGTACTCAGGTACGGCATAAGGCTATCAAGCGTCTGATTAATAATAGCCGCTCGTCGGGATTTCTCTGATTCTTCCGTGTCTTCAATGCCACAAGCTGCCTCGCAAAGCCAGTTGGTAGGCGACTCGAAATCACAATGGCTGGCACCTGAGATTCTGTCCAGTCGGGATACGAACGCTTGCGGACGAGCGGTAAATAATGCATCGCCGTTGCTGTTTGCGTTGCAGCTTGAAGGTGGTCCTGCCAGCCCGATCAGTGGTATTTGCAGGTTCGCGATAGCGGTTTTCCCCTGATCCGCCTGGTCGACCAGGTCCAGTGCCAGGATGGCTCGTGTGGTTTCGCTGGATGCCAACACTGCAGCCAGAGCACCGGCCGAAAACCCGGCATAGATAACGTCTCCGGCAATATTCAGCATGTTCGCCAGATCGCGCATATCCTGAGCATTACGCTGATGGTGACCATTCCACGGGCGCATATTACAAAAATCCAGAGTCACTACCTGTATTCCCTGATTAGCTATCGCTCGACTCAGGCCCACCATATTGTCCTGATCGCGCAGGAACCCGTGACCGAGAACCACGCTGGTGCGGGTGATGGGTGCATCAGGCTGGAAAACCCGATACTGATACTGACAGCCGGATGCTGAATAGCGCATCTGCTCCAATAGCTGGTATTTGTCGTCATCGGCACGTGGACTGGCAACCGAGATGCCCCCGCCCAGTGAAAGGCAGCCGCCGAGAAGCAGGACTGGAGGCAGACAGATCAGTAGTCGGATGGCGAAACGATGCATCTTCGGTTTTACGTTCAAAAGGGGCGATGGATGAGTGCTCGCAGCTTGTTTTATGATGCGCATTGAAATCTTTCACTGGAATGCCTGGATTGCCATGATCAGCTCGACAACTTGTATAGAGGCACCGGATATTGACAGGATACGTGCGGTTGCGGATGCCATCAGCCCTCATGTCATCAGAACTGCCACGGTACCCTGGCCGGTGCCTTGCGATGTCGGTGGACCGGATATGGAACTGTTTATAAAGATGGAGCTGTTACAGCGCACTGGCAGTTTCAAAGCGCGTGGTGCGATAAACGTCATTGCTCACGCCATGCGCGCAGAAACACAAGACGCGTTTCCCGGTGTTACAGCGTTCTCGGCAGGTAATCACGCGATAGCGACAGCCTATGCTGCCAACAGACTGGGGACCACAGCAAAAGTCGTCATGCCACGGACGGCCAACGCATTTCGACGCGAACAGTGTGAAGCCTACGGTGCAGAAATTGTCTACGGAGACACCATCAGCGATCTGATCCGGATCGTTGGCCAGATTCAGGCCGAAGAAGATCGCTATCTGGTTCACCCGTTCGAAGGGATTCACACCATAGAAGGCACGGCAACTGTCGGTATGGAGCTTTGCGATGACGTTGCAGCGCTGGATGCCGTGATCGTACCGGTGGGTGGTGGGGGTCTGATTGCTGGCATTGCGTGTGCCGTCAAGCAAATGCAACCCAACTGTGCAGTTATCGGTGTTGAGCCGCATGGCGCAAATGGCATGCAGCAATCGCTACGACAAAAGCAGCCCGTCGATGTGGTAGAAGTCGACACCATAGCTGATAGTCTGGGTGCTCCCATGCATGCTCCTGTGTCGTTTGGTGTGGTTAAGCGTTACGTCGACGAAATTGTGTGCGTGAGCGATCAACAGATGCAAAAGGGCATGCTGCAGATGTTTGCTCAAATGAAGCTTGCGGTCGAACCCGCCTGCGCTGCGTCAATTGCAGCATTGCAGGGTCCTTTGGCAGGACGAATGGCAGGGATGCGAGTTGCACTGATTGGGTGCGGAAGTAATATTGATCTCGCTACTTACCATCGCCTGAGCGCATCGTGACTGCTGAGCAACGCGTTATCCAGGTTCGGTTGTCCAGTCGCAATATGCATGAGTTCAGCGGTTTTTGTCTGGCGCGGGTGGTAGCACTCAATCACGATGATCGCGTCCGTCGGCAATTTGCAGTGTATTCCGACAATGTGGGATACGTCGCAGAACGTATTGACGACGCCGGCACCATCGATGTGCGTTATTGGGGGGCGCTATGTTCCGATTCCCTGGCGCTATACGACTTTTTTGGAAACGAGCCACTGGCCAACTATTTATACGGAAGCTTGCGTATTGACGTCCCCGGTTTAAAAGTTCTCCAGCTAACATAGCCAATCAGTGAGTCGCAGGTTATATAGCCTATATTTTAGAGTAATAGGCCTTTTGCACGCTTGCCATGCCAGACACTGGGCGGTATATTCGGGCGAAGTGTTAAAAAAAGAGTGAGACCATGAGAGCGTATCAAATCATGGGAATCATCGTTTGTTGTACGGCAGTATTTATGGGGGTAGTAAGATTGTTAACCATGCAAGGGGTCCATATTCTGATCGCCTTGCTAGGAGTTTATCTGTTTGCAGTGTGGAGCATGTTGTGCATGCAACGCAAGGCAAGAGAGCACTTCGAATCCAGGGAAGACGGTCGTAGCCGAAAGTATGATGCCGAGACGCTACGACACCGTGCACGAGCGAGAGATTTCAGTCGGCCATCGAAGGCCACATCCTTGTTACACGAGTAGCAAGCAATCTGTAATCCGGGCACTCTTCGGTTCCGCCGTCGAGTGCCTCAGGTTTCTCTGCTACTTGATATTGCCCTGATTCAAATCTGGAGACAAAGGCCGTGCTCTTGCAACCTTCTTGACCAGTCTGGTGGTCAGTTTGTTTTCCACACTTCTGGCAACCTCTTCAAGCGAACGCTTGGCATTCAATTGTTTCTCGTTTAATACCAGTTGCCTTGCAGCCTTGGCGATTTCCTGCTGATTCCTGCGTTTTTCCTTTTCGAGTGCGTGTGCAAGGCTGCTCATGGTCTTCTGTCGACTTGCCAATGTCGTTTGAGCTTCTGTTAGCTGTGTTTCAAGTCTTGATCTGATCTGCACTGCCTGCCGTGCAAATGCAATCGATTTATTGGCGGTACTCAACGCCTTTGCGCGTGCAGCCGCACCCCGGCGAATTTCCTGTTTGGCATTCACCATTTTCAGTTTGAGATCGACGATGCATTCTTCGGCTTCAATTCGTTTCACTTTCTCTTGTTCAGCGACAGCCTCAAGTTCTGCTGCAGAGTCGATACTTTGAGCAAGTTTCTCTTCAAGTGCGATAAGCGCATTGGCTTTGTCTATGGAGTGATGCCGAGTGTCGGACTCTAGTACAGATAGTGCTTTTCGCGTAATACGTAAATGTTTTTCCGTCTCCTCGCGAAGTGCTATTTCTCGGGCAAGTGTGCTGTCTGTTGCGTTGTCAGCTCGAGTGCCCAATTGATCATCGATGTTCGTTGCTATTTGTTCCAACCGGTCTGAATCGTTCACTGCATCGCGATGCATTTCATGACTCATCTGATCAATTTGCACCGCGTCCAGATAGGCAGGGCTGACCGTCGAGGGCGCTGTCAGTTCGTATTCGTGTGTCTCAGTTGTTGTGTCATCTGGGTTGTCGGTGGCGTATTCGCCAACCGCACAGGTATCTGCCTGGCTGTCGTCATCGCTGATACTCCAGTCGAATCGGGCATCGAGTTGTGTTGGACCCGATCTTGTTGCTTGATAGCGATGTAATCCGTAAAGAATGAGTGCGGGTGCAATCAGACAGACCAGTAGCGATAGAGAAGGCCCTAACAATGAGTACGCATAACTCCGTGGCATACCGAGGGCGAGATGTAACCCTGCAACCAGGACGCTGCTGATGGACATTCCAACCCAGATGCCCAGATACCATGATGCACGTTCCTGCCGGTATTGCGGAGGAGTAAAGGGGTTCAATCGTCCTGATACACCGACAAACAGCGTATATCCGAGTATTAATGGAAGACCGTACTTAAAAATTGCTAAAGTCATCGGGTGGAACGCATGCAGTTTCGATGAGAACTGTTTTGCAAAATAAGTGCCCTATCGAGTGGGACCTATTCGGAAGACCTGAATGCGTCGCGAACGGCTGTCATCGGGAGTGGACGGGTTGGTTTGTTAAATTGTCAGGTTAGTCCGCGAATATTATCGGAGTAATAGTGAACTGATGTTGCCTGAAATCCGGCTATTGGATGGTTATGTGTTCACCGGTGCTTCCTGTTGTGCGGGGCAATTTAAAAAAAACACAGTGGGTTAAACGAATCGGTTTACAATCGGCTGCTGAAAGGATGTAATGAGACGTTGAATGAGCTGTGCTAGACGAATACCTGCGATGCTGGCTATTTGGCTGCTGGGTGGTCTATCCATTGCCGCTGCCGACAAAATGCTACCCGACTCAACAGTCGCGGATTGGTCTGCAGTGGTCAGTGAAGTTACTCTGGACGATAAATCGGTTCTGTTTGAATACACAGCCAGAACATTCTCAGGCACTGTCGAAGGCGCCATGCTCGCAATATCGTTTGTTCCCAGATTTAACTGTGATCAGTTAGTCAGCGTTCGTTTGCCGGTCGAGTTTCAGCCCGAGACAACTGACGTTGTGCTGGAATTTTTAGTCGGTGATGACAAACGAGACTTTGTCGGTCTGGTTGATGACTCAGAAGATTTTTTGATGTTTTCAGTGGGCGCAAATGCGGAGCAAATTGGTAACTTGCGCAAGGCACTGGATACAGAGTCAAGGGCCACTGTCCGAGTAACCCCGGTTGGAGACAACGCGTTGACCGGTTCCGGGGTCGCGTTCAGTTTTTCCCTTCTCGGCTCACGATTGGCCGCGCTGGCAGCACAGGACAACTGCCTTTCGCACGTTCCGCTGGCGTACAACCCCAATCAGGCTCAGGCTCAGTAAGGACAGATTAGTTGCCCGTCGTGTTCAGCGAATCTGGATCTGCCTCGGCTATCTCAAATTCTGCCAGACGCTCTGCCCAGCTGTTGGTATCCATGCCAACTGACTCCTGCAGTCTGCCGTAAGCCACATACATGGCTTCGTACAACTCTACGGTATTGGCGTACAGGTCACACCGCTCCTTATCCAATAAAATCTCGTTGGCGTCAACACGATGTCGTGGTGTTATTTCCTTGGCAGTCGGGCTGCCGATTGCCAGAGCCTGCTCTAGCGTTGCCTGCGGTGCGCGGGCGGGCAGGCGCAATGTCTTGAAATAATTTCTCACGTTGTCGGCTCCAGCAGGGCGTCGTACGCCATCTCGAATTTTCTTTTCTGTGTCTCAAGCAGTGTCACTTCACGCTCTCCAAGTTCCGTGACCCGTTCGGGGTGACATCGGCGCATGGCCAGATTGAAGCTTCTTTCTACGGACTTGTTATTCACATCGCCTTTCAGTGGCTGACCCAGCGCAATCCGATAACGAATTTGATCAGGTTGTTGGGCGATAGCCCTGGCGTCCCATCTTAGTTTCTGTTCAGGTGTCAGTTGATTCCACCAGATGATTTTGTCGGGTCGCGGAATCGTAGGCATAGCGTAACCAAAGGCGCGAGTGAAGAGCTCGTTCAGGCCTGAGTTGTATATGCCGAAGGCGTCAGCCAGAAACCTCAGTAGATTATTTTGTATGGGCGTGAGGGCTTTTTCCGTTACCAGCAAGGCCATGAGCAGGTCAATGATCTGCCGGCGTTGCGTCGTGCTGCATTGAGTCTGAAGAAATTTTATGGAATGGGCAAACGCGGCGGCATCCTTCTTGAACACCCAGCGCTTGATGAGGCTTCGAATGTCTGGATTTTGCATCTGGAAAACCTGCTCTTTAAGTGCAGGGTCATAGCGATTATCGGCATAGGCCATCCAGTAAATCAGAAATTCTATACAGAACTCCTGTTGTTGCTTTTCGTCGAAACAGGATAGCCAGTCCGTGAAGTGTAAATCGCGAGCAATTGGGTTTCTGTCAGACCTGACCCGCGTGTGCGCGAGTACCGTCGCTTGATCGTCTTCTATCGCTGCTGAGGAGGCGTCTTCAGCAGGCATCTGGTCACTGTGGAGGTCCAGATCGTCTCCAAGATCTGCCTGCTGCAATGGTGAAGCTGTTGTAGATGAAGGCGCAGGATTTTTCGGTGGGTAATAATTTGGCACGCCCTCCGATCCTTGGCTCTGCGAGCGCAGGTGATGGTTTGTAGTGTGAGTAGATCGTTGAGCAACCCTGGCTGGACGTTGAGCCGATTTTGCAATGAAAAACATAAGTGGCAGGGTCAGAGCAGCCAGCAACGCTATCCAGTGTGCAGGTGTGAATTTCCGTAGCAAATTGTTGCTGCTTCCCTCAATGGGTTGAGAGATATCCGTCGCCGCCGTTTGAACGCGTACCGGGTCCGATTCGATGTTGGCCGAATCCGCAGAAGAAGCAGCGTCTGTCACAGCAAGAGCGACAACCGTGTTGTTGTCATTTTCAACAGTGGGTGTTGCTGATTCAGGCAGGGCAGCCTGCGTGCTCTGATTGAGTGTCTCATCAGGCAGGGCAGCCTGCGTACTCTGGTTGCGTGTCTCATCAGGCAGGGCAGCCTGCATACTCTGGTTGAGCGTTTCATCAGGCAGGGCAGCATCTACCGGTGAAGGAGAGATCTCGCTGGAAGCGAGTGCGAGATCCGCGATAGCGTCCGGCTCGGCCGCAACTGTTATCGGTTTGGTGTCAGGCTGGAAGTCGATACCCAGTGCGTTCAGAATACATTTTCTGTAAATGGCCACATCGCCGGATGAGATGGAACATTCCAGTTTGATGAAGTTGCGTTCGACGGCAGAGCTTGAGGCAAAATCCGCAACGGGTAAAGCCTCCAGTGGATCCAGCGCGGCATTGATGCACTCACGGTAGGCGCGAGCGCCTGCGGATGTCTGTGTCTGGAAGCATTGCCGCGTAATCACGAACTGCTCATCGGTTGAAGCAAGTGAAAGTTGCGGCTCGGGGACCATGTTCATTTCGCCAAGTTGGTCGCGGGCGCATGTGGCATAGTCAGTCGACGAAATAGCCGCTGCGTTGACACATGCGCGCTGAATGGCAAACTGCTCATCAATCGAAACGACGACAAGTACCTCTGCGTTGGGGCCAGGGCCTGCTTCTGCCGCAGCAAGTTCCTCTCGAAGGCATGCTCGGTAGGCAGCGGTGCCTTCAGTGAATTGCAAGGTTGTGCAACTGAGGGTGATTGCCCGCTGCTGCGATTCACTTAAGCCACTCAGGACATCCGATGCTTGCGCCGGGAGCATACAGCTCAGCCAGGCAACTAGCAGCGACAACAGTGCTGATTTCGTGACCTGACCACGTTGAATGTTGGCCAGGCGGTCTGGTGGCAGTTTCCCCTGACTCTGATTTACTATCTCATTCATCGTCGGCACATGTCTGATTCACTGATACGGGCGGAGTGCTTCCGCAGGAGAGGCTCCTGTAGCCGTCCAATTCTATCGCTGATTTGCCCAAACACACCACTGATCTGTCGACACACTGAAAGCATTGTGATGAAGTTAATATCCGAAGTGCGTGTAATATTGCACAATGAACACTGAAACTCGTCTGTCTGCGACACTGGGTCTGGCCGTTTTGCTCGTGGCTTTCTGTAGCGGCTGCGCCAGCCTGGTTACGCCAAATTACACTCAGAAGGTGTCCGAGCTGCGCTCCGGTGCGTACACCCTGGA
The DNA here is from genome assembly GCA_045110475.1 of Granulosicoccus sp. Taxonomy (GTDB): domain Bacteria; phylum Pseudomonadota; class Gammaproteobacteria; order Granulosicoccales; family Granulosicoccaceae; genus Granulosicoccus. The sequence goes on from JBGCGC010000043.1 coordinate 50,679, forward strand.
CCCTGAGCATGCCTATCTGATCTTCCGAGTTGAGCATTTGGGGCTATCAACTGTTGTCGGGCGTTTCAATACCGTTGATGCCTCGCTTGATTTTAACCCCGACTCATTGTCAGATCTCGCACTGGAGGGCGTTATTGATGTCGCGAGCATAGATTTGAACAACGACGATCTGGAATCGCGTCTCAAAGGCCCGGGTTGGCTTGCGGCAGAGCGTTTTCCCGAGGCTCGATTCACCTCTGTTTCAGCCGAGCCCGGTGTCGACAATGCCTTTGTTCTTAATGGCGAGTTTACGTTGCGCGGAATAACAAGGCCTGTCAGCCTTTTAGCGACTTTTAAAGGGGGGGCTGATAATCTTCTCACCGGTCTGTATACGCTTGGATTTTCTGCAACCGGCAGTATTTCTCGCTCGGCATTCGGTATTGATTCGTTTGCAGCGCTGATTGCGGACGAAATTTTCATCGAGATTCATGCAGAGTTTCAATTGACAAGCCCCTGAATCTGGCTTCATATGCTTGCGAATCCTTGTCGAGACTGGACCTGTTCGTCCACTTTGCGGCAGCATCGTACAACTTCTGACAATCACGCTTGCAACCGTCGTTATTCTATTCATGTTGATCTTATTATCACCCGCTAAAACACTGGACATGCAAACCCCGTCGAAGGTGGCTGAGCCATCGTTGCCCGGTTTTATGGACGACTCAGAAAAACTGGTCAAGACATTGAGGCGTTATCGGAAAAAAAAGCTGGGTGATCTGATGAATATCAGTGAATCCCTGGCTGAGCTGAATACGCAACGCTTCGATGAGTGGCAAATACAGTCCACAGAGAAAAACGCACGGCCTGCCATACAGGCGTTCCGCGGGGATGTGTATGTCGGACTTGATGCTGACACGCTTGGCAAGCGTGACCTAAACTATGCTCAAAAACATCTGCGGATCTTGTCCGGCTTGTATGGGGTGCTTAAGCCCCTGGATCTCATGCAGGCCTATCGTCTGGAAATGGGAACCTCCCTGAAAACACGCCGTGGCAAGACTCTCTATGATTTCTGGGGTGATTCGATTACCGAGTATCTCAATGAAGAGCTTGAGGGTCAGAAGCAGGCGCTGGTCATTAATCTGGCATCCAATGAATATTTCAAAGCCGTCAAAAAGAACAAGCTGACCGGTACGTTGGCATCACCGGTTTTCAAGGATGAGAAAAACGGAAAATACAAAGTGATCAGTTTTTTTGCCAAGAAAGCCAGAGGCGCGATGGCTCGTCACCTCATCGAGCAACGAGCCAGCTCAATCGATGACGTCTTGGCGTTTGATTCGCTTGGCTATAGTTACGTCGAGTCTGAGTCTGTTGCGGGTCAGCCGGTTTTCTTCCGCTCTGAGAAAGCGGCGCAGCCGTACCTTGCGTAGCTGGTAGGACAGTTCGCCGTAGATAATAATACAGCCGAGAATGGCAAGCATCGTCATCTAGTGATGATCGGCTGAGGACCCGTAAACTTGAGGTTTCTCGCTTAAAATGAAAAAGGCGCGCCAGATGGCGCGCCTTTTGTCTATTGTCGAGCAGGTAATGCCCGACGTGGCCCACTAGTTTCGGCCAGCAAACTCCGGGTAGGCTTCAAGGCCGCATTCGGATATGTCTACGCCTTCGTATTCTTCCTCCTCAGTGACTCGCAGTCCGATAATCATCTTGATGATTCCCCAGACAATGAGACTGACGACGAAGGTCCAGGCAAATATTGAGACAAGCCCAAGTGCCTGAGCCGCAAAGTTGGCATCCTGATTGGTTAGCGGAACTACCATCAAGCCAAACATTCCAACTACACCGTGCACGGATATGGCGCCCACTGGGTCGTCAATGCGCATGCGATCAAGCGTAATAATCGATAGGACAACCAGGATACCGCCGACCGCGCCGATCAAAGTTGCCGACAGGGGAGAAGGTGCCAGCGGCTCTGCCGTGATGGCCACTAGCCCTGCCAGAGCACCATTGAGCGCCATGGTGAGATCAGCCTTGCCCCAGATCAGGCGGACGGTGAGAAGTGCGGCAACAACGCCACCGGATGCGGCCATGTTGGTATTGACGAATATCGCGGCAACCGCATTGGAATCAGCGAAGTTTGAAACAACCAATTGCGATCCGCCGTTGAATCCGAACCAGCCCATCCACAGGATGAAAGTTCCGAGCGTTGCCAACGGCATGTTCGCCCCCGGGATCGGGTTGACCTGGCCGTTAGGACCATATTTACCTTTTCTTGATCCGAGAAGAAGTACACCCGCCAGAGCTGCACTGGCGCCGCACATATGCACAATTCCCGAACCCGCGAAGTCGTTGAAACCAGCAGCGTCCAACCAGCCGCCGCCCCATTTCCAGAAGCCCTGTACCGGGTAGATAAATGCGGTGAACACCACTGCGAATGACAAGAATGCCCATAGCTTCATACGCTCTGCAACCGCACCGGACACAATGGACATTCCCGCCGCCACGAAGACCACCTGAAAGAAGAAGTCTGAGCGTGCCGCGTAGTACGGGGCGTCATCACCACCGGCCTGGAAGGCAGCCGCATCGTTTTCTGCACCGAGCAGAAAATCAACACCTGGGATGTAGGCGCTTATCGGTGCGCCGGAGTACATGATGTTGTAGCCGACCAGCATGAACATGATGCAGGCGACGGCATACAGCACGATATTCTTGGTCAGGATTTCGGCCGTATTCTTGGCCCGCACCATGCCGGCTTCAAGCATGGCGAATCCGGCGGCCATCCACATGACCAGCGCCCCGGCCATTAGAAAATAAAACGTATCGAGCGCGTAGCTCAGTTCGGCAAGTTGTTCCATCGTGTGTTTTCTCGTTTTAGCTTGTGTTCTTGTTTGCAGTTCAGAGGCGCGCGTTAAAGCGCTACCGGACCTGTCTCATTGGTTCGAATGCGTACAGCGAGTTCGAGGTTGGTAACGAAGATCTTGCCATCACCGATCTTGCCCGAGCCGGCAGCACCGGTTATGGCTTCGATGACAGCGTCCAGCTGCGCCTCATCGATACCAATCTCGATTTTCGTTTTAGGGATGAAGTCCACCACGTACTCTGCGCCGCGATAGAGTTCGGTGTGGCCCTTCTGGCGTCCGAAGCCCTTAACCTCGGTCACGGTCATGCCTTGTACGCCAATAGTTGACAAGGCCTCCCGCACTTCCTCAAGCTTGAAGGGTTTGATGATTGCGGTAACTAGTTTCATGGGATTTCCTTTAGTCATGCCTGATAGTGAACTTCATGAGGCATGGGGTTACACCATATGTGCCAGTCGTGAAAATCAATGATTATCAACGGTTTAGAATTATCTTTCTATTTTGAGCATGTTGATATGCACTATATAAAGGCATTGAATTTGCCCTTTCGCCCTAAAATAGGGCGGTTTGTGGCAGAGCGATCCAATCACACATCGCATGGATAACGTAAGCTTTACGGATAAACCATAACCAAGGCCAAACACATGATTGATGCACGCGTTTTCGATGATATTTCCAGGTCACTGGGTAAACTTCTACCGCCGGGTGTCTCCGATCTCAAGGAGGATTTCGAGCGCAATGCAAAGGCTGCGGTGCAGAGTGCATTGGGCAATCTGGATCTGGTCAGCCGCGAAGAATTTGATGTGCAGGCTGAAGTGCTGAGAAATACCCGGCAGAAGCTCAAGGCACTGGAAGCCAGAGTGGCGGCGCTGGAACCCGCTATCGAGGCAGGTGGGCGTCCGGGCAAGGGTGAGAGGCCCGATGAAGAGTGAGATTCGAGGTATCAATCGGCCCTGTTTCTCTTGCTGCAGCTTCAGCCCGATACCAGAACCATCGACCTGACGAGTAGCTACTGACGTAGATCACAGGAATGGTTCCGTCATCGTGCAGGGATGTGCGGACAAACCCTACTGGAAACAGGAGGCTTTTCAGTCGTGCACTACGCTTCTTGCGTACTGTAAATAAAAACAGTCTTTGTGGGTGATGTTTATTTGGCCGAGACCAAAGTCGGACATAATCATCGCTTCAGGCTTGGCCGGGGACAGGAGGTTCCGTATGGCGTTTGCAACCGTGTTGTCGTGCACCTTGTCGGGTGTGAGTGCACTACCTGTCGTGGTTGAAGTGCATACATCAGGCGGTTTGCCGGGTATGTCGCTTGTCGGCTTGCCGCAGTCAACAGTACGCGAAAGTAAAGATCGCGTGCGTGCAGCCATCGAGAACAACAATTTCAAATGGCCACAACAAAAAATCATAGTCAATCTTGCTCCTGCTGATTTGCCCAAGCACGGTGGCAGGTTCGATCTGCCTATCGCCCTTGGTATCTTGCTGGCGACGGATCAGCTACCAACCGGCAGTCTTGAAAAACTCGTTGTCCTGGGTGAGCTGGGCCTTGATGGTGAGGTACGTTCGGTTAGTGGTGTGCTGCCTACCTCGTATGCGTATTCGGCGACTCAACAGGCGTTGCTAATACCGCGGGCTAACGCTGCAGAGGCCTTGCGCAGCAAAGATACCTGTGTGCACGCAGCGTCCTGTTTATCAACAATATGTGAACACCTGAAGGTTCGTTCGCGACAACCACTGCACCGCCTGTGCATGGACGACGTTGATATGCAAACTGAAGGGGAAGATGCGTCGGGCTGTTCAGGTCAGCGTTGCGATATGCGTGACGTCTTTGGACAACACAAGGCTCGGCGTGCTTTGGAGATTGCCGCTGCAGGCTCGCACAACCTGCTCATGGTTGGACCACCAGGTACTGGTAAGTCCATGCTGGCCAGCCGGCTTGCCAGTATTCAACCAGACATGAGTGAGGCGGAAAGCATGCAGGCGGCATCCATTGCATCGATTAGTCACACGGGTTTTAATGCGCGCACCTGGGGGTTAAGGCCCTTCAGATCACCGCACCATACCGCTTCTGGTGTTGCGCTTGTCGGCGGTGGATCCAATCCGATGCCAGGTGAGATATCGCTTGCGCACAACGGGGTTCTCTTTCTGGATGAGTTGCCGGAGTTTTCCCGGGTTGTACTTGATGTGCTCAGAGAGCCTATGGAAACTGGCGAGATCACGGTGTCAAGGGCTGCAAGGCAGGCGACGTTTCCCTCGCGCTTTCAGCTTGTAGCGGCCATGAACCCTTGCCCGTGTGGCTATCACGATGACTCGAAGACAGCCTGTCGTTGCGCAGCGGAACAAATTCTGCGCTATCAATCCAGAGTGTCGGGTCCGTTTCTGGATCGTATTGATCTTCATCTGCAACTGCAACGGGAAACTCACAGTGATGGTGCCCTGCAAAGCACGCACAACAATGAGGACAGTCAATCCATCCGCACACGAGTGGTCGAGTCGCGTGAACGCCAGCTAGCCAGGCAGGGCAATGTGAACGCACATCTGGATGCTGCAGCGCTTAGACAATATGCCAGGTTGAGTAACGATGCGCAGACTTTGTTTGCCAAGGCGAGCAATGCAATGAGCTTATCTTTGCGTGCGCAACATCGACTGCTTCGTGTAGCACGAACAATTGCTGATATGGAAGGATCCTCTGCGGTATCAAAGGTGCATATTGCCGAGTGTCTGGCCTACCGGCGTGCGCCGGTGCTGCATTAGGCCAGATCTGAAGTTCGCTCAGTCGATTGGTTGCAATTGGGGTAGGGCAGTAGTTGCTTGACATGCGAGTATTCGGTCATAGATTGTCGTCAGTTGCGGCGATCATCGACACTGTGCCTTTGTTTTCATCAGACTAGATACATGATGGTTTACGTGGATGCATTGGGCTTCATTCGTTGCGCGTTTTCAAATTTGCCAGTCTATCGTTTCACTTTAAGGAGGTTACATTGCAGATTCAGATCAGAACCGACAACAACATCAACGTCAATGACGGCAGGGCTGTTGAGCTCAAGGAGATAGTTACCCATGCCATGCGGCATTGCAGCAACCATATCACTCGTATCGAGATGCACCTGAGCGACATTAACGGAGCCAAGGCAGGTGAAAATGACAAGAGTTGCGTGATGGAGGTTCGGTTGGAGCGCCGCAAGCCAATGGCTGCGACGGAAGAAGCCAATACGGTGGCAGAATCTGTAAAAGGCGCAGCGGACAAGCTTGCGCGTATGATCAAGAATACGTTAGAGCGCTCAGCTGACAAACGCCCACCGGCACCAGATATGACAGAACCGGATGTGGATAATCCAGACTCCTAGTCTTCGCAATGCCGGGAATATTGCTTCAATATCCCGGCATATTATTGGCTTGTTTAAAATGTCATCACTCGATCTGGATGGGCAGCAAGTACTCGCCCCAGAGCCGCAAAGTGCTTATCGGCAACCTCGGCGAGGTTTTGTTGACTCTGCTTTGCGGTGAGCTGTACAACATCATCACTGAGTTCAACCAGTGGCAACCCGGTTTGCAGCGCCAATAGTTGCTGGCGGCAGGCACGTTCAAGGTAGTAGAGATCGTCGAAAGCCTGCGCAACAGAAGGAGCACCAACGACAACGCCGTGCGCTGCGAGAAAAGTCACATCAATTTCAGGAGAACCTTGTGCACGCTGAGCAATCCTTTCACCTTCCTCTGCATCCAGAGCAATGCCGCCAAAGGTCCGCTCGTAGGTAACACGTCCGGCAAATCGTGCAGCAGTCTGATGAGCCATCTGCAGCGTGCCGTGATCGGCTTGTAGCATGGTTAGAGCGGTGGCATAGGGCATATGGGTATGCAGTAAAGCCTTGTGCCTCGGGTTGGCCCGATGACCGGCAACATGAATGAAGCGCGCAGAGTCTTCCAGTTCGCCGTCGCCCTCCAGTATGTTCCCATCCCCGTCAATCAATAGAAGTGCCTGCGGCACAATCTCTGACCAATGGAGTCCGTATGGGTTAATTAGATAATGCTCTTGCCCATCATCGAGGGCCACTGAGAAATGGTTGCATATGCCTTCGTGGAAACCAAAACGTTCTGCAAGCCGAAAAGCCAGTGAAAGCTGTTCTCGCGCTTGCTGCAATTGAGCCGCGGTATAATCTGCTGCAGGGCTGCCGGCATTTGTCATGGGTGAATTCAAGGCGGAAACCTCTATGTAAACCGTTCAGACCGAGTGTACTATGACTCCGAATCAAACTGTTCGGGGAGCCTGCGCGGCCGCCCCCGGCCGCGCAGGCTCCTAGTGGCTGATTGACTTCTGCTGTGCAGGCACATTGTTCGTAATAGTGTATTAATACCTCAGAACGAAGTTGTTACTCTTGCTACAATACGATGCGGTTTGGGAATAATTACCCATGCGACGCAAACGTATAGGTTAGCTAAAAATGGAGAATGTCCAATGAAATCATTGGCTGCAAAGGGATTGTGCTTGTGTGTACTGGTTTTGACCGGCTGTGGAGATGGTGAAGACGTCCCAAGCGTGACGATAATCGGAAATCTGGACAGCGGTCTGGAAGATCTGACTGTAAACAGGGAAGGTGGAGAGGACCCAGTCATGACCAGCCCAGTCATGGTCAACGATGACGCCTTCGAACCGTTAAGGCCACTGCTGGGTACCGTCGATTTCCGGTATTCCTTTTTTTTTGAAAATAACGAGCGGGTTTTCTCGGACACGGTGATTTTTACAACGGAAAATATGCTGGTCACTGATGAGGGATTGCCCTTCCTGGGCGCTCTTGATGTCGACGGCGGAGTTACCGTTTGCGTGGCTGCACAGGAGGCAGGTTTTTCTTATGCTTGTTTAAGCGAAGATACGATTACTATCAGCGCTCCAGGCAGCCGGGATTATTTTATTTTTCCCGAGGTTGTAAGCGGTGCTGCAATCGGAAACTACATATTTTGCGTGGGCAACGGCACAGATTGTGATGATCCTTCAACTCAGGAATTAATAGAAGATCCTGATGGTCCGGTGAACGTGATAGTTTCAGGCCTACCAGTATCAAGTGCGGTGGCAGTTGAGGGTGAAGTCAGTTCCAGATCCAGACATGCAAACGAGGATGAGTTCAAGCTGTACTACAAATCGATCTCAGCAAAGAACCCTGTGCAGGCTGATTCCGACACTGAAAAGTCTGCAGATATCCGCAATGCCACTGCTGCACTCAATGATTTCATGCAGAATTCAGACATCGTCAGGTAGGTGCCATTAGTGGGACCATCCAGAGGTCTGCGCGGTGTCGCGGAGCCGCGCAGACCTCTGAAAACTTCTGTTCAGTCAGAAAATCCTCAATTAAATACCCAAAACGCGATTACGCTGAATGGAGAAACCGATTTCTGCGCGTTTCAGGTAAGCCCCCATTATCCGTAGACTTTCCTGATAGCTGTCGTTGATTTTTGCCGCCAGTTCGCTATGGTCTCGCGTCTCTTCAAAGACCTCTTCTGCGGCTTCACCAAAACTATCGTACAGTTCATCGCTGAACTCCCGAAGCTCAACGCCGTGATCATCCACCATCAATGACAGATACTCGCCATTGTTTGCTATGGCTTCTTCAGGTTGTGCTGCGTTCTCCTCCAGGCAAGCCGCTTCTATGACAATTTTTTCGTAGTTGCTGAGCTTATCCCACCATTCCTTGTTCATGCCAAATGCAAGTCCGCCCCCTGGCTCATGCATGCCCGGAGAATAATAGTATTTGGCGGCTTCGTAAAACTTCATGAAGTAGTCGTTGTACGGGCCGACCCATTCGGTGGCATCGATGGCACCTGATACAAGATTTTCGTAAATCTGGCCACCTGGCAGTGATACCGGAGAAGCCCCCAGCTTTGCCATGACATCACCGCCAAGACCCGGTATTCGTATCTTGAGACCTTTGAGGTCCTCAGCGGTGTCTATTTCCTTGTTGTACCAGCCACCCATTTGTGTGCCGGTGCCACCGCAAGTAATGGCCTTTATTCCAAAGCTGCCGGAGAGTTCGTCCCAAAGCTCTTGCCCACCCTTGAATTTTATCCAGGCATTCCACTCTGGTGTGGTCATGCCGAAAGGTACTGATGTGAAATAGGCAAATCCCGGATGTTTGCCTTTCCAATAGTAGTCAGCGCCGATATATGCCTGACTTTCACCGGCTGCAACATCATCAAAGACATCGAATGCACCGACGCGCTCACCTGCGGCGTAGTAAGTTGTGTTTATTGCTCCATCTGATAAATCAGAAATACGCTTGGCCAGGCGTTGTGCACTTAAGCCAAGCCCGGGGAAGTCTCTGGGCCATGTGGAGACGATATTGAGTTCTGTTCGGCTTTGAGCAATTGCCGGCGCGGCCGTGATAAGCCCCGCTCCGAGGGTTGTCGTCCCAGCGACACCGAGCACGCTGTCTTTCAGGAATATACGTCTTGACATATTATTCTCCTCTGATTTGAAAGGTGTTCGATTTCACAATACGCTATATTTTTAGTGAAATATAGAATGCAATAAATTGCAGGTATCGTCTTGTTAACCCATCACGTGCGTGATCCACTGCAAACAATCCGGGTCAGGGAGCAACAAGCCATGTCGCCGTCATATCATCAGACTGGCGTGACACTTCCACCCATGCACCTTCCCAGGGTTGCAGGCTGTCTGTGCCCGTCAAGGTTCGATAATCGTCAGCCTCACCGTCAAAGTGAAAGAACGTATCGTTCATGATGTTTTCGTTTTTTGCTTGTGCAAGCGTGCACCCGTCAGCACAGATTCCAGTGTTTGTGACTACTCGCGAACGGGACAGATTTGCGGGCTGATTAATGGGTGAACCCAGCATGTTCCAAAAATTGTCTTGAGAATTTGCGAGCAAGGGTATACCGAAGCATCCGGTGCTTGATACACAACTTGCAGATGGTTCAAGTAAGGTAGCTTGTGAGGTGACAGGCATGCGAACAATAACTTCCGGGGTGACCGATTGCACGATCCAATAGGCCTCACCCAGATTCATCGTAGTCGCAAGACCGACTTTTATATAGCGAAAACGTGAGGAGTCGCTGCGGTCCACGCCATAAACCACCCAATCCTCATCATAGGTTTCGGCCGGCAGTTCATCGACAATGGCCTGCATGCTACTGTTGCTCCCGGGGTCTGCAGGTAGCGTTATCTGTGCCCATGTATCTTGTTTAAGTATTAGATCAGGGATCAGATTGGTGGTGTCCAACTCGCAAACTCTGACGCCTTGACCATCGAGGTTAAGGGTCTGTTTCCACAAGGCAGAGATGTATTGGTTCTGAAAATACGGGCAGGCCTCATTGATGAATCTGGCTTCGGTTGTTTGTCCCCCATCGCCACTCTGACCATACTCCTGAGCAAATACCGGTTTGCCAGCATCAAGAAACGTGGATTCATAAGCGGTGCATTCATTACCGAAGGCGAAGCATTGTTCGTTAACGGCAAAATCAAAAAAGTCCACCAGTTCCTCGAGGTGTTCAACATCATTTTTTAGCCCAACACTCATCCCGCGAGATTGCGCCTCCTGTGCCAGCCAGCGACTGTAGGCCAGTTGATCCTGTGCGGAAATTCGTCCTTGAGTTTCGCTGTTGCTGTAGCCGTCGACATTATCGGGCTCGACACCATCGCAGCCTTGTGTGCGAGCAAAATCCAGCCTGGCTTGCATGATGGGTTTGATGACATTTTCCAGGGCTGTTTGATTACCGATGTCCAGCCACACTTCATCGTCAAACTGCGGCAGATTGGATTCGGAAATGAGCGAGTCGGCAGTGAACCTGGATGCGTCGGGGCGCCATGGCTCGTAAGTACCTGCGCTGAAATAACAGACAACCCGCTTGCCAAGGTCACGCAGGTCTGCAATTTTTCCACTCTCAGCCCCATCAAAGAGATCGATGTCGAACATATCCGCTTCTATTGATACATCAAGGCCCTCACTATTCTCGATCTGCCACCACCAACTTGCACCCAAAGCCGGTTTCCATCGTGCATCGTCAGCGATGACATTGGTGCAGCTCGTCACAACTAACAAAACAGCGGTGAATAGTTTGAACTGTGATGGTGATAACAATTGGGATTTGTGCATACAGATCATCCATGGGGTCGTCAGGAATCGGGCTCCGCGCTGTTGTCAGGATCTTCCAGTCATGGAGCGGTGTGCATCAAACGATGGTAGATCAGTGTGTTATCACCGGAGATTAGTATTCGGTCATGTGCGCTGACCGGGAGCACTCATAGCGCTTTGGGATTTTTTATCCTTTTACTCTTCCCGAGCTGTTGAGTGGCTGAATTTGTCTGGCCTGATTGTGCCATCCGCTCATTAGTGTCATAGTCGGCCCTCTCAAATCTATCCGCCCGAAACCGAGCAGGAATCTGCCATGAAAAACTACGTTGTGGCTTCAGTAGCCGCCCTGACGCTGACCTTGTCTGTTGCCGGCTATGCCGAATTTACCCTCGATTCGCGATACACCGATGCTGATGGTGATCTTATTGCTGATATTCCTGACGCCAGTGATCAGAAAGATCCGTCAACGCTTGTCTTCGCCTATACACCGGTAGAAGACCCAGCCGTCTATGCAGAGGTCTGGGGAGAGTTCCTTGAGCACATGTCAGAGCTTACCGGCAAGAAGGTTCAGTTCTTTCCTGTACAGTCCAACGCCGCGCAAATAGAGGCGATGCGCGCTGGTCGTTTGCATGTCGCAGGATTCAACACGGGTTCAAATCCACTGGCTGTCGCTTGCGCTGGTTATCGCCCGTTCACCATGATGGCCAGCGAAGACGGCTCCTACGGGTATGAGATGGAGATCATCACCTATCCCGATTCCGGTATAGAGAAGGTGGAAGACATCAAGGGCGGCAAGCTGGCATTTACTTCAGAGACCTCCAACTCGGGCTTCAAGGCACCGTCTGCCATCCTCATGGCTGACTATCAGATGGCCGCGGGAACAGACTTCGAGCCTGTTTTTTCCGGCAAGCATGACAATTCCATTCTGGGTGTTGCCAACAAGGACTATCCCGCAGCGGCAATTGCCAATTCAGTGCTCAGTCGTATGCTGGCACGTGATGTTGTTGCGGCTGAGCAAATCAAGTCGATCTACAAGTCGCAGACCTTTCCAACGACCAGCTATGGAACAGCACATAATCTGACGGCTGAGCTGCAAGCAAAGATTCAGGAAGCATTCTCGACATTCGAGTGGGAAGGCACCGCATTGCTTGAGGAGTTCAGCAAGGGTGGAGAAGCTCAGTTTGTTCCTATTACCTTCAAGGAAGAGTGGGCAGTCATTCGCAAGATTGATGAAGCCAATGGTGTCGCTTACGATTGTCAGTAGCTCGGTTGCCAGTCGTATAGCTCTGACTTCTATGATCGATACGGCGAATGATTATTCTCGTGATCGCTTAATGCATCGTCTCAATGCGGCTAATAGAGCCAGGTCCCCGCTTGCGCGGGGATGACGGTATGAGTAATCAAAGTTTCACAGGCACGCTGTTATCGTGTGTAGCCACTTGTGCGAGGCAGAATTCGACCTCGTCGTCGCTCCGTTTCCTGTCATCCTGTTCCTGCGCTGATGGAGATACCCAGGTTTGTTAAGCGTTACTAATCTATCCAAGACCTACGCTGCTGGTGATAAAGCCCTCGACGATGTCACTTTCACGATTCCGGCAGGGCAGGTCGTCGGCTTGATTGGGCCATCCGGTGCCGGCAAGTCAACACTCATCCGCTGTATAAACCGTCTGGTGGAGCCAACCAGTGGTTCAGTCAAGCTTGGGCAGACGACGATAACGGGTTTGTCCACATCGCATCTTCGTTCAGTTCGACGTCGCATCGGAATGATTTTTCAGGAATATGCCTTGGTGGAGCGGCTGACCGTTATGGAAAATGTGTTGTCCGGCAGGCTGGGCTATGTGTCGTTCTGGCGCAGTTTTTTTCGCAATTTTCCGGCAGAAGATGTGCAAAAAGCCTTTGCCTTACTGGAGCGGGTAGGACTGACAGATCATGCCAACAAGCGCGCGGATGCCCTGTCCGGTGGACAGCGACAGCGCGTTGGTATCGCCAGAGCGTTAGAGCAAGACCCGCAGCTGTTGCTCATCGATGAGCCAACGGCATCGCTTGATCCCAAGACCTCACGGCAGATCATGCGTTTGTTGCTGGAGATCTGTAACGAAAGTGGCTTGCCCGCAATCATTAATATCCATGACGTAGTTCTTGCCAGGCAATTCACGGAACGGCTGATTGGCTTGCAAGCGGGAAAAATTGTTTTTGATGGCTCACCCAAGGATCTTGACGAGACGGTGCTGACACGCATCTACGGCGAGGAAGACTGGAAGACGCTGGAAAACGATTCAGAGGCTGCCTGACGGATGGTAGACAACACGCGGTATGCAAAGTATCCGCAAAGCTGGAAGCGTCCGCCCGTCTTTATCAATAGCACTGCGCTGCGGTATACCTTGTGGCTGTTAGCGCTGGTTTGGTTTGTACTGGCGCTCAGCACGATCGAAGTCAACTGGACTCGTGTGGCGGAGGGTATGGAGCGTGGCTGGCGATTCATCAAGGGTTTTCTGACCCCCGATTTCACCACCCGTTGGAAGGATATATCGGCAGGTCTTGTTGAGAGTCTGACCATGACATTGACCTCGACAGTGGTTGGCATCATTTTGTCGGTTCCCATAGGCATAGGTGCTGCGAGAAATGTATCTCCCCGACTTGTCTATTATGTTTGTCGAAGTATTATTGCTGTGTCACGCTCGTTACAGGAAATCATCATTGCCATCCTTTTTGTGGCCATGTTCGGCTTTGGGCCGTTTGCGGGTTTTCTTACCCTGAGTTTTGCCACCATCGGGTTCCTGTCAAAGCTGCTTGCCGAGGATATTGAGGATATCGACGAGTCGCAGACTGAGGCAGTTCGTTCAACAGGCGCCTCTTGGCTACAGTTGATCAACTATGCTGTGCAGCCACAGGTCATGCCGCGACTCATCGGATTGTCGCTCTACCGGCTGGATATCAATTTTCGTGAATCTGCCGTTATCGGGATTGTCGGTGCCGGAGGTATTGGTGCCACCTTGAATACGGCGATAGACAGATACGAATTTGACTCTGCCGGTGCCATTCTGCTCATTATCATCTTTATCGTCATGATCACTGAATACGCTTCCGGGTATATACGTCGATGGGTACAGTGATGACGACACCTGTGTGGCAGCATCGAACATCGCGAGCCCGTTTGCTGCTATGGGTGGGTTGGCTTGCGTTGGTTGCGTTGTTCGTCTATTGCTGGCAGGTGATGACTCAGGATACGATCTGGGCATTTGTTGCTGATGCCCCGACTCAGGCAGCGGATCTGGGTTCACGCATGTTCCCGCCAAGGTGGAGCTATATCGACAAGCTCTGGAAGCCTTTGTGGGACACCATGAACATCGCGACATTGGGTACATTGTTAGGCGTGATCTTCGCTGTGCCAGTGGCGTTTCTGGCGGCGAGCAATACAACCCCCAGCAAGCTTTTTGTGCGGCCTGTAGCGCTGTTTATCATTGTCGCCTCGCGCTCAATCAACTCCCTGATCTGGGCCTTGTTGCTGGTCTCGATCATCGGCCCCGGGCTATTGGCAGGTATTATTGCTATTGGTCTGCGTTCCATCGGGTTTGTTGCCAAATTACTGTACGAGGCTATTGAGGAAACCGATAAACTTCAGATCGAAGCCGTGACTGCAACAGGGGCATCCGGTGCGCAAATACTCAACTACGGCATCGTGCCGCAGATATTGCCCGCCTTTTGTGGCATCACGGTATTTCGATGGGATATTAATATTCGTGAGTCCACCATTCTTGGTCTGGTCGGTGCTGGCGGGATCGGGGTTCAGTTGCAGGGGTCTCTCAACACTCTGGCCTGGCCACAGGTCACCATGATCTTTGTGGTTATTCTGGGCACTGTCATGGTCAGCGAGTGGGTGTCCGCCAAAGTGCGACACGCCATAATCTAGCCTATTGGGTACACTAATTGTGGTCCGTGATGGTCGTGCAGTGTGCCTGCTATGCCGATGACAGAATGTGTCAAAATTCAAGCGGCAACCGGATTTCACGGTCCTCTGATATCGGCAATGGAAATTGAAGGATAAATAGCGACGCACAAGCAGTGATGATGAGCAGCCGTTATCATAAGCAGATGGATTCACAACCGAGCATCAGGCTAGTTTCGCAACTATGCGGGTAGCGACATACACCGAAAATACAGGACCTGGCAAGGGCTCTTTTCTGGCTCTGTGCATCCTGCTGCTGACCATTTTGCTGGGCACCGGCGCCGTGCCTACGGCCTCGACCTATGCAGGCGGGATCCTGCCAGGTTTGATCACGCCCTTGTGGCTGCTTCTTTATCTGGCTGCTTTCGCAGGATTGATGTTCAGTCATGGCGTCAACTGGGTGTCCTGGCTGGTCCGATATCGTATTCTGCTGGTGGTTCTGTTATTGGGCACCATTGCCTCTGTCTCCTGGTCAATTGATGCTCAGGTTTCGGCTGAGCGCGTTGTACACCTGGTAGGTAGCTCACTCATTGCCATCTATATCGGATTTACTATCCCTCTGCTTATCACCTTACGTATTTTTGCTGTCGTCCTGGCCATTACCATGCTGATCAGTATCAGTGCGGCTGTCGCACTCCCTGTTCTCGGCATGGAAGATTACGAGGGGCGCCAGGTATGGCGTGGGGTGTTCAATTCAAAAAATGATCTTGGTTTCTGGGCAGGTATCGGTGTCTTGCTGTACATCACCTTGATAGAGTCGTCGCACTCGTGGCCTGACAAGATTCTGTGCGTGCTGATGGCGGGTTTGTGTCTGGGATTGCTGGCTCTAAGTCAGTCAGCAACATCGCTGCTGGCCCTACTGATTGCTGGCGCACTGGCGCTTTACCTTTATATCGCTAGCCGTTTCAGGCTTGGTTTCATTCGCATGGCGATTGTCGCGATCTTTCTCGTTGCGCTGACCGGGCTGGCAATTGCCAATATCGAAACTTCTGAGCTGGTGGGGCGCTCCGGTGATCTAACCGGGCGAGGAGAAGTCTGGCGACAGGTGATCAAACTGATTCTGGATCGACCGTTGACAGGTTTGGGTTATGGCTCGCTTTGGTTTCCGACAGATGCCACCTTGTGGGTACAGCAGAGCTTTTTTGACTTTACCTGGGTGGTCTATCACGCACACAATGGTCTGCTGCAAGTGGCTTCTGAAGTAGGAATTCCATTAGCCTTGATTGCCTTGTTGATGGTTGCACAGCAATTAATAGAAATTTTCTATTGCCAGTACGAGCGCCAGCAAGTCGGAGTACTGTTTGTGTTGGGATTTGTTGTGGCGCTATTGATCAGTAATTTTTCCGAGGCACGGTTTCTGGTGACCAGAGAGTTGTTCTGGATATTTTTCATAGCGCTGCCGATCAGTATGCTCAGACAAATCAATGTTGTCAGTGAGGATCTCGCAGTCCAGAGTAACTCTGATCAGTCTCCTTTCAACGAGGTGCCAGGAAAACCCTGGCTGCGACCCCTACCCAAAGAGCTGGCACAGACGCGTGTTAATAGTGGAGCCGGTAGCGCCACCACTCAGGATCTTATTAGCAACGACGGCACGATCACTGACGAGGAATTTGAGGAAATTTCCTCTACCCTATCGTTGACTGAAACCGATATTGACCTTGGAGAAATTCTTGATGATTCAGAGCATGACACGTCGCTGAACGATCATGATATGTCACTAGGTGATGAAGACGATCTTATGCAATCAAGTGGTTTGGAAGGTGAGTTTTTCAGTGATACAGACGAATTAGCGGCCGCCGCTACTGCTCGTCCAACCGACCCACAGACCCCTCGAAAACCAGAGGTCTACCAGAACGATGATACATTTGAGGTTGATCGCTACGATATCAATCTGGACAACACCAGTGACTGGGTAGATATCGATTTGTATGATGAAAAGTAGCGTTCTGCCCGCATGAAGGACACCGCCTATTTCGACAATGCGGCAACGACGTGGCCAAAGCCTGAGTCTGTTTACCAATTCATGGATAGCTTCTCTCGCTCGCACGGTGTAAATCCAGGGCGAAGCGGTAGCATGCTTGCCGTTGAAGCCGAACAGATGATCACGCAGACTCGAGCTATGTTGGCTGAGTTTTTTGGCTTTAATGGACCTTCGGGTCGTGTCGTATTCACTCTGAATGGCACCGACGCATTAAACATGGCCATTGGTGGATTGATACGCCGTGGCGATCATATGATCATCACACGAATCGAACACAATGCTGTGTTGCGTACCGCGAATCACCTTGAACGTGATCAGGGCGTAGTGGTTACACGAGTGGCTTCAAGCGCCACCGGTTATATCAACCCGGATGATATACGCAAGGCAATTACACCATCCACCCGGCTGATCGTGATTAATCATGCCTCTAACGTCATCGGTACAGTACAACCTCTGGAAGCAATCTCGGAAATTGCCCGGGAAGCGGGAATTGCGCTGGTGGTGGACGCTGCACAGACCGCTGGTGTACTACCTGTCAACGTGGATAAGCTTGGTATAAGTGTATTGACATTCCCGGGTCATAAAGGCCTTTTCGGGCCTATGGGAACAGGTGGCATGATTATCGCGGAGTCCGTCGACCTGCTACCGCAACGCTTTGGTGGCACTGGCGTAGACTCAATCTCAAGCTACCAACCTGACGCATATCCTTACCGTCTTGAGGCGGGTACCGTTTCTGTACCCGGAATAGCAGGCTTGCATGCAGCACAGAAATGGTTTCGGCAACT
Organism: Granulosicoccus sp.; assembly: GCA_045110475.1. Taxonomy (GTDB): domain Bacteria; phylum Pseudomonadota; class Gammaproteobacteria; order Granulosicoccales; family Granulosicoccaceae; genus Granulosicoccus. The sequence goes on from JBGCGC010000043.1 coordinate 68,303, forward strand.
CGGCTCAGAACTAGCGGCAAAGCAGCCTGATGCTGCAGATGACATGAACCTGTGCGTGCTTGCGATCAATCACATTCATCACATCGAGCTTGCCCACATCAGGCGAATAGAAGACAAGCTACGGCAATTCAGTCAGGTTCGAATTCTTGGCAGCGCTGTTGATGCTGCGCGTGTTGCTACATTAAGCTTCACTGTTGATGGCATGGCAACACAACGTGTTGCCGATGCACTGGACGCCGATCATCAGATCTGTGCCAGAGCCGGGCTTCAATGTGCGCCGTTGGTTCACGTTGATGCGGGTACGGTAGATGACGGTGGAACGATCAGGCTCTCTCCGGGGTACTTCACTGATGAGGAGGATATGCAGCAACTGATGTGGGCGCTGGATGAGATCCTGAGTTGACTACAAGACCAGCTGTTTACTATCGATCAACAGTTTCAGTTTCATCAGGCACAGCATGGACAAGGCATCAGTAATAGTTCCATCCATGGCCATGCGCACCGCATCACCAAGCGGTAGCTTTTTCACTTCGATGAGTTCAGTGTCGTCGGGTTCTTTCGTCTTGAAAGTCAATTGACTGGCCACATAGGCTACCGCTTGCTCATCGCTGACCGAGTTTGAAAGATGAGCGTGCAGCAGGCTCGTCCACATGCCTGCAACAATACCCGTCTCCTCGCGTAACTCGCGTTGAGCTGCGCTTAGTAGCGATTGCCCGATGGGTGCTCCACCTTCAGGAACTTCCCAGGAGTAGTGATTGAAAGGGTACCGGTGTTGCCCGACAAGCCATATGTTTTCATTCTCGTCAATCGGTAAAATGGCGATTGCCCGGTTTTTGAACTGCACAACACCATAAACGCCGTCATTGCCTGTTGGAGCCGTGACTTCCCGGTGCGACACCGATATCCAGGGGTTGTCGTACACGATCGATTCACTACGTGTTTGCCAACCTTCGTCTTGTTTGGTCATCGGGATATCGTTTTCAATTCTGTCTGCCCATGGTCGCGGCAAGGAAGACAACAGTTAATAACGCTAACGCCATGAGTACATTGATACTGCGTTGCGCTCTTTGAGACAAGGCAAGTTTTTTCAAGGCGATGCCCGCGCTCAGCCACAATAAGTGGATGGGTATCCAGATGGCATTGATCAGGATAAATTTCCAGATGGTCTCTTGCCACAAGGCCATTGTCTGAAAACTGAAGCCTGTAAACAAGGCAGTGTTGACAACATAGGCTTTGGGATTGATCGTCTGTAAAAGAACAGCGTCGGTAACGCCTGGAGGCTTTTTACTCTCGATAAAGGCAATGGAGCTTCCGGCCAAGGCAATGCGCAACGCCAGGTAGCAAAGATAGGCGATGGAGGCATAGAGAAGCACGGTACGCAAGGCCGGAATGGTCATGACAATACCCGCCAGACCGGTTATTACTGCCAGCGCAACCAGGTTGGTACCAATGAACAATCCGGTAACATATCGATACCCTGCAAGCTTACCGAATGAGGCTCCTACTCCAGCGGTGGAGAGAACGCCCGGGCCCGGAGTAATCAACATCAGGAATACAGCAATAACGAACACATCCATCACAGATCGAACCTGGCAGGGGAGTGATGACGTAGTGTACTGTGTTCAGTCAGGTTTGCATCAGCCAACCATTATTTGGGTTTGAACTTCCACCGCTTATCGTGGAGCTGCAAGGACGTTCGTCCAGTAGCGTCGATAATCAGAGTCGTTGTTTTCAACACAAGCAACGGCGACCTCGACAAACGACGGATTCATGATGTTGCGACAATGGCCGGGACTCTCCAGCCAGTCGTCGACGGTCTGCTCAGCCGTCTCTCTGCCTGCGGCGATGTTTTCACCTACGGTTCGCCATCGGTATCCCTGGCCCGTTACTCGATCTGATGCGCTCCTTCCGTCGCTACCACTATGATCAAAGAAATTATGTGTGGCCATGTCGTCCGAATGTTCCCGCGCAGCCTCTACCAGGTCGGTATTCCAGCTCAGGGCACGAGCAACTGAAAACGTTTCGCTGCCGCAGCTGCGCGTCGTAGCGCGAGCCTCGTTGATCAGCTGAAGCATGCGTTGTGCAATGTCCGAATCACTTGATGAACAAGTGGCACGCGTGACGGCGACCTCTTTCAGTTCTTCAGGATCGAGCTCCTCAGCATCGGGTGGGCTCGTTGGAATTTGTGGAAGCACCGTACCCAGGATTTCGGTGTTCATGGTTTCGTTTTCGCTCTCAGCCTGTTCAGAAGTCGTTGACGTGTCCGGTGGGGTGGAGGGCACCACACTCTGTTCACTGGTCGGTATTGACGTAAACGGGGTGTCTATTGACGTCTCGGGTACGGCCGCTGATAACGCCGGGGTTCCCAGTGGGTCACCTGTGCTGCAAGCAACATTCAACAGCACAATTCCCAGTAAAAGGTTACGTCTGAGAGAATGATCTGCAAGTCTCATTGATGATATTGACTGCTGGACAGTCGACGATGTGGTTTTCATCGGCGCCTTTTTATCTGCCATAGTAGAACCGGTAGCGGCACACGCTCGATGAGGCTGAGCAATTGGTTGTTAGTTGCCTCCGGCCTTGCGATTACATGGCCAACTGTGTGCTAGACAAGGCCGATCGATCGCAGCAAAGCCAGACCCAGGGTATAGCTCAGAACTCCAAGGGCTGTTGTGACCGCAACGATTTCTGCGGCTAGAGCGCCGTGTGAGGTCATCTGGCGCGCCATGATGTAGCTGGCAGTTGCCGTTGGAGAAGCAGACATGAAAAACAGAATGCCAAGTTCCTGATTGCCCAGTCCTGCCAGATAACCCACTCCCACAAGAAAAACGGGTGATACCAGCAATTTGAAGAAAACGGCGAGTGATATGGATTTGAAATGCGTCCGCAATGAACTGAAGTCCAGAGTAGCGCCGATGCACAAGAGCGCTAGAGGTAAAGTCATTTGTGCAAGATAGCGACCGGTTGACTCAAGGAATACCGGCACTGGCAATTGCACTATTGAAGCAAGAGCGCCTGCGACAATTCCAATGAGCATCGGGTTCTTCGCGATTTTTGTAAGCGCACCCGAAGAATCAAGCACCCAGATAGCCAGCACGTTATAAATCGTCGTGACGACACCGATGTAGAGCGCTACCATTGGCAGTACGCCATCTCCATACGTCGCCACACACAGAGCTACGCCAAGAATCGCCAGATTTCCGCGGTACGACCCTTGTACGAAGACACCGCGCTGATCTGTAGGCAGAAGCCGACCGACCATCAAAAGCAGGCCGACAAGCGCAACGGTTCCCATCACACCCACAATGGTCAATGTCAGATTCAAGGCCTGATCGAATGAGCCACTTGATATGGCAAAGAACAACATGACGGGCATGGCAATATTGAATACGACGGTATTCGATTGAGAAACGAAGATGTCCGTCACCCAGCCCAGAGATCTGGCGCTCCAGCCGATGATCAGAAGAAGCAGGATAGGGCCCGTTATTCCAAAGGCAAATTGCAGTTGTTCAAGCACAAGGGACTATTTATCGGTCGGCTTGTCCGATTCGGATTTCTCTGCATCATCAGTTGCTTGCGGTTTCTCAGCAGCAGATTTCTCGGCTTTCTCGGGCGAAGCAGATTTGTCGCTGTTACCGGTTTTATCCGCCGAATCGGCCTTGTCCTCTGTATCTGCCGTTTCTTCAGAATCTTCTGCCTCCGTTGATGCCAGCTCCAGTTGCGGCCGCAGCCCCAGGGAGAGGATCTGAGTACCTAGTATGGATATCAGGCAATACGCAAGAAAGAACCAGAAGCCGTTGCCAAGCGATGCCTGGAACTCGACCATTCCACGGCTTTCCTGAATACCATTGCCAGCAAGATAGGCAATGAATATCGCAATGACAAACACATCGGCCATAGACCACTTGCTGATGGCATTACTTACCGTCAGCAACAGGGATTTGACACGTTGGCGCACTGGCAAAAACATGCCCAGAAGTATCAGTGCCTTGATTAAAGGCACGATGACGCTGAACAGGATAATAAGTATGGCAACGAGCAGATGATTGTTGGCATACAGTTCCTGAGCTGTACCCAGAATACTTCGGGTCTTGTCAAACGCATCGACCGTGCCTGTTACATCCAGTGTGTCTACCACCATATCCACCAGATTATTGACCATTGCCGGTGTATTGGGGCTCTCCTTGATCAGCTCTTTGCCTACCTCCACCAGTTTGCCTTTCTCAACCGTGCCCGAAACTGTCAGTATGGGTTGTGTCAGCCCGGGAAATAACAGGCAGTAGGCTATAACCAGCAGAACTATTCCAGCGATTATTTTCATGATGAGGACACGTTATTCGCAGTGGTAGTGTTATGGGTTATCGGCGGCGGTACAGAATCTTCCACTTTTCGCAGAAACCACATCCCGGCGATGAACAAAACGAGTATAGACAACAGCCCGATTCTTGAGTTACCCGTTGTTGCCGCGACCACCCCGACAAGCAACGGACCGAGCACCGCAGCCGCTTTGCCGAGCATGTTGAGGAAGCCGAAGTATTCACCACTTTTACCCGGTGGGATCAATTGTCCAAACAGGGAGCGGCTAAGTGATTGAACCCCTCCTTGTACCAGACCAAGAGCCACCGCCAGTGCGTAGAATTCAAGGCTGCTGGTCATGAAGGTGGCGCAAACAGTGGCAATCATGTAAACCCAGAGACCAATCCATAACCCGGTTTTAGCACCGAATCGTTGTCCAATCCTGCCAAAGACAAGCGTTGCAGGAAAACCAATGAATTGCACCAGCAACAGGGCAGTGATCAGACTGTTGGCGGGTAATCCGATAGCCATTCCATAGTCGACGGCCATGCGAATGATGGTTGCCACACCGTCAATATAAAACCAGTAGGCCAACAAAAACATCCACAGGTTTCGATGGGTACGGATTTCTTTTAACGTGCTGACGACTTTTTTTACATCACGTCTGACAGATAGCGTGCGCTTTTCTGTTGCCGCAGGTAATCCGTCAACCCCGAGCAATAGCGGGAGCATGAAAACAAACCACCAGATTGCAACACTCAAGAATGAATACCTTACCGCTTCAGAGGCGTCCGCCAGGCCAAAAAAGTCCGGTTTGAGCGTCATGGCCACGTTGACCAGAAACAGAACCCCTCCACCGAGATAGCCCAGTGAATAGCCAAGAGCCGAAAGCTTGTGTAAATCGGTTGCTCCCGTTAGCGAGGGCAGCATGGCATCGTAGAAGACGTTAGCGCCGGAAAAACCGATAAAGGCGACGAAGTAGAGGGCGATAGCCCATTGCCAGGCTCCTGCCTCGATCAGGAAAAAACCTGCTGTACTGACGATACCCAGCAAGGCAAAGCCTGCGAGCAGGCGTTTGTGGATACCGCCAGAATCTGCCAGTGCTCCCAATAAAGGTGCCAGCAGGAGGATGGTGAAGCTGGCTGCAGAGTTGCCTAACCCTAGCCAGAACGTGCTGATGGTGGCCTCCGTTCCCTGACTCCAGTATTGCTTGAAGAACAAGGGGAAGAAACCTGCCATAACAGTGGTGGCAAAGGCAGAATTTGCCCAGTCGTAAAACGCCCAGGAAAGTTGTGAGCGTGTGCGTTTTTGGCGCATTCATTTGGCCTGAACGTTGAGTCAAGCCAGATAGTACTTGGGTTTGGCACCCAACGCGGCTCCAGCGGTAAAACACCGGTGTCATGTCGCCGTTATGAACGTCCCCTGCATCAGATTCCGTGTCAGCTAGGCTAAAGCCGTCCTTGAACTATGACCGATCAATCTTGCAAGCGGTCAATTCTGAAATTGCGCGCTTCGTTTTCGTTCAGATCAAAGCGCTCAATCATCCCGTAGTTGCGCTGCGATGCTCCGGCGCGACAGCCGATAGGCCGGGTAGAGTCCTGCCAGAATGGCAGACAATACCGCCAGAAACAGTGTTTCCGGGATTGATCCCATTGGCATCATGCTTTGCATGCTCCAACCAAAGGAGCGCACATTGATCACCTTGATCAGTACTTCGGACATCAGCCAACCCAGAGGCAAAGCCAGAGTTCCAGCCAGAATGCCCATAAGTACGGTTTGGGTCAGCACAACAGACATGACGCGCTGACGGGTTGCCCCGCTGGCACGCAGTATGGCGAATTCACGTGCTCGCTCCAGATGCAAGGCTAGCAAGGCGCTGAAAATACCCACGAAGGCAACACCGACAGTCAACCATCGTAGTACGCGGGTAACTTCGAAGGTTCGGTCAAAAACGATCAGCGACTGCTCATGAATCGCCGAATTGCTTTGTACGATCAGAGGCTGCTCTGCGGTAGATAGCTGAGTGCGAAGTAATTCGATGACATCGACGTCGCTCGCAGAATCTTCCAGAATAATACCGAGTGAACCGTAACCCGGTTCGTTCCAGAAGCGATCGAATACCGGTCTTGCCATCAGTAGCTTTCCGTGGCTTGACCCATAGTCGCGGAAGATCGCAACGATCCGGAAGTTCAGAAATCCATCGCTTTCGGTAAACACCTTAAGCACATCGCCTGATTGCAAGTCGTGCTTGCTTGCCAATGGCTCACTGATCATCAAGGCCTGTTCTGTCTTCCAGCTAGACCATGGGCTGGCAGCGACATCGCCGATAAGCTCAAAGCCCTGATCGCTCTGATCATGAGGCTGTACCACCAGCATCTCGATATCACCAACCGATGTTCTGGTAGCAAGTGTTCGTCCGTTGCTAACGCTCTTTACGCCCTTGGTTGACTGGGCTAGCTGCATGCTGTTGTCTGGCAGAAATCGTGCGTTCTCGGTGGTTACAGCTTTGGGGGCAGTGACGTAGATGTCGCTTTGCAAGGTGGTTCCCAGCCACTGGTCGACGCTTGTCCTGAAGCTTCCGATCATGACATCCACACCGAAGGTGGCTGATACTGCAATGCTCAGCGCCGCGATTGCCAGACCGGTTCTGCTTATGTTCCGGTAGATCCCCCCGGTGGCCAGAGACATGCTCACCCCCAGCTTGTCCAGCCACGGCTTCAGACGTCGTGTCAATGCATGGACCAACCAGGGAATCAGTAAGCCATAGCCAAGGATGATGAGCATCAATGCGATAAAACCGATGACCAGCGACTGGAATGGCAATACCGACAACACCACGCCGGCCAGCATGATCGACAGTCCGGCGATTGCCATTAGCGGTAGCAAGCGGTGCGTTCGCTCTTCCAGCACAGAGCGTTGTCGAGCCTGCACCGGACTGGTAGAGGCTGCATCGAATGCCGCAAGGCTTGCAGCCAGCACACTGCTGCCTATCCCCAGAAACAAGCCTGAGGCAATCAACCATGGACTAAACCAGATTTCCTGTACGTGCAGGACGAAGTAGAGATCGTTGATGGTGCGCGTTGTAAGAGCAATCAATCCGCTGGACAGAACGTACCCCAACATAACGCCAAGAATCGATGCCACGGTACTGATCAACAGGGCTTCTAGCAGAATACTGAAAAGCACGGTTCGTGCTGTGATGCCAGTGATACGTTTTATGGCAAATAACTCACGCCGTTGTACGACGGCAAATGTCATGGTGTTATGGATTAGAAACGCGCCAACGACCAGGGCAAGCAGACTCATGGCTGTCAGATTGATGTGGAAGCCGCGGGTCATCGCCTGCATAGTCCGGGTGCGTGAAATTGCCGGCGTAAGTTGCAGAGTTGCAGGTAGGTAGCCGTTTAGCGTCTGCGCCTCATCGTCATCAAGAATAAGATCGACCCGATCGATCTTGCTACCGCGCGCCAATAGCTCCTGAACGAAGGCTATGTCACCGATCATCAAACCGGTAGTGGCGGCTGGATTGTCAGAGTTGTATGCAGCTGCCAGAAGCGCGTCATGAGTTTTTCCACCAACATTGACTGTTACCCGATCGCCGACCGGCAGCTTGTCGGCCTGTGCCGTGCCGTTGCTGATGATTAGCGAATTGTTTTGTAGTAACGCCTGAATGGGCAGGGTGTCGGCTTGCAATGGTTGAGCATCGTTCTCGACGCCCGATACAGCAACGCCCATCCGGTTAAAGGCAGCTTCGGCAAACGGGTCGAGCCCGAGAAGTGAGTAGACCTTGTCCCCCAGTGCCACATGCCCGGCAATGACCGGTGCCATGGCAATTTGACTGAAGCGCTTTCGCAGATCAACGTAGGTTGTTTGCTCCAGACCGTTAGCGCCACTGAGTTGATGAGTGGTTCGACCGTACAAGGCCTCCGTGGATAGTGCGAACGCTCTTTGGGAGCTGTTGTTGGTCACCAGAACCGCCGTGACAATCCCTACACCAAGGACAATGCCCAGCATGGATAGCAACAACTGGGCAGGATGATGGCGATAGAACTGCCAGCTTGATCGGGCCAGAATTTTTAGCAGCATGTATCTACCAGGCGGCGCTTGCGTTCAGCGCGTTGTCCGACAGCGCCTTGATCTTGCCGTGTTCCAGAATAACCATGCAATCAGCGCTGCGAGCCACTTCCATGCTGTGTGTAACAAGCAGCATGGCAGAGCGCTGGTTCTTTACAAGGTCTGTCAACAGTTGCAGGACTTGCCGTCCGCTTTTTGAATCGAGGTTGCCGGTTGGTTCGTCCGCTAGTATGAGGGCAGGCTTGTGCACCAGAGCACGGGCAATGGCGACACGTTGCTGTTCGCCTCCGGACAAACGATCAGGATAATCATTGCCGCGCCCTTGCAGTCCGATGGCTGTCAGCAGTTCTTCAATACGAGGGGTTTGTCGAGCATGGGCTTCACCAGACAATGCCAGTGGCAGTGCGATGTTGTCGCTGACACTCAGTGTGGGTATCAGGTTGAAGGACTGGTAAATGAAACCGATCTGTTTGCCTCTGAGTAAGGTGCGCTGGTGATCGTTCAGCGTTGACATGGATACACCATTGAGCGTCACATCGCCGGATGATATGGGCTCAAGGCCGCTGATGAGGTTAAGCAGCGAGGACTTTCCTGATCCGCTGCGACCGATTAGTGCGACCGCTTGGCCGGCGTTTACCTGCAGGCAGGCAGCGTCCAGAATCTGGGTATGGCTTTGCCCGCTGGTGTACGCGTGGCTGAGCAAATCCACCTGTATGGCGGGGGTTGGGTCAGAACTCATCAGTCACTGGAGTCCACAAACCGTTTAATAGCCTCCCACAATGATGCAGCCCCCGCCTTGCCAAGCATTTTCTCAAAATGTTTGGGGTGGACATAAGCCAGATCGTGCATGGATCTGGCGTGATAGCGTGTTGAAAGAGGCTCAAGACCTTCTTCCGGGACACAGGCAGAGAGCTCTGCGTCAAGAAATTTTGAATGCCAGCCTACACGGTTGTAAAAGGCGAGTACCCCCTCGGTTCTGGCTATTGCAATCCCCTGCAATGGCGGAGGCAGACCTTCGAAAAAGCTTCCATTCATTACGTCCTTTTCGAAGTTGACGTTGGCTGTAGCATCGGGTTTGATTCTTGAAATGCTGTCGAACACATCCTGCTTGATACGTCGCTCAAGGGCATCAGGTGCGTTCGGGTCTACCAGGTGTGCTGCGGCGCGAATAGGATCAGGAATCGAATCAGTCATGGGAGCTGTTTTTAATGTTTGCACGTAGTATACGAAGTTGATGAGCGATTCACTCACATTGTTGCCATGAGTCAGGAGACTGAAACCGGCGTCTTCTACACGCTGTTGCAGCGCAGGTTGCACTGGCTGGTTATTATTCTGCTCGCTGGGCAGTACGTGTTGCAGGGTCCCATGCGCGAGGCAATCAGTGCCATAGAGCGCCAGGAGACACTGGGCTTCATCCAGTTTCTGGTGACCACCGTGCATACGTGGGGGGGGATAGGTATTGCCGTTATCATGGCGTGGCGGTGGCAATTGCGGCAACGGGTAGTGCCACTTAACGGGGGGCATATGTCGCGGACACAAGCGCGATGGGTGAGAGCCCATCATGTCAGTCTCTATGCAGTAATCTTCCTTATGGCTATCAGCGGGGCTTTGCACTACTACATGGAGTGGCATTCGGCCGGTCGATGGCATGAGCTCGGCAAGTGGTTGTTACTGGCGCTGATCATCGTGCATGTGTTGGGCGCTCTCCTGCATTTGCAACAAGGCGGCACTGTTTTACGCCGCATGATGGGTAGGAACAGTTTGCGCTGATACAATAGGCGCAAGTACTGAGCGGTCTGGCCGATAGCCTTCAGATGTGATCGAAGAGTCAATAAGATGGCGACGGCCGCCATGATGATTGCCACAACGGCTGAGTAAACAAGACAGAAATACAGTGGAGAAGAATGTATGAGTGGTGCCACCGATAACGGCATGGTTAAGATTATGGGCATCGTCATGGGTTGCCTGACGGTATTCGCTTTGGTTTGTGTGTTTGCTGCGCGGATGTTGGGTGTAGGTCATGATGACTCTGCCGATCCGATGATGCGTAACGCGCTGTTGCAGAGAATCCAGCCTGTTGCAGCGGTGCGAACCTCCGCCGACGACCTTGCTGCGGCTGACACGGTCGTAGCCATGGCTGATGCACCTGCCAAAAGTGGCGAGGAACTCGTCAACGGAGCCTGCGCAGCTTGTCATGTCGCAGGCGTTGCGGGTGCTCCCAAGCTGGATGATGAGGCGGCCTGGGCCGAACGGCGAGAGCTTGGGCTGGACGCTCTTGTAGCGAGTGTCATCAATGGCAAGGGCTCCATGCCAGCACGTGGTGGCAGTACCTACACAGACGAAGAGATTCGCCTTGCGGTACAAACCATTGCCCTATTCGAGGTTGAGGACTCTGCCGCAGCGCCTGAGGTCCCGGCGGCTGCGCCCACGGAGGTTGCTGACGACGCCAATACCGCGACCGAAAATGCCGAAGAAGCCGTCGCTGCCATAACCGATGATGCATCGGCAGGCGAAGAGGCCATGGCGGCACTAGTCGTTGGCGAGGTTCCAGAAGGTGTAACGGCCAATATCGAGTCTGCGGTCAATGGTATTTGCGCGAGTTGTCATATGGCAGGCGTTGCGGGAGCCCCCAAAACGGGTGACAAGGTTGCATGGCAGGAGCGTGCAGACAAAGGGCTGACTGCACTGACAACGTCAGTTATCAACGGACTCAACGTCATGCCTGCGCGTGGCGGGTCTCAACTAACCGACGAAGAGATTCCCATCGCCATTCAGTACCTGATGAGTAAATAACGGGGCTACGAAGGCCGTCCTCAACCAGATAATGTGGTTGGCATTGATCTAAGCTGCACAAAAGCTGCGAGAAGGGCGCCCGAACTGGCGCCCTTTTTTTGTTATGGCTGTGTCATGCAGGCTAGAGCAGTTCTTTATATTCAGGGGCGCCTGGTTAAATTGGCCTTTGAGTGGCAGCCGGCGACGAGCACGTTTCCCTTTGGACGTTCTGACAATCAGTCTCGGTACAGGTTGGTATCCATGGAAATCGGCGTCGGATACCGGCGTACGATCCAGTAAGAGCTGGCAATAAAGCTCAAAATAGTGGCGCTTTGCATAAGTGCAGAGGCGCGATCTGACATCACGCTCAATTCAGTGGCGACCACGACAATCAATAGGGAAAATTCACTGATCTGACCAAGGCGTGCACCGGTTTCCTGAGCCATTCTCGCCTTTTCGTGCTCTCTTTCCAGAAGCAGTCGAAAAATCATGGGTTTTGCGATGACCGATACCGCTGCCAGTATCAGAGCGGGTACCAGAACCTGCGGCAACGCACCGATATCAAAACCGGCCCCCAGCGCGAAGAAAAACAGCACGAGAAAAAAATCTCTCAGCGGTCGAAGACTATCTGCGATGAATCGTGAGATTGGGCTGGTCGCCAGGGTTACTCCCGCAACAAAAGCACCGACTTCGTGGGACAGACCGATGATGGTGGCAAGCTCTGCCAGTCCCAGGCACCAACCGATGGCAACCAGAAACAGATATTCCTGAATTTGACTGAAACGCTGAAACAGATGGGTCAAGACCCGGGTAGATACCCACCAGGCCATCGCCGCCAGAGCGGGCAATCCAACGAACAGGATCAAGGTCTCGGACAACAGATTGTTCTTGTTTCCCAACCCTTCAAGCCCCAGAAGAACCAGAATAGCCAGCATGTCCTGCAACAACAGAACACTGACTATCAGTTCACCCATTCGCTGGTGATGCAATGCGCTGGTCGGTAACAGCTTCAGTGCAATGATGGTGCTGGAGAACATCATTGCCGCGCCAATCAGCAGGCTGTCCAGCATACTGAAACCAAACATCAGAGCCACCAACAGACCAATACTGGCGAAAGCGAAAGAGCTGGCAGCCGTGACGACCAGAGCTTCGCGAAACAGTTTCCTGAGATCTCTGGGTTCCAGACTCAGGCCAAGCAGAAAAAGCAAGAAAAGAATGCCGATGTTGGCTATGTCGGCGATCAGTGTCGGATTGGACACCAGATCCAGAGCCCAGGGTCCCAGCAGAGCGCCCACGAGAATGTAGGCAATCAGGAGAGCCTGGCGGGCATACAACGCGAGCGTGGCTATGAGTGCAGCCCCTGAAAACACCAGAAACATGGAGAAGATGATGGATGGGTCGTGCAAGGGTGCGCTCAGCTTCAGGTTCAGGTAGATCTAAAATAGCACTTTGCCACGGTTCCGCACCGATCCTTAATTTAGCGGCTGAGCGTGGACGATTCTGGAAACAGCGAAATATTTGTTGAATTCCTGGACATTCCACACCAGATATCGTTTGCAATTGGATCAATGCAGGTTATTCTTGCGGGTTGTTCCGCCCAAGCCTAGGCCGTAATAAACAGATATGTCGCAATTGATAGAGTTCGTCGGTAATCACACCCTGCTATTCATCGCTTTTCTCGTGACGCTGGGTATGCTCGTGTACACCGAGTACATGCGGATAAGTACCGCCAATACAGCACTTTCGCCGTATGATGCCACTCAAAAAATGAACGCCGGTGAAAGTATCTTTCTGGACGTGCGTGATGAGAGTGAGTTCAAGGGTGGGCACCTTCTCAATTCCCGCAGCATGCCGGTATCAAAGCTGGCAGAGCGCCTGCACGAGATCGAAAAATTCAAGGAGAAGGACATCGTTGTATATTGCGACAATGGCATGCGCGCAAGCCGCGCGGTAGGCAAACTTAAAAAAGCGGGATTTTCCAGGTTATTCACACTGGCAGGTGGACTGGTCGCCTGGGAAAAGGCCAATCTGCCCACAGTTACCAAGTAAGTATCACAAGATACCGGTCAAAAAACCATGAACGATGCAACCTCCGATTCTGCTTCTTCAATCGTCATGTACGAGTCAAACTGGTGTGGCTATTGCAGGGCAGCTAAACGTCTTCTGGCTACCAAGGGCTGGGAGTACGAGAGCATCGTGGTCGATGGCGATGCCTCACTCAGGGAGCAAATGACTGCGAGGGCAGGACGCACCTCAGTACCACAAATTTTCTTCGGTGATCGACATATCGGCGGGTTTGACGACCTGGCAGAGCTTGAACAGAACGGGGAGCTGGACGAAGCCTACGAAAGTATCGGCTCGTAAGCCTGTCTCGTCAGGCTGACCTGCGACACCAGGGCAAAGCAGTACTCCACAACTCATCGGGCACAGCGCATGTGCTCATTGCGGCTTGTTTGCCGTAATTTTTTTGAAGAACCTATCAACAAGACAAAGAACATGGCAGACGAAAAACAGAAAGAAACAACACCCCAGGCAGCACCAGCAGCAGAAGCACCTGCGCAACTGTTCAAGATCCAGCGGGTGTACCTGAAGGATGTCTCATATGAGTCGCCATTGTCGCCAGGTGTATTTACCGGCGGTACCTCCTGGAAGCCCAATGTTTCGCTGCACCTGAATACCGAAAGTTCAAAGCTGGACAACGATCTCTACGAGGTTATTCTGACCGTCACAGCGACCGTCAAGCTCGATGAAGAGGTTGCTTATCTGACAGAGATCAAACAGGCTGGACTGTTTCTGGTCAAAGGATTCGAACCAGCGCGACTTGGTCCCATGCTTGGTAGCTTCTGCCCTAATCTGTTGTTCCCGTTTGCTCGTGAAGAGATTGCATCACTGGTTCAGAAGGGTGGCTTTCCGCAACTGTTGCTCGATCCTGTGAATTTCGACGCGCTGTACGCTCAGCATGTGGAAGCCGCTAAACAGAATGCGCCAGCACCAGAGACCGCGCAGTAGATGTCTGACGAGTGGCTATCGCGCGTAGTCGTCGATAGCTGCTTTTCTGCCTTGTTCTGACGACGGTGGAAACGA
>JBGCGC010000044.1:0-16218 GCA_045110475.1 Granulosicoccus sp.
CGTACTGTTTGACGCACCGGCCGTGACTCGGCAGCCTACTCCATCACACATACGGCACCTGATCAATCGCCACTGCACAGCCGTTGCCCTACCCGCCTCCTCCTTGTGCAGTATCTATCGACCATCCCTGGCCGGGCGCCCCTAGCCGGGCGCCCCCGACGCTCCAGATACCAGGCAACGCGTTCACTGATCGGGGTGTTGAACAATACGAAAAACATTTCCGAAACTAGTGAGTCACCGAGTAACAATAACAATTCACGATGCTCGCGGTATCAGCCTAACACGCTGCCTGTCCTACACCCCACCCAACGGCAATGCACGCCGTCGTTCACCATCAACCACGGCAAGCGCATTAGCCAATGCTGGCGCTAAGGGCGGTACGCCGATCTCCCCCACGCCACCCATCGAGCTACCAAGATTTACCATAGCCACCTCCACACTCGGGGCCTGTGCCATACCCACCAACTTGTAGTCATGGAAATTACTTTGTACCACTCCACCGTTTTCAAGATCACACTTGCCGAACAGTGCAGCAGACAAGGCGAAATTAACCGAGCCCTGCACTTGAGCATCAACGGCTTGCGGATTCACTGCTATTCCACAATCAACAGCGCACCAGACACGATGCGCCCTGGGACCAGCAGGTGTAATTGACGCCTCTACCACCTGTGCAACCGTAGACCCGAAGCTGTAAACCATGGCCACACCCATGGCACGCCCCTGACTATCCATGCCATTACGCCAGCCTGACATCTCTGCCACTTTGTTCAAGACGGCTGACGCTGCTGATGTTTCTGGTAGCAAACCCAATCTATAAGTGAGTGGATCCACACCTGCATTTACAGCCAACTCATCAATAAAGCTTTCAACAAAAAAACCGTGCTGCGAGTGTTCCACACTGCGCCAGAAACCAGTCGGAACAGGATGTGGTTTATCGGTGAAACTGACAGCAACGTTTGGAATGTCATACGGTGGCGCTGCCGCCTGCACGTTCATTTCTTTCCCGTAGCTGCGTGATCGCCACACGCGAGGTTTGCCATCATCATCCAGCGCTCCTTCGAATTGCGCCATCACCATGGGACGATAAACATCACTGCGCGTATCGGTCTCACGCGACCAGGTAGTCTTGACAGGTTTGCCTGAATCCAACGCAATGCGCACCGCCTGTACCAGCCAGTTAAGCGGCTCATCCCCCGTCATGCTGAAAGCAACACGCCGGCCAAATCCACCCCCCATCTGACGGGCGTGCAACACCACATCGTCCATGTCCAGCTGTGCCTCTTTAGCCACTCGCGATTTCGCCAGCAATGGATTTTGCACACCGCACACCACATGCAGTTTGCCATCCTCTTGCCAGACGGTTGCACTCATGGGCTCAAGCGTAGCGTGTGCCAGATAGGGCACAAGGTATTCAGCCTTTATCGTCGCATCAATGGTAGAGGGCGCACCGTGATTCTTGGCCTCGAATAGCCTCCCGGAGAGTGCCTTGCGTTGTTCATCAATCAAACCTGCGGTGTTGAGGGAATCGTTGGCATGCCGCTCGCGTGTAAAGCGCACCGACCGAACCGCTTGCTCTGCACGCCACGGGTTATCAGCCACCACGGCTACACCGTCAGGCACTGCCAGTACATCACTAACGCCACGCGCAGCTTTGACGTCATTGATATTGTCTATCGACTTGACCTGTGCTCCAAACACACCACTGGTCACCACAGCGGCGTACTGCATATCAGACACTTCAGCGTCGATAGCGTAGTCTGCATTGGCCATAACCTTCGCGGGTACATCCACGCGCGCCATCGACTGGCCAATATAACGATACTGATCCGGTGTCTTTAACGGCACACCCTCGGGGCTGTCCATTAGCGTCGCTGCCGCAGCAAGCTCGCCATAGGTCAACGATTTCCCCGACTCGGTATGCACAACACGTCCTGCCTGTGTCATTAACGACTGGGCTGGAACACCAAGCTCATTGGCCGCCGCGGTTAACAGCATCTGCCGACTAGCCGCTGCAGCTTGTCGCAAGGCGTGCCAACCCGTAAAGCGCACAGCAGCACTGGCACCTGTCATCTGCATGTTCATCAGGTCCCCGATGCGATACGCCCCGTTCTCTAGCAGAGTGCTGGCCCACTCAGGTGGAGTTGACTGATCGCGTATGAATCCTTCAATCACTTTACCGTTCGAGTAAGCCCGCTCTGCGGGTGCCTGCTCTACGTGCATTTGTGCCCAGTCAGCATCCAGCTCATCTGCCACTATTTGCAGTAAACCGGTACCGCTGCCCTGCCCCATATCCGTGTGCGGGTTTATTACAACGATTTTGTTGTCAGGCGTAATACGCAGCCACAAATTAATATGCGCCGATCCTTCACTGTCATGGGCATCACGCTGTACAGCCAGCCGATTATGGGTGAGCAAGTGCGCGCCAACACCGCCGACACCTAGTAACAGTCCACCGCCCAGCGTGGCACCCGTGATCATGAAAGCGCGCCGTGTGGTTCCCATTACACAAGCTCCTTTGCGGCAGTCTTGATAGCGGCGCGAATACGATCATAGGTTCCACAGCGACACAAATTGGTCATGGCACTGTCAATATCGTCATCAGTGGGCTGCGGGTTATTTTTCAGCAAGGCCACCGCTGACATCTGCATACCTGATTGGCAGTAACCACATTGAGGCACCTGATGTTCAATCCAGGCACGCTGGACGGCATGCGGGGCATCCGGCGTACCAATGGACTCGATGGTGTTAACCTGCTTCCCCACCGCTGCACTGACAGGATAGGAACAAGCGCGCACCGGGGAGCCATCAACATGCACAGTGCACGCACCGCACAAACCCAGCCCACAACCAAACTTTGTACCACGTAATGCCACCTCTTCACGCAATGCCCACAGCAGAGGCATGTCGGGTTCTATGTCCAATTCGTGTGAGACATTGTTGATGGTTAATGTGATCATTTCAAAAACACCTTGTGGTCGTTACACCGCACAAAAACAACGCAGAGTAACTCTGGAATAGTATGAAAGAATACCATCTGCCCCGACAGTATCTTTCATACAAGGGTGATACGGAACGCGCAAACACTTCGACCTGCATGGCAAAGCCGGGCCCACGCATAAAGACCACACCATAAACGCCCGATACCATACTACGTCGGCGATCCAACCAACAGATAGTCAATACCGCATGGCCCACTCCATCATAGAATTCCAGGTAGATCCCGCATCCGATGCGGGCCAGTTCCTTGAGTTACTAACGCTTATGACAACAGGGCCAGATCTGCAGCAACTCGCTACCCACAATGGCGTGACAAGCTCCATTACACAGCATCCTGATGGGCGGGTGGATGCAATGCTGGGGTATCGTGTGCGTGAGGAACAAGGACATGAGTGGCAAGTCACAGCTCATATCAGGCGTATGGATGAGAGCGCCTCTGTACGTGTAGAAACTACGCCTCTAAACACCAGCAGTAGTTTGCACCATCCGCAGAAGCCTGCGCTGGTTTCCGTGCTACTCAACTCACTGGGAAGCCACGGCATAGCCCCCTTCAAAGCCAGCGCCTCAGCGTTCACCGTCACGCAAACCTATGTACCGCACATGGCTGGTCTGATGAGTGGCACAGGCACAAACCAACCGGACTGCCCCGTGGTCTATGTCAGCAAGAGCTTTCTGGCAGGCAAGATGCTGGACGCTGACGAGCTTGCACAAAGGCTATACGGCATGGCCTACCTCTGGGTAGAAGACAACAAGCACGTTGGTCAGAAACTTCAAAAACTACTTGCGAAACAAAACGCGACGTTTAAAATTTCGCCTTGCTGTCTATGCCTGCCAGACGCACCCGGCATAGAACATCGTGTTGTGTTTATTGACGACATTGATGCATCAGGTGAGGAATGCGCGGCCAGTATTGAGAAGCTGGTTCAACAGTCAATCACCCGCGATGTACCGCGTAACGCATCAAGCTGGATAACGGCTAACGAGGATATCTGGGGAGCGCATGCGGCACCCGAGCAAGACATCACGGCACACAACTTCGAAACCACATCAGCATCAAACGAAAAAGCACCAAGCAAGATCACCGACAGTGCCGTTAAAGATATGCCCACTAAGCAGTCAGTGCAAAACAGACAGCGAGACTATGTCGGCGGGAACTCGGTTGTTCTACTGCGTGGCAACGTGACAGACAATGTGCAAAACGAAGCTCTGGAAATGGTTCTCGATGCCATCGATAACTACCTAAAAACCAAGGTAGCCTCGGATGAAAAAGCCGACGAGCCGATTCGTCGCGCTGATGTATTGCAAGCCATACTAACCGCCAATGTGCTGCCCGATAGACCGTTAGCGTCCAGGAGGAAGAAAATCAAATCTATTCTTACTGGCGAACGAGATATAAAAGGTGAGACAGAATCTGCATTGCAGAAGATCGGCATTCGCGTAAAACACGGTGGCAAGCACCCGAAACTCATACTCGGTGACGATACCCGCTATGTGCTCACTGCCTCCTCCTCTGGAAGCGATGTCAACGGTTGGCGTAACGTGGTCAAGGAAATTAACAGACGGTTCTTTTAGCCGCAAGCATGCGGTGGCGAGCATGACCGGACTCAGCCACAACAGTACAGGCAATTCCAGTTAAACCTTTAACCATCTGCAGTCACCAGTCAGTCATCTACCATCTACCATCTACTATCTACTTTCTACTAACAGCTTTCGGCTTTCGGCTTTCGGCTTTCGGCTTTCGGCTTTCGGCTTTCGGCTTTCGGCTTTCAACAGGCAATCCTGAAGTCTTCATGCAGTTGACGCCAATGAGCTCGCAAACCATCCTTCTGCCCTTCGTCCATAGGCATTCCCTTGAGCGCCTCAGGCCATAACTCTCGGGCAAGGCTGAGTGTTTCAGACAGATGTGGCACGATGGCCCGCCACGGGATACCCACACGTGTGGCCCACGACTGAAAATGGTTCATGGACACCTCGTACCATTCCTTTGTAGACGCCATGTTGAGGGCGTATCTGGATTCGCTCTCTATGTACACACGAGTGGTCACAATATCGTAGGCGAGGGAGAGCCGAGGCGTAATTGCATCGGGGTATGAGAAGCTCCAGTTCTTCAAATGCGCATCGCCATTAGCCAACAGGATATTGACAAGCAGCCGTCGTGCAAACTGTTGTACGTCGGCTAGCCCATCGCCTGAATAGTTATAGACAATGCTGCCAATATTTTCGTAGTTGGCCGATGAGTATTTCTCGTGCGGATACTTCACCATAACCTGGGCAAAGTCTTCCATGTGAATACGTTGATTGCCTTCGCGATCAAAACGCTTGATAGCAAATGCAAATTGTTCGTCAGGTAAATTGATTTGTGGAAGGCTGTCAATCTGGCTCATCTCCACCAGCTTGATTTCAGGAATGTCCACACCGGTCATCTGGGCAAGCCGCATCGCCGTGTATTCATTCAGTGGTACAAACTTGTGCTTTGTGGAAGGCGTTTTAACTATCCAGTCGCCCAGTTCATTATCTGTTGCCAGGTTATATCGTCCATCCATTTCTTTCATGGAAAACTTCATCTGGACACCTGCCAAGGAAAACCTGTTTTCCTGAACGGTGTCCTCGAACTTTATCGCACGCCCCTTCCCATGCGAGTTCAGCACATGATCCGGAACCTGTTCAGGATCCATGGGCGACGCGACGATAGCGCCCGGTAGATCTTTGCCCAGACGAGAGAGAATGTGAAACTCGTTATCCACATGCACTTTCAACGCTTGCGCTACTAGCTCGCGTAACACACCCTCAGGCAGCAAATTTGACAGGACAGGGTGTAGTCGTTGTCGTCTCGCCCAAGGCTCAGACATTATGTTTGCTGCAGTCGTCGTCTTGGGGTGCGTGATGAGACTGAACGTCGGGCGCTCCAGGTTATCTTGAAAACTCTCGGCAAAGCTCAACACGTTACGCCCTTGAGTGAACCCGGCAAGATACCCAACCAGTACTCCGTGCAGAGTTAACTGCAAAACGGCAGCATCATTCGTTGTGCTTGCACTCATTCTTCATTTCCCAGAATGCCTCGCCACGGGTCATCCGCAAGGGATGTTGAGTTTTCCGCGTCCTGTGATTTAGCGGGTTTTGCAGCACCTTCATTGAGAATTGCCAGCACCTTTCCCAGCTTCTCTTCAGGTATCAGCAACAGCTCGCTGTTAAGCCCTTTGGCGATGAGCTCTAGTGTATCCAGCCGCGGATTGCCCTTGGATTCAAGGCGTTGGTACTGCTGGCGCGACATACCAACGCGAAGCATCATTTCGTGCTGCTTCATGGCCAGACTCAGACGGCGTGTTTTGATTTGCTGGAGTAGTTTTCTCATAGAGAAACATGTATGTTGCTATTTTGCACAATAGCAACATATTAGTTTCTTATTTTAAAAAAGGCAACTTATTTGTTGCTTTTTCCTGACAACATCAAGATGACTGCAAATAGCAATTTATATGTTGCTTTTCTGGAGTAAAGCCGAAAAAGTTACAGATGGCAAAATCCGTCACGACAAACCACTATCACGACAAATTACTATCGCAGCAAAGCACCTATCACAACACACCACCTATCACGACAAATCAATCTGCGCGTTGCCACCAAAAAACGCCACAAACCGCTCAGCCTGTATCAATTCAATATCGTTCTGCTTCGCGTACTCACGCGCAGCATCCGGCACGGCGCCCAGCGAGACAAACATATACCCCGTAGCTTCCACCTTTTCCCCGGCAGCCACCATCTGCTTCAATGGCTCTACCCCTGTGTTGTTGCCGCCTTGAATCGCCGAGTGCTAAGCAGCAACTTGCGATTACCGCGCTCCAGCTCTGCCTCAATTAGGTCGCGATAGGAATGCTGGATACCCAACACCCTTCGCGCAGATCCCGGCGTGCGCTACTGACGCACCGGGCTCCTGCCTTGATTCTTGGCGTTTGTTAGTACCCGAGCAATACCGCGGCTATTTGCCACAAGCTTGAGTGATAAAAAAATAAGTTTCGCTGTCAGGATCAAGCTCCTCGTGTTCGTATTAGGTGTCAGTAAGTGGAGCGTATCCAGCAAGGAGAGATCCAAATGAAGGCTACAACTTTTCGCTTCGATAGATCTGATCTGATGCCGGGAGCGATAGGCACTAGGGCATTCTGGGCAAGTATGGTCGACTTTGTTGGTGGCAAGGAAGCGGAAGGCTGTGGCTACTTCTATCCAGAATCGATGGGAGGAGCAAAAGTAGAGCTCACTACAAGTCGTTGTACACAGTAGTACGCATCCTTTCCTGCATACGTTCTCAGAAGTTTTTTATGCTGAACACGTTTGTCGGTAATGCGCCACCGTCGAGGCCGAAGTCTGCGCTATCACATGGGTCACACGTGGCGCGCTCTCACAGAGAACACTGCGTTCAGCTTGCATGGCGAAAACTCGGGATCAGATGTTTGTTGATTAGAGAAGCCACATTAGTCCAGCAGAAGTACGTCCGTTTTGGCCAACTGAGCAATAAGCTTGGCGAAGCGTCCGTCGTGGTGTGCGATCGAGAGAGTCTCTAAAAGACGTGACGCGCGAAAGTAGCGCACCGAGTAGCCTTGACGACAGGCTTGGGTTGCCAGTACACAACCAAGATAGGTTTTTCCGCAACCGGTGGGACCGGTAAGAAATACATTCTGGTGCCCGGATATCCACTGCCCGGAAAGCAATGCAGCGAAGGCGCTCTTTTGCAATCCGCGTGGATGGGTGTAGTTGACATCATCCGGTTGTGCCTGGATCTTCAGCTGTGCGCTCTTGAGCAGGCGTGCCATACGAGTATTGCTACGTGAACATACTTCTCGATCAATAAGCAGTGACAGCCGTTCATGGAAGCTCAAGTCATCGTGTGTTGTCGGTTGTTCAAGCTATTGCTCAAACGCATCCGCCATACCGGCCAGTTTCAACGTGCGCAGTTGTGCGACAAGTGCATCGTGTTGCATAGAATTTCTCAGGTTAATAGTGAAGGGAGTAATGGCGAAGGTGACTGGCTTCGAGTACGTCCAGGTACTCATAGGGAGCTGCCGGCAGAGCTTTGAGAGCCTGAACCTTGGGGGTGTCGATGATCACCATCGACCAGAAACGGTGATCACCTTGCTCCAAAATCAGTGATCAGCAACGTCCATATTATGCACAAGCTTAAGGGCGGCCTGAGATAGTGGTTTGGGGGGTGGTGTATGTTCGCTCTTGTGGTGATGTTACTACGCCACTGCAACGCTGAAACCGTTTGGCTGATACAGCTTCCAGTAGCGCTATATTTTTGATCAGCGTTGGTTGGTAATCTGGCTGGGCAGATATGCTACTTTGTCCGCCCAAAACGTGATTGACGGCCTCGGAAAAATGACAACTAATGTTGTAAAAAACTGGTTTGAGGATGACTTTAAACTTCTGGCCCCGCAGATACAGACGTTGCACACCGCGGGCGGCACGTTAGCAGGTGAGGTGTTCGTGCGCTATGGGCAAGGAATCGCAGGACTGATTGGCAAAAAACTCGGTAGAAAACTGGGTATCCCGGGGGAAGGGCGCCATAGACTGGTCGTTACAGTTGCTCACCGTAATGAGTGCCTGCAGTGGGACCGATTGTTTAATGACAAACAAGAGATGAAATCGGTATTTACACCCGTCGGGACAATTGATGGCGGCTACTGGGTTGAAAAAACAGGCCCTTTGCACATCAAACTTACCGTTGATATCCACAATGGCGGTTGGTATTGGCGCTGCCTAAGTTATTCATTTTGGGGCATACCCTTACCTGTCGTGCTCTTTCCGCCGTCAGAGGCATACAAGCGCATTGAAGACGGCCAGTATCGATTCTATGTCGGTTTTAAACTTTGGTTTTTCGGCGACGTTCTATCCTATGGCGGCTTACTGGACGTGGATGCATGAGTTCAGTCAGATCACCGTCCAGGTTGCTGTCCACACACAGTCGGGACATCGCGTTGATAGACAGATTTTGTTTAACGTAGTTACTTTTTTCGAAGACCAGCTGCACTAGAGCGTACGGTGGTTGCGCATTTTTAATAAAAAGTGCAATACGCAAGCAATGGCCTTTCCAAAGATACGCTATGTCAGTTTTTGACTTGAAATGCTGGCGTCATTGCCAGAAGCATACTTCTGTCTTATTCCAACTAGGCTTTTGATGTTTTACCTTTCGCCACAGGCCCGTTTACGAACAAGTGAGCCAAGCCATGTACTGAAGACCAGGCAAGGAGCTCTTCGGTGCTCAACGATGTTGGGTCAGTGTCTGGAATTGAATTGGCGAAACCACCTTTTGGATTAGCGCTAAGCGTATCAAACGCTTTTATATAGTCGCTATGACCGGTGTAGAGCGTTTCTTCGCTCCACATGGCACGACAAAATGAAGCCTTTTTGATGGAAAATTTTATGTATGCAAGGCCCACTGCTATCAGAGCGTCATTGTCTTTTTCATGAGCCTGGCTAGTTGCCGTGGTAAGAGCCTGTGAAAGTTGTAGCAGAGCCGGGGTGGCAAATGCCGCTAGCAATGCGCATTTGTCAGCGTAGTGTCAAAAAGCTGAGAAGGGGGATACCCCGATTTTTTTAGCGCAGGCCCGCGGGGTGACAGCTTCGACGCGCGCAGCGTTTTGCCGAGTTCAGAATAGATATCAAGCGGCGTATCGATTAAGACGAA
Source organism: Granulosicoccus sp. (assembly GCA_045110475.1). Taxonomy (GTDB): domain Bacteria; phylum Pseudomonadota; class Gammaproteobacteria; order Granulosicoccales; family Granulosicoccaceae; genus Granulosicoccus. Next base: position 9,674 of record JBGCGC010000044.1, read on the forward strand.
TTTGACAAGTTTATAGCCGACGGTTCAGAGCCTGAAGCTAAAGAACGCCAAAACATATACCCTGTTGATGCGTAACTGCAGTGGGCAACCACCTGATGAGACTGGTATACGTGTGCACATTCGGTGTATTTGTATCGCAAATCTACCGTGCGTTGTAAATTCTCAGTATTGCCTGAGCTTCGTTTTGATGATCAACGGCTCACCCCTTTTTCAGTTTTTTTTGTCTTCCAGCATTTATTTTCTGTTTAGAATCTGAGGCGTCGTCTGAGCCGTTGCTTTGACCACCTATCTGCCAGTCTGATCTTCTCCACCGCCAGTATTGTCATGCTACTCATTGTCGGCGCGTTACTTGATTCGACAGTGTGTTCAAGTGGCGAAAAACGCTTGCCCAAATGCCGTTATCGAAACTCGGATGGATGGCGCGTTCTTTAGTGAAGCGATTATCAGCGCCCTCGATGAACTACGTGTTCAATACACCATCAGTATTCCTTTCAAACGCAATTCGAGTATCAAAGGCTATATCGAAGAGCGTCGACGATGGCGATCGATGCGCGGTAACGATTCGTATTTAGAAAAACAGATTTCACTCAAGTCCTGATCAATGCCACGGCATCGTTTCATCTTCGTTCGTCAGCATTTCAACGTGCAGCGGAAAGAGCCGCTACAACTGGATTATTTAAACCCTACGACTTCAACTATCAGTACAAGGCCTTGGTAAGGAAAAAAATAACCAATGCCATCAATACGGTTGAATACCATAAAGGGCGTGGAACACCGGAGGGCATCTTTGCAGAACTTAAAACAGAAATGGCTATGGGTGCTGTGTAACAGCTGGAATGCAAATAAACTTTATCTGCTGAGCAATGTGTTTGCACACAACCTGACAAGAGAGTTACAGATGCGGCATAAGAAGCATAGTAGAACCACAACAGTAAAGCGCACAGCTTTATGGAAATTTACACAGATCGGTACCTTGCGAAAACGCATCGTTTAGCAAGCCGGCAGGTTACTGCGTCCTCAAGGTATACTCACGTTGTCGATGGCAGCAAATGACGCTGTACGTGATGAACTTATGCAATATCTTCCCAGTACAATCCAAAAGACTGCAGCCTGATATCGACAGAATTTACGTATCAACAGGGTATACAAATGTCAGAATCCAATCGGTAGCTCGCAGCCCAAGAAGTACTTGTAGTTTTCACGAACATATACAGCTAGAGCTTCAGGCGCATCAAATTCTGAGTAATCAATTTCAACACCATTAGGCGCAAGTATTTCAGATAATTTCTCATCATGCTCATCGGCTAGGTCATACAGCAACATTGATACATCTGATTTCTCTAATGTCGTATCGTTTATTTCTAGAACATAATTGACCGCACACATCATTCGATCAACCGCTTGCGCTGCTACAGGACAATTAATAGCTAGGAAACCGTCTTTCGCATACGGTAAAGTAAGCGGCGCATAGTGAAGAGGAGCATCAATACCACCATTATCTACATAGTTCTTTACACTCAATACTGACACGTATTCTTTTAAGGGTTTAGAAAGGCTTTCCAAGTCATCTACTGTATCCGTTTTAATCATTAACGAATCCCACAGCCATTCATGCAAAGTCATAGGATCCAAAGCTCCTTGCATATCAATCGCAATCAACTCTTTTACTGATGTAGGGCGCTGTCCTTCATAAAACGCTCCTGTTTCACGCTGTAATTTCACTAGTGGAAAACTCATGACTCTCTTCTTCGTATTTTCTCTATTGAACTAATTGACGGAACATACTGTAACTATTCAGCTGGTTAAGGCTGCCTGAGCTTGTGATTGAAGTGAATCGGAAATGAACGATGGCATTTGCCCATCAAAGAGCATGCTCAGCGCATCAGTTGCCGATACACCATTCTTGCAGAACGTAGATAAGTAGCCGCGAATTCGACACGATATCAAGGCACCGTCCATGGAGCGGAAACACCCAGAGATCTTCTGCTGTACCTTGGTCATCCGTCTATCGTTCTTACCCAGATTGTTGGTGAACGGCACTATCGCATCACTCATGAATCGCAACACATCGTCTTCGTATTTGATCAGACGCTCAAGCAGATTGCGTGACTTGCTGCGTTTGATGCGACCAGGAGTACCTTTTCGACGTTTGTCTGTCGGTGGTGGACACTCTATCTGTGCTGTTTTCGTTATTCGACCGTGGTCTGCAAATATTATCTCCTCTTTGATATATACAATAATACTTATTTATTTTATGCAGACCACACAGCCTGCTCTCCGCACACGTTGAACGCGGACTCAGCGACATACAGGCAGGACTCTCCCGTATAGCAACACGTGCAGGCTCTGTCAGGGTCGCACTATTGCCGATGTTTTCAAGCCGCTGGCTGCCACCGCGCATAGGTGAACTACTAAAATCACAAACCGATCTTCAATTGTCCATCCAGAACCACAACAACAGCTACGCACACATGAACCATCCGACCAAATTTACCGACATAGGTATTCAGTGGGGACTTGGTAACTGGGACAAATTCAATGTCACGCGCCTTTGGTCAGAGGATTTGGTGGTGGTTTGTAGCCCTGAATATTTAAAGGCGCATCCAATACAACAACCATCAGATCTTAATCACTGTAAGTTGCTGTACGTTGACGACACACGCATGTGGGACGAGTGGCTAAGCGCTAATGACTGTCCAATGCAGAACCTCAAATGATTCTTGAAGACAGATACTTTCAACTCAGCCCAACAATAAACGGGCTGGGCGTATCGCTCTTTGCATCCTGGCTAGCCAGAAACGAGTTAGAGCGCGGCGACCTCGTCGACCCGTTTGGCAAGACATTCAAAACCTCGTTTGCCTATCATGTCATTGTGCCCAAGAGCTATGAACTGCAACCTGCTGTAAAGAAATTTCAGAACTGGTTGCTGAATGCGGTTGATACACACGGTGCCCGAGACAAATCCTGAGGCTGCATACTGAACGCTTGTTTTTATATAGCGCCCCTAACCAGGCGCCCCTCGCCGGGTGCCCCTGGCTCTTCAGATGATAGCGCCGAACTCTGGCGAGTGTTGCGGATCTCGGCTCCCTTGGGGTATTGGCTTACCACTCGAACACACGAAACTCTAGTGACTCCATAGTGCGAATCCTCCGTAAAGCACATCTGCCTGTGTAATCGCAGTGATAGGCCTTCAGCGTGATCGTTGTTCCTCACTTCGGACCTCATCACGTGCCTGCTAGTGAAGTCCGAAACTAACTGGATCAGTCTGACGGTAACTTAAATCTGACAATTACCCGGATCGTACTCGCCATGCCTTTAAAGCCAGGAAACAAGTCGTTCACTACAAATTCAGCGCCAGATGGGATGTCAGCTTCGGGTAGTTTAAATTCGGAGGCGAATGCATGACCCTGTTCATCAATGGCGATCGCAAAAACCGAACGCACGTTAAGCGTTTCACTGTGATTGTTCACAAGCGTTACAGCAATTAAACCGTCTGCCTGCAAACTGTACAGCACTGGCAGCACAGCCCCGCGCACTTGCTCAAAGTCGTCAGAACTCGAACTCAAGGACTGCGCTCTTATTTCAGCCACCGAGTCGAAGTCAGCGTCACCGATGCCGTGTAGGATGTAACCCAGACTGCCTGGGGCAAGGCAAGTACCATGGTAGATCGTTCCATCGGGCCTGGCACCAACCTCACCAAAAAGAAGTGCGGATAAGCTACGTTCGTTAAGTTGCTCACCAGTTGACGTCAATTCCTCAATCTCATCGAGCTATATGATGCAGAGAAATTGGCTGCTTGCGTTCTGAACTATACCTAAGTAAGCCGCAGTGCTTTCCGGGACACCATTCGAATCCATCCCAGACCTCCTAAGTACACGTAACTCCAAAAGCCGAAGGCTCGCTTCGACGTCGACTATCTGTACCGGTATGGGCTTGACCAATTCAGAATTCGGACGTTCGCCAGTTCCAAACACTGGACCGGTTGACAGCCCCGACACTCGACTGTCCTGATAGTAGCTGCCACCAGCGACATCCGCCGGTGCGATGTTCAACCCGTCCGTAGATGTTGATGGTGTACTTGTTGGAGGCGTATCTAATGGCTCATCTAGCACCGGAGTGCCATCTGCACCATCGCCTGCAACGGGAATCAATGGTGCCTGTTCAGCATCCGCGGGAGGGATCACGATAATATCGGGTCCATCACTATTTCCACCACAGCCGGAGAGTACAAGAGCCACCCCGACTATTGCCAACCGCAGCACGTAGCATGTGGAGCGACGCAGAAGCGAGAATTGTCCATTGAAAATACCACGTGACTTACGCGCGTCGAACAACGAAATACTCTTCATATTAATAACTTTTAGATTTATGTTCTGCTCCACTTGCGGAATAAGAGTAACCTATAAGTATCCTGAAGAGTATGCGTCCGATTGAGCTCATGCGTGAGGAGTTCCCAGCCGTGCACTGAGACATCTCGCTTGCAGATGTGTGTCTCTCGCAAGCGGTCTTATTACCAGCAAACACAGCAAATTCATCGGAGACTGTTCTAATAGAGATAGCTGAACGCTGGGGAGAGTAGACGCTGCGATCAGTGCTGCCATGGATCTACATCAGAGTTGAATTTGTATGGTGCCCGGGGCCGGACTTGAACCGGCACGGTGTTACCACCAAGGGATTTTAAGTCTTTTTCCGGGGTTTCTTAACTCGTCAGTCGACCGCTAAGTGGCGCCAGGATACGGTTCTTTACTATGTCCGTATGAGTATAAGAAGAATAAACTGCCTATTACCACCAAGCCACCTCAACCAAATACCTACCATCAAGATACTCTAACAGTGAAACGGCTACTCACTACCGCCCACCTACTGTTTGACGCACCGGCTGCAGACCCGTCAGCCCACTCCATCACACACCTGGCACCTGATCAATTTCCACCGCGCAGCCATTGCCCTTGCCGGGCGCCCCTTGCCGGGCGCCCCTTGCCGGAATGGGTTGACGGAAAACTAGGCTCGGTGATTTCGGAAGCCTCGCTAGAGCAAATTCAGTAACATGTTTTTACGTTTGCTGCATAGAGTATCTTCACGAATGAGGCTGGAGATTAGGCATGCCTCGAATGTGTACGTGCGGCAATGGTAAGCCCATGAGTGAAAATTTGAGGGAGATATCTAGCCTGATATTAAGCTATGAAATTGCTGACTGCTCGCCGCCCTGAAGCATGCGCGTAACTTCAAAAATTACATGTATTCATGTGAAGAGCGCTTTAATACTTCGGGCCTAAGTAACAGCGAAGTCAATACATGACACCTTGTTTGTCACGATTTATGGCATTAACGCGATAAGTAACCGTCATGTTCGCGCGGTACAGATAATGCAGTACCAAAATAATCTCACATGGACAAAATAAATGAAAGTGCCCTCTTTTTCGCGTGCGCGTTTTCATCACGTACAGGTTGTTCTTGCCGGCGTTTTTCTAACCGCAATGAATACGGGAGTTTCAGCCGATGACTTGCCGGAACTAAGCGACCGGACATCATCTCACCTCGTTGGCTTGTCCAATGACAGAAGTGTCAAGACACTCGGGGTAGCAGATTTTGATAATGATGGATTGGATGATATAGCTGTAGCACGCCGAGGCATGGATCCAGTGCTGTTAATGAATGAAGCATCCGTATTGACTAATCGCACCGGACAATTGTTTCAAAATCCCGGCTCCTCTGCTAATTCAACCTATGTTGAACCAGTAGATGTAAACGCAGATGGATTCATCGATCTTGTTTTTGCCGTGCTTCGCGAGCCTGCGAGACTGCACATCAATCTCGGAACGGTCGATGGCGAATGGCAAGGGTTTTCAGGTGGACAAGATTTACCAGCTGGTGAGAACGCCTTAACTATTGAGTCTGGTGATATCGCAGGAGATGGCAGCCCGGATGACATCTTCATCAATCAGGTACTCGACGACAACGTCTTGTTGATTGGAGATGGAACCGGTAATTTTCGTGACGCATCCTCGCAACTCGGATCGCTACGCAACACTATGAATAACGGACATTTCGGATTAGTAGGTGATGCAAACGCCGATGGCGTTGACGATATTATGTACATTCAGGCAGACGATAATTTGTTTGTCTACTACAACGACGGCGCAGGTAATTTTTCGACCTCGCGGCGAAAATCGTTTCAAAACACGCGTTTTGGGCAACCGCTGGCGTATACCTGTGGTTGTGCTGATTTTAATGGCGATGGAATATTCGATTTTGCTGTACACGCCGACGGTGGAGGTAATGACCGCCTTTCATCTTTCATGTCAACCGGCACTATCGATGCTAATGGTCTTCCAGAGCATGTGTTCGTCGATCAACCTGCCGTCCCAGGACGCATGAGTCGACGACATGGCTTACCCGATGTCGGCGATATCGATGGTGACGGTGATCTCGACTACGTTCAGTCCAGCCTTGAACGCGTGCATGGAACCCTGAGCTTGCGGCCGATTGGCGTTCGAACATTGATCGTACAGAACCAAGGGTTGAACTCAGGGATTTTAGAAGCG
>JBGCGC010000045.1:0-9110 GCA_045110475.1 Granulosicoccus sp.
TTGTTGCTGGCCGTTGATCATTTCAGGGTCAACACGGAAGTTCCACGGGCCGCTGTTAGGCACATTCTGGTTAGCAAGCATTTGTAATCCGTTCGGAATTGGACTAATGGTATTTCGATCAAACCCAGGTGTACTGCCAAAGCTTTTGTAATAGACAAATATGTTTTCTGGTACCACAGCTTCGTTTTGTTCATTGAACAAAGCAGGCGCGCACTACTATCGATGATAGCAGATTAGAACTTACCTGAAACAGCATCCACCTGCTCCTAAAGCGTGTCATGATCAGGGTTACAGATTGCACCTTGCAAGCAACATTGATGATAGGTCGTCCTGATTTTCCGATGGCCGAATGTACATATTCATGGCATTAATCAACACTCTTCGATCCATGGGCGGTAGCGTCTACAGAAGCCAGTGCCGTCATATTGACAATCCGCCGAACGGTTGATGAAGAGGACATGATGTGCACCGATTTTGCAGCACCCAGCAAAATCCCTCCCATCGATACCCCACTACTGACAACCCGTAACGCGTTGTATGTAATATTCGCCGCGTCGACATTGGGCATGACCAGTACATTGGCATTGGCTGTTAACGTGGAATCAGGGAAATCCCGATCGCGAATCGTAGCTGACAAAGCCTGATCTGCACGCATTTCACCATCGATAACAAGATCGGGTTGGCGGGCCTTGATGAGTTCCAGTGCATGCTGCATAGTTTTAGCAGACGTAATTGCAGCACTGCCAAAGCTCGATCGAGACAATAATGCGACGCTCGGTACAATGCCGAACCGGCTCACTTCTCTGGCAGCCAATAACGTTATTTCTGCTATCTGTTCAGCCGTGGGGTTCTCATTGACCTGTGTGTCACAGATGAAAAGTTGCCGTTCGGCAAGGACAACCATTTGTAGTTCTGCCAGCGTATTCACCCCCTGCTCCATGCCGATAACCTTACGAACATAGCCCAGGTGTTCCGCATAGTGCCCCGAAGTGCCGCACAGCAACGCGTCAGCATCACCACGATGTAGCAACATGCAACCGATTAACGTTGTGCGCGTACGCGTCTCCTCCTTTGCTTGCTCTCTAGTGACTCCCAGCCGCTTGCACAGTTGGTAGTACTCACTCCACACCTCCCGATAACGTGGATCATCTAGTACGTTGACGCACTCATAGTTTTCACCATCCTTGAGGCGTAGCCCCAGTCGTTCTATGCGCGATGCAATAATATCGGTCCGACCAATCAGAACCGGATAAGCAATACCTTCATCCACAGCGACCTGAGCGGCACGCAATACACGCTCGTCTTCCCCTTCAGCGTAGATAACACGTTTAGGCGAGTGTTTGGCAGCCACGAAAACCGGCTGCATGGGAGAGCTTGTTTCATAAACAAACTGGTGTAACTGCTCGCTGTAGGCACGCATGTCCTGGATTGGCTTGGCGGCAACCCCGCTATCCATGGCAGCTTGAGCCACGGCAGGAGATATCCTAGTGATCAATCGAGGATCAAATGCACGTGGAATCAAATAGTCCGGACCGAACGGTGGCGTCGGCTCACCATAAGCTTGAGCTACGATTTCGGAAGGCTCTGCTTGTGCAATGGCGGCCAGTGCTTTGACCGCTGCCACCTTCATCTCCTCGTTGATTTCCGTTGCACCGACATCCAGCGCTCCGCGAAAGATGAAGGGGAAACACAGTGAGTTGTTAACCTGATTAGGATAGTCTGATCGTCCTGTACCAATCAGACAATCCGGCCTTACCTCTTTAGCAAGCTCGGGTCGAATTTCAGGCTCCGGGTTTGCCATCGCTAGCACAATGGGATTATCAGCCATCTGCTTGAGCATATCAGCGGTAAGCGCGCCCCCTTTTGACAAACCAAGAAAAATGTCTGCACCGACAATCGATTCCGCCAACGTTCGCAAGTCGGTCTTCTGAGCGTAGCCTTGCTTACTGGGGTCCACATTTTCACGACCTTCATAGACCACACCACGCGAATCACATAACAGCACATTTTCACGTTGCAATCCAAGGCTGATCAGCAAATTCAGACAGGCCAGTGAAGCAGACCCTGCACCAGAAGCCACCAGACGAACGTTTTCGATTTTCTTATCGACAAGTTGCAACCCGTTGGTGATGGCGGCGGCGGTAACGATGGCGGTGCCATGTTGATCATCATGGAACACCGGAATATTCATTCGTTCGCGAAGCGCTTTTTCGATATGGAAACACTCAGGTGCCTTGATATCTTCCAGATTGATACCGCCGAAAGTCGGTTCCAGTGCCGCGACAATTTCCACAAACTTGTGTGGATCAATCTCGTCGACTTCTATGTCAAAGACGTCAATCCCTGCAAATTTCTTGAACAGGCAAGCCTTGCCTTCCATAACGGGCTTTCCCGCCAGAGCACCAATATTACCCAGCCCGAGGACGGCAGTACCATTGGTGATGACAGCCACCAGGTTTGCACGCGAGGTATAATCGGCCGCCAGAGACGGATCCTCCTGGATAGCCGTACAGGCGTAGGCCACACCTGGCGAGTAGGCCAGAGACAAGTCATGTTGCGTCGTCAAGGCCTTGGTAGGGGCCAGAGAAATCTTGCCAGGGGTTGGCCATCGGTGATAGTCGAGTGCCTGCTTACGGATATGGTCTTCGCTCAACGAGAATCTCCCCTGTTTGTTGTTGCTGTCTGTAAAAAACTGACTGACTGCGGACGCTGGAATTCACATACGGTACTGTGAATATATTGCCATATAAAAATAACGAACGTTCGCCAAGCCAACCATACACTGGTCGTCCCGAGACCGTGTTGATCCCACACTAAAGTCTAACGCACGATAATCTTCGTCACAGCCACTCGGCAGACTAGCGCAGCAACATTCGACGCGAGGCTTAATGACACCATACTCAATGCAATAGATGATGCCATAATTGTCCCCATATTCGACGTGCAGCCTCAAAATCTCCGACAGCCACATACATCGGGTGAGATAAAAACCGGCGTACGACGGGTGTGCTCTTCATAGAAACGATCATTGATGCTAATACTCATAGGTCAAGTTGATCAAGGCTCCTCTGTGGGTCGGCGCCCTGTACGGGGCCGTGCTGATGAGCAAAGAAAGTTGCGTTGCAAGAAATCGTTGAACGGTTTGCGACAAAGGTTTGCGACAAAAATGACACTGCGAGGCTGGATACTGCCTCTGCACAACCCCTAACGATGCATCAGCGACCTTGTTAGCTCTGGTCGGCAGTACAACAGGCATGGCTAAATCAACGGAACCCTGATGCGTTACTTTATTGCGTTGACGTGCCCGATACCGACGTTGCCGATCTGCATTGGCATGTTGTCCTCGCCGAGTTTTTTGGTAACTACATGTGGCCCTGCGCTGCGAATAGCGACGCGCTTGCACACAACAGTTAGACGCGCAATATCGTCGGCCTCGATCACAAGAACGACACACCATGGTCAGTGCGTGGCAACGGGCACAATTGAACAGCCGGGAGGATGAGCTCATCAGAGTGAAAACACCCATGAGGGCTGGATTTACACCAGTTTCAGTGAGACGCCGAACGGGCTGTGCGGATGCACGGTTCGGGGCGCAGCGTCAGCGTATGACTTTCACATCGTTGGTTGGCGCTGTGCCTGTCTCTTCGGTCCGTTCAGTGATACCGAAAAAGTCTCAGCGTGTCACCCTACGCGCCACCAACGCCAATCTACTGACCCTTGAAATTCCGTGCCAGGCAGAATCTGCTTAGTTGCTCTCCGCGGCAAATAGCCGCGGTATTACCTCAGCAATAACACCAGGCGCTCGTGGCTCTTCAGCTGGCTAGCAAACCGCTGGCGGCGGCGCGCGGGTAAGTTCAGAAGCGCGCGCCCCAATAAACCGTTCTCAAGCTCAGTACACGCCAGGTAGTTCTCAAACTCGCGCATAACGTGCCGTGGCAGACAAAGACCTGTCTCAGTTAACGGTGTGTGCCCGGCGTGCAAGCCACAAACAAGAGTATAAGTTAACGCCCATGATCTTCTCAAATTCCGATTCATCACCGTGTAGAGATCAAAGCCTGGACGAATTATAAAGAAGACATTACGACACAATTACTTGAAGGACTGTTATCGGTTAACAGCAGAACGCTATAGGGCAGTAATTCCAGTTGGTTTTGTTATCAGCTTTGAGGCTACAAAGTAAACACCAATGTAGATCTACACATGGAAGAACTGCTTTACGATATTATGGGTTTTAGATCTTGCGGACACTGGCGCTGTCTGATTCTTGGCTAACTCTAGTAAGCCTGCAACTATCTTGTCGTCGGAGGTAATGCTAAAACCAGTATCCTTCAGGTATTCGCTACCCCAGTTTTTTAGCCCATCTAGATAATTGGCCCCTTTGTCAAACTGCGATTGACTGATAATTGTGGAGTCGGATTTGTACATTTGCAAAAAAGTCATCCTGCTTCCGGTAATGCCGGAATTTAACGCAATCACAGACAGAACAGGCAGACTGAGTGAATAACTTTTAAACCACTGATTGAATGCTATTGGACGCTTATGCAAAGCATCGGCACTGTGTTTTGACTCCCAGAGCCCTTTGGCTTCTTTGAAGAATGCTCGTATCCGGCTTATTTCGATCATTTTCCAAATCGTTTTTACAACCGCCTCGATAATTGACGAAATCAATGAAACTAACGCAGCTGCACCAGCCGTCATGAACTGAGAACCGAGGCTGATACCACCTTTAAGCGTGCTGAAAAGCCCTGAGCCAATGCTCAACGTCATCGCACGTTGTATAGATTCAACAATCACCGTTATATGACCTTTGGCTAACATCACTTCTTTGCCACTAAGCCACTCTTTGAATTTTGTGACGCCAGCATCCAGCGTCTTGATAATGCCTCCGACAAGCTCCAGCCCGGCGCCAATAAACGGAGCAGCATCCGATAGGAATCGGCTGGTCAGAGCGTCAACGAGCTTGCGCAAGATGGGTCCCAAATTATCCATGATTGCATCCGAAGGGTTTTTAGCCATAGTCGAGACTTTATCTCGGATTTCATTAAGTTTTTTTTCTATTGCCTCAATGATCTTGGCTGAAAATTCAAGGACTTTGTCGCGAATAGTTTGCCATATCTGTCTAAGGCGCTCAGACATAGGAGGTTCAACTGCCTGCAACAGCTGAGTGGAAGAGGTTTTAGGACTCTTACCTTCACGGCCAAGGATTGCAGATTCTATCCTTCGCACCCCTTGATCCGCTGCTCCTGCCGCAACACTTGCTGCCGTTTTATTGTAATCAATATCCTCGTATTTCAATGCTGCTTTTGCAAGATCCAGCGAACCTTCGAGTGCTACGCTGAATAAGCTGTCATCGCACTTAAGATTTGAGAAAAGATAAACTGCGCCCAAACGAGCGTGTTCCATCTCGGGGCGCATGAAATCAATAACACCCAGTGCTTCGTCGGAATCACCTACACCTCTTAATTGAGCATCGAGCATCGAGCATCGTAAAGAATTTGTTGCCATCGCGAGGTGCATTTTTCCAGGCATCGCCAAAGCCTTTTGATTCTTTCCAGGCGTTGAAAGCTAGTTCAACTTCCTTATGTTGTCGGCTCCCTACTGCCGATTTAGCGCCCCACCCACCGCAGACTCTGGCATAGTTTTCCAAAGCCGTATCCAGCGATTTCAATAATTTGCTACGAGACTTAAACCGGCGAGCAGTTCCTTTCATCCACTCGTCGTAGGAAATCAGTTTTTGTGGTCGCATTGCGGTAACTCCTATATAACCGGATGAATTCCAATAGTCTGTAGTATGTACCTAGCAACTCAAAAAGGGTTTTAAAAAATCCGGCCTTAAGTGGCCTGCGAGGTAAAAATACCGATACCAAGAGATACCAGCGTATTCTCAACGAAGGCTATAGAATTTCTCTATCTTTTTTGAACCGATGTGGGTTAAAGGAATACATACAGTCCATGGATGCACTGGTTAAAGTCTGCCTGGCAACTCGGGATCAACCTCAGAGCTCTATTTACTTCATGTCACTGGAAGAATCAAATCATGTGGAAATCGTCAATCAGCAGACTTAGCTGGCCTCTTTTGGTAGTAACGCTAGCAGCTTGCAGCGGCGGAAATGGTGGCGAAGCTGATAGCAACAATTCGGCACCCGATGACGTGCAACTGCCGGAAGGATTACCGGAGGCACCGAATGGACCGGAGGAAATGCCCAGCAGTCCGGATCTATCACCGGTTACCCACGGAGTCAGTGGGTCTGTTGATTTTGCCAATAACTTGGTGGTTGATTCGGACCTGACAGAGTCTGATTCAGCGATTGACAACAATACGCCAGAGACAGCCCAGCTATTGCCTAACAATCTTGTGACAATTCAAGGTGTAGTGGCTATAGAGGGTGCACCGGGTGGTCGTGAAGCAGATGCTGTAGATATGTACAGAGTGTTTTTGCAGGCCGGTCAAACCGTGAAATTGGATGTTGTCGAATTTTCCGAAACCTCAGGTAGCGGTGCAGAACTGACACTGGAAGTAGGCGATATCGCATCCGGCTTTCAAGCCGTGGGAGCTCCCGGGCAGTTTCAGTCAATTGAGGTTGTGGCAGACACAGAGTATTTGATAGAAATCAGTGCCAGCAGAGGTGCATCCAGATACGTTATAACCCTGGAAGAAACAACATTACCGATTCCGCTGCAGCCCAGCGCAAATGAAGATACGGATTTGGACCCGAACTCAACCAACAACCTGGGAGGCCCTGTTCTAGTTCAACTCAATGGAGAGTCTCAGGAAATTGTGCTCAGAGAGGCAATTGTCAGATGGACCTCGGCCAACGAAAGCTGGGACTTTGATATCGTTGATCTGACAGAAGTTTACCCAAGCGCTAATCTCAACTGGGATCAGGCGGCGACCACCTGGGCTGCGATCGATAATCTAAAGCAACGCGACGATGTCGTCTACGCTGAGCCCAACTACATTCGAAAACCGACAGCGATTGTTCCCAACGATCCGCTATACGGATCTCCCCTGCAAGCCCCAGTTTTTCCAATTATTAATGGTGCCTTGGATTTGTCGCAGATTGTTGGAGAGATTCCCATCGACGAAAATAACAATAGCGATCAGGTGGTGGATTCAAGCTTTATTTCACAATTCCATTACGAACAGATCAATCTCCCAAACGCCTGGGAAAGCATCATTCTGGAAACGGGAAAGCAACCCGGCGAAGGAGTGATAGTTGCTGTGGCAGACACAGGCGTGTTTCTCAACCATGAAGATCTCACCAACAAGTTGACTGCAGATGGATTTGATTTCATCTCCAATGCCATTATTGCAAAAGATGGGGAGAGTGATGGCATTTCTGGTGATATCGACAACAACCCCGATGATCCCGGCGACGGTCCCACCATTAGTTCCAGTATCTGGCACGGTACTCATGTTGCAGGAACCATAGCGGCAGAATCTAATAACAACATTGGTCTGGCAGGCGTTGCATGGGAAACCCAAATAATGCCGTTGCGAGTGTTGGGAGAAGGAGGTGGATCAAACGGGGATATCATGAACTCACTGATCTACGCAGCTGATTTGTTTGATGATTTAAAGCCCCAGCGACGGGCAGATATTATTAATCTGAGCCTGGGTGGCGGCGGATTCTCAATAGCAGAACAGCAAGTCGTTGATGCTGTGCGAGACGCTGGTGTGTTTATTGTGGCATCAGCGGGAAATGATGGAAACCCGGATTTGAGTTTTCCTGCTTCCTACGAAGGCGTGGTATCTGTTGCTGCCATCAACGGGCGAAAACAACGGGCGAATTATTCGCAGTTTAACGACCGTGTCGATGTGACTGCACCGGGAGGCCAGTTTCTAAGCGTTGGTGAAAACCCGAATATTGTTGCCTGCGTAGGCGTGCTGAGTGCCTACGTCGCTGATGATAGCACCGGCTTGCGCGAATCATCCAACAATTGTCTACAGGGCACTTCAATGTCTGCACCGCATGTGTCCGGTGTGATTGCATTGATGAAATCGATCCATCCTCAAATGACGCCAGATGAATTCGATACGCTACTTTCAAGTGGCGAAATTACTGATGATCTAGGTAGTCCAGGTCGTGATGATCAATTCGGCCATGGCTTGATAAATGCTGAAAAGGCGGTGCAGGCTGCGATAAATCTGGCTGCAAATCAACCACAGCAAAATCCGTTGCTGGCTGTCAACACAGAGTCAATTGCGTTCAGTGACGCCCTCAGTACCGCTGCCTTGAATTTGAGCAACACAAACAGCGGCTCACAAAACCCTACAGTAACGGTGCAAGTCAGTGCTGACTGGATAGAGGTGGATTCGGGTTTGAGTGTTAACGGTATTGGTGTGCATCAGATTACTGCCAACACTACAGGTTTTGGAACCGGCAACTACAAAGGTCTAATTCTATTTACACCGGACGTGGGCAATCAGCTTAAGGTGAACGTTGAATTAACAGTTGG
Organism: Granulosicoccus sp.; assembly: GCA_045110475.1. Classification (GTDB taxonomy): domain Bacteria; phylum Pseudomonadota; class Gammaproteobacteria; order Granulosicoccales; family Granulosicoccaceae; genus Granulosicoccus. Next base: position 8,461 of record JBGCGC010000045.1, read on the forward strand.
GACACCTGAAGATAATCATCCGCAAGCACCACATTTTGTGATATTCGTCGACGAGCAGGACAACACGTCAACAACCGTTCAAGTACAAAACGACGGACAATTCAGCACCGAACTTGAGCCAGGTAACTACCGGGTGATATCAGGAACGGATGTCGATGAGGATTTTATCGTGTGCCAGGTCGGGGAGACGTGTGGCCTGAGTACGAGTATTTTTAATGGCCAACAACTCAGTGTCAGCGGTGACCAGATAGGCGTGAATACTAAGGTACAACTCCTGGAGTCCGACACGGCGCAACCGGCTCTGTTTGATCGAACAGACGTGCAGCAGGAAAACGGTGCTTTCGCCGTGCTGCGTGAGGCTCGTGATTGAAGGCCTATGTGCGTCGCTAGGCCACAAGAACCAACATGCACCGTTTCAGGGCTATTGCAAAGGATTGATGCTGCCAATTGAACGCAAGTGCGTTGAACCGCTTGCAGCACCTATTGATCCAACAAACGTTTCGTTCTCGTCACCAATCACTTCATCATTTTGTGGCTGATGCACAGTGCTCTGACAGGAAATTGCTTGATGGTGTAACCCAAATAGTGCTTGATGCTGCCGGTAGACGAAAGCAGTGGTATTGGATAATCGACGATACTGGAATGCCAAA
>JBGCGC010000046.1:0-38418 GCA_045110475.1 Granulosicoccus sp.
CCTCGCGCGAGCCGATCATGAAAGTCCCTGGACGGTCATTGGTTAGTCCGATAGTGCCGAGCAATTCTGCCCGGGTGGCAATTGCCCAAGTCTGTTCCTTGGAGCCTGCGCGGCAGAAATCAATCGGCTACGAGCAGCCCACTTTTGGCCAAATTTTGCGCTCATTTTCGTCACTTAGCCAGCTAAGCTCCTCAAATGAGCACAAAATTTGACTCAAAATTGGACTTCTCTCGCTCGATCGCTTTCTACCGCGCAGGCTCCTAGCCTGGATTATTCATGAAAGGATTTGGCGTTTTATGGATAGTCTAGTCTACGGACAGGGTCAGGCTACCAGAGAGCATTGTTGTCGTCTAACTCATTCGACACTATCGGCGCAATTCGTTCAACGATGCACCCCTATGGCGCAAACTAATAGTTCGCGTCAGGGAAAGCCGCCTTGCGCGAGGTGACATATTCCAGTAACGCTTCATCAATGCCAACATCTAACGTGGGCTCGGAATACTCCGCCAACGCTGCCTTCCAGCGCCCATTGGCGCGTTGTGCGGCATCCAGAGAACCTTCAGACTCCCATTGCTCGAAACTGTTGTTGTCCGAAATTTCCGATCGCCAGAAGGCACTCTGGAAATTGGCTTGTGTATGTGCGCAACCCAGAAAGTGATTGCCTGGCCCGACTTCACGCAACGCATCCAGCGCCTGACCATTGTCACTTAGATCGACGCCGCGTAGTAGAACCGCCAGCATGCTAGCCTGATCAGCATCCATCATGAATTTCTCGTACCCCATTGCAAGCCCTCCCTCAAGCCAGCCCGCGGTGTGTAACATGAAGTTCACACCCGCCATGGCGGCCGAATGCAGCGTATTGGCTGCTTCATAAGCTGCTTGTGCATCAGGTAATTTTGAAGCACACAAACCACCACCACTACGAAACGGTACCCCCAGACGACGAGCCAGAGAGGCGGCAATGTACATCACTTGTGTGGGTTCGGGTGAGCCGAAGGTTGGAGCACCTGACTGCATGGAAACAGAACTTGCAAAGGTGCCAAAAACCACCGGTGCACCAGGACGAACCAGTTGCACAAAGGCCATGCCTGCAAGCGCTTCTGCGAGAATCTGCGCAGCAGTACCTGCCACGGTGACAGGCGACATGGCGCCAGCCAGAATAAATGGCGAAATGATACACGCCTGATTGGCTCTGGCGTACACCTTGGCAGCACCCAGCATGGTGTCATCGAACGTCATGGGCGAATTGGCATTGATCAGACTGACCACAACGGTTTTTTCCACACCGGTTTCCAGATCGATGAAATCGTCACCAAACAGGATTTTCGCCATGTCTACCGTATCCTGCGCGCGCTCGGGGGCGGTCACTGAACCCATAAACGGTTTGTCAGAATACTTCATGTGCGCGTAGACCATGTCAAAGTGGCGCTTGTTGACCGGTAAGTCCACGGGCTCGCAGACGGTGCCACCCGAATGATGCAAGGACTTGCTCATGTAAGCGAGTTTGACGAAATTCTGGAAATCGTCGATCGTTGCATAGCGGCGCCCCTTGTCCAGATCAAAAACGAAGGGTGAACCGTAGGCGGGGACCATGACCGTGTTGTTTCCACCTATCACCACGGATTTTTCCGGGTTACGCGCATGCTGCGTAAAAATCGCGGGCGCGCTATCCATGATCAGCTTTCGGCACAGGCCGCGAGGAAACCTGACGCGCTCACCTTGCACATCAGCTCCGACATCCTTCCACATCTGCAACGCTTCAGGATCATCACGAAAATCTATTCCGATTTCCTCGAGGATGGTGTCGGCGTTATGCTCAATAAGGCTCAGGCCTTCATCATTAAGAATTTCGTAGAACGGAATCTTTCGTTTGATATAGGCCTGCGCAGCAGTGCCGGCTGCGGCTCGTGCGCGCTTTGCTTCGCGACCACCGCCTCTTCTTCTACGAGCTGCACCAGGTGTACTCATGCTGTCAATACCGTGTCAGTTTGTCGCGTCATGATGAACCGGAAACGCAATAAAGAGAATTCCAGCGAACGACTCTGGCATGTTGCCAAACGACCTGTCAGGCGTCACCGTCACATTAAGGCGCCATGTTGACGAGATTTTCCGCTCAGTGGTACTCGGTACCAACCAGTGAGTAGCAGCTACGAACAAAATCGGCTTGTCCCTTGGTCTGTATCCGACGACGGTTGTCGCGCCTGATTCGGCGGATAGCGCGTTCTGGCTCCAGACCGAATTCGACCAGAATACGCGCAGCCATCATGCCAGTTCTGCCCAGACCCGCATAACAGTGAATCGCCACACGCTCGCCGATCCTCAGCGCGTGGCGTATGCGCTCGCCCTCGACTGCCCAGATATTTTCAAACTCCTGATTGGGAATATCCATATCGACGATTGGGAGATGCTTCCACCACATGCCTGCGTTCTGAACCGCTGCAGGCAGACCCTCTACCTTGTTCAACACGAGTTCATGAGGTTCTACCAGACATAACACGCCGTTAGCGCCCCAATTCATGATTTCGTTCAGATCCGACTCAAGCATTTTCTTGCTGCCCGTTGGTGGGCTATCGATCCGAACTCCCGGGCAGCCGACTAGCCCCATGCAGCCGACCGATCGTGGAACGGGCACAGTGTCGATCGTATTAGGGGGTGGGGGCTTGCCCATTCCGAATAACATGATGAATAGTTTCTTGAGTTCGGCCTGATTACAGGGAAATGGTGTTGTTTCGAATATGCTGACGAAGCAGTGTATTCGCAAGCCCTGGTAACAATACTCTTGATGATCACATAAACGACGCCACGTTTCTGCCTCAATCCACAAAAAACAGTGGAACTGTGCCGGAATGGCACCTGCAACCGGTAACACGGTGTGTCCAATACTAACAAGTCAATTCAGGTAACCTTGCGCGCATGACGAACATACTCGAGTCACTATTGTCGGAACGCGGTCTGTTGCTGGCTGACGGTGCAACCGGCACCAATCTGTTTGAAGTCGGATTACAAACAGGTGATGCACCTGAGCTCTGGAATATCGATCATCCCGACAGAATTTCCAATCTGCATCGCTCCTTCGTCGAAGCAGGTTCAGACATCATCCTGACAAACAGTTTTGGTGGAACGCACTATCGCCTTGCACTGCACGACTGCGCAGACCGAATGGCCGAGCTCAATCGGACTGCTGCAGCGCTGGCTCGCGCCGAAGCTGACAAGGCAACACGCAAGGTACTGGTCGCTGGCTCAATGGGGCCCACGGGTGAAATCCTTGAGCCCAACGGCCCTGTCAGCATTGAACAGGCTCAGGCGGCGTTCACAGAGCAGGCCCGTGCACTGGCAGACGGCGGAGCCGATGTTCTCTGGATCGAGACCATATCCTCTGCTGAAGAGATTCAGGCAGCGGTAAAGGGTGCCAGCGAGATTGGCCTGCCTCTTGTGTACACCGTCAGCATCGATACCAATGGCCGAACAATGATGGGATTAACGCCAGCAGAAGCGCTGACGATCAGCACCAGCCTGAATACGCCTGTCACAGCCGTGGGTAGCAACTGTGGTGTGGGTGCCTCCGAAGTGGTTGCCGCCGTATGCAACCTGAAAAGCGCCGCCGCGAAAATCGACAGACAGCCGGCGCTGGTTGCGAAGGCCAACTGTGGCATACCCGACTATGTCGATGGCAAGATCGTATACAGCGGCACGCCAGAACTTATGGCGATTTACGCTGGGTTGTGTGCCGACGCCGGGGCCACCATCATTGGTGGATGTTGCGGGACAACACCGGTGCATGTTGCTGCCATGCGCAAGGCAATCGACAACTGGCAAAGTGGAACGCCCTCCCCCAGCATTGAGAAAATAGTTGATAATCTTGGCGAACTGTCGCAAGGCGCACGTGCGCAGATGAATGGCGACCTGAGCATCGCCGGAGGCTCAGCCACCGGGCAGGGAAGCCGACGGTCGCGTCGTAGTCGCAAGAACCAGTGACAACAAGCCAGAAAACGCCGCCCGGTAAGATGCGCTGGTGGGCCAATCCCAACCTGTAAGAACCGAGCCTGGACCCTTAGCAACACATGCCATGCTGAACAAGAATACCGTTCCAAACCTTATCGCTCTTGGCCTCATCGGGCTTGGTTTTTTGTTAGCCGAACCTTATCGTGCCCTACTCCTGAGCACTGGGCTGTTCGCTTTATCCGGTGCTTTGACCAACTGGCTAGCCGTTTACATGCTGTTCGATCGTGTACCCGGTTTGTATGGTTCAGGTGTTATCGCCCTGCACTTCGAAGACTTCAAGGCGGGTATTTTGCGCATGGTTCACGAGGAACTCCTCGCCAAAGACAGCGTGGAAAGACTGATGGCAAGCTCAACGGGGGAGGCGTCGCCTACCGCCGCTATTGATATCGGCCCCATGCTGAAGGCCATCGATCTGGATGCCGCCTATGATCAGCTGGTAGCAACAATCACCGAGTCCTCGTTTGGTTCCATGCTTGCCATGGTCGGTGGCGAAGCGGCACTACAACCCCTGCGCGAGCCATTCAAACAACGGATGGAGAAATTCCTGACCGACGCTGCAGGCTCGCCGCGAATTCAGTCGCTGGTCAACGAACAGATTGGCAAGGCCGCAACCAGTGATCGGTTTGTACAGAAACTGGATAAGCTACTGCGAACCCGTCTCGATGAACTGACACCTGATATGGTCAAGGACATCATGCAACGCATGATCAAACGTCATTTGGGATGGCTGGTTGTCTGGGGTGGTGTTTTCGGTGGGCTGATTGGTTTGCTGGCGGGCTTGCTTAAGGTGCTGTGAAGCGCCAGACCGACGCCTGCCTGAATCAGCCGCGGGCCCGAAGCGGCACGCCGTCAAATTCCACACCCGACCATCCTGTGCTCATGAACTGGCGAATGTTGGGATGGCTATCGCCATCAGGCGAGCGCAGCACATCAGCCCGATAATAGGCACCGAATAAAGCCAGCGTTTGTTTCTCATCAAGCTCATGCAAGCGCGCAAAGGCAAACAGCTTGCAGGAACCGGTATTTTGACCTGCCTCGTTATAGATATCGTGATTGCGAAATCCCGTCGGGATGAACACATACAGCTGATTTATCAAAGCAACGACATCGGGAAATTCGATACCTTCGGGCTCGGTATCCAGACGATTTAAGAAAAGCTCGAGTTCCATGGCAAGACCAGCTTAAGTAGAAAGCCAATGGTATCAGCTATCAGGTGCTTAACCAGTAGACTGGCTAAACTAGTCAAGGTTCTCGGCAACCGGATCAGCTTACAGAGGCAGCCACCTTGTGATCAATGGCGTCTACCGCAGCGATGGCACACAGGTTGACAATGCCGCGTACCGTGGTGGATTCGGTGACCACATGCGCCGGATGATTGAGGCCCATGAGCATGGGACCCACTGGCACGCCATCTCCCAGAACCTTCACCATGTTATAGGTGATGTTCGCCGCATCCAGATTTGGCATAACCAGCAAGTTAGCGCCTCCGGTATAAGCCCCATTGGGGAAGATCCGATTTCGGGTTTCTTCTGACAAGGCAGCGTCAGCGTGCATTTCACCTTCCACAGCCAAATCAGGATAGCGTTGCCTGATAACTTCACGCGCCTTGCGCATCTTTAATGCAGACTCGTTGTTGCGGCTACCGAAGTTGGAGTGCGAGAGCAAGGCGATTTTCGGTACCAGACCAAATCGCGAAACAATCGATGACGCCATCTGCGCTGTTTCTGCGATCTCTTCCGCCTGCGGATTAACGGTCACATGCGTGTCTGCCAGAAAGACCGTACCCTTGTCCAGAATCAGCAACATCAGCGCTGAAACATCGGTGACGTCATCACGCATGCCAATCACATCGCACAGATGCCTCAAATGTCGGGCATAGGCTCCCTGGGTTCCGCATACCAGTGCATCAGCCTCACCACGGCGTACCATCAAGGCAGCGAGCGCTGTCATGCGGGAGCGAACCACATTGCCTGCGTATTCAGGCGATACCCCGGCCCTTTCCATGATGGCGTGATAGGCACTCTTGTGCGCTTCGAAATCGGGGTTGTTGGCGGGATCAACGACGCTGAACCCGTTGCCAATGGTCAGGCGAAGTGCCATGTCCTCGATCTGTGCTTCGATGACGTCGTGCCGGCCTAACAGCACGGGATGACAGATAGCATCATCAACCAGTATTTGAACAGCGTTGAGCACACGGGGTGATTCTCCCTCGGAAAGCACCACGCGCTGAACGTTCGCCTGCGCTCGTTCGAACACCGGCTTCATCACCAAGCCAGAGCGAAAAACAAAACTGCGCAACTTTCGTCGATAAGCTTCGAAGTCAATGATAGGTCGTGTGGCAACACCACTGTCCATGGCTGCCTTGGCCACCCGCTCTGGAATTTCCATCATAAGACGCGGATCGAAGGGCTTGGGTATCAGATACTCCCGTCCGAATCTGAAGGGCTTGCCTCCATAGGCGGCCGACACGACATCCGAAGCCTCCTTGGTAGCGATATCTGCAATGGCTTCTACTGCGGCCGCCTGCATCTCGCCGTTGATCTCCGTGGCGCCTACATCCAGTGCGCCGCGAAATAGAAAAGGAAAACACAGAACGTTGTTTACCTGATTCGGGTAATCAGAACGACCGGTTGCCATGATGGCATCATCCCGGACCGAATGCACCAGATCAGGACTTATCTCGGGGTCAGGGTTGGCAAGTGCCAGAATAAAAGGTGACTTTGCCATACGGGCGGCCTGCTCACCTGAAAGAACATTGGGCGCAGATAATCCCAGAAATACATCAGCATTGCCGATAACATCATCGAGCTTGCGCGCATCAGTATTCCGCGCATAGACCGCCTTGTAGGGATCCATGTTGTTGTTTCGGCCCTCATAAAGCACGCCATGCTCATCACAGACTGTCACCTTCTGTTTGTCCAGCCCCATGAACACCAGCAGGTTCAGACAAGCAAGCGCTGCAGCACCCGCGCCGGAACACACCAGATTGACCTCATCCAGATTCTTGCCAGCAACACGCAACCCATTGCGGATAGCCGCTGCAACCACAATGGCGGTGCCGTGTTGATCATCATGAAACACGGGGATTTTCATGCGCGCCTTGAGACGTTTTTCTATCTCGAAACACTCCGGTGCCTTGATGTCTTCCAGATTGATACCTCCGAAGGTCGGTTCCAGCAAGGCAACGGCATCGCAAAATTTGTCGACATCGGTGGTATCCAGCTCAAGGTCAAAACAATCGACATTGGCAAATTTCTTGAAAAGCACGGCCTTGCCTTCCATTACCGGTTTGGAGGCCAGAGCGCCAATGGCGCCCAGTCCGAGCACTGCGGTCCCATTAGTGATGACGCCGACGAGATTACTTCGCGCTGTTAGCTCAGCGGCTTCCAGGGGATCACGCTCGATGTGCTTGCAGGCAACGGCAACACCGGGCGAATAAGCCAGCGCCAGGTCGCGCTGGTTCATCATCTTTTTCGTCGCCGTGATTTCCAGCTTGCCTGGAACGGGATAGCGATGATAATCCAGCGCTGCCTGAGCCAGCGAATCAGGTGCTCCTGCCGTATCGACCTGTTTGTCCGCAGACGCTTGCCGGGGTTTGTCGTTGTCACTCATTTATGTACGATCCTTTCAGCCTGTTTGCGGTTGCGTAAGCAGAGGTCTGTGCTCTCAAGTGCAGTATCACAGATTTGGGCGACTGGGTTTGAGCAAACTATCGCCCACTGCGCGATTGAAAGCACTGCATACAGCCATGAGTGATGCAGACACGATGTTACTGTTTAACGCAGCACCATATCGGGTTGCGCCCTTACCTGCCTGCACTTCGAAATAGCAGGCAGATTGCGCATCAGCACCCACACCCGTCGCGTGCTGATTGTAATCAACAACGCGAAAGTCAACATCGAAAACTGACTTGATTGCGTTGACGAAAGCATCGATGGGTCCGTTACCCTTCCCGTGGATCGTAAGCGGCTGTCCTTCATACATGATGTCAGCCGTCAGCGTCCTGATCGAATCATCCTGCTCATCCTGTGCGCTGGTGTGACGGACGAAAACCAGCGGCGATATAGCCTGCAGAAACGTCGTATCAAACGCCTCGTAAATCGAGGCAGAATCAACCTCTTTGCCGGTACGCTCACTAATTTCCTGAACCACCTGACTGAACTCCATCTGCATTCGGCGAGGTAGCTCTAGCCCATGATCCCGCTCAAGTATGAAGGCGACTCCACCCTTGCCTGATTGACTGTTTACCCGAATCACCGCTTCATAAGTACGTCCAAGATCGGCTGGATCGATAGGCAGGTAAGGCACTTCCCACTTGGGAGAGTTACTCTCTCGCATAGCCGAAAAGCCTTTCTTGATGGCATCCTGATGCGAGCCGGAAAATGCCGTGAATACCAGCTCTCCAGCATACGGATGACGGGGGTGTACTGGCAGCTGGTTGCAGTGTTCAACCGTGCGCATGACCTCATAGATATCGGAGAAATCCAGGTTGGGATCAACGCCTTGGGTAAACAGATTCAGAGCCAGTGTCACGATATCCACGTTGCCCGTTCGTTCACCATTACCGAATAGCGTACCCTCTACACGATCTCCGCCCGCCAGTAATCCCAACTCGGTAGCCGCTACGGCACAGCCTCGGTCATTGTGTGGATGCAGACTGATGCAGACGCTGTTCCGGTCACGAACATGACGTGTAAACCATTCGATCTGGTCTGCATGCACATTGGGCATAGACATCTCGACCGTTGCCGGCAGATTCAAAATCGTGGGGTTTTCAGGCGTTGGTTGCCATATGGCAGTAACCGCATCGCACACCTCAACGGCGTAGTCCAGTTCCGTGCCAGTGAAACTCTCAGGCGAATACTCAAACTGCCAGGCGGTATCCGTCTGTCTGGCGGCAAACTCGGCAACCATTTCGGCACCCGCCTCTGCCATTTCCCTGATACCTTGCCTGTCTTGCTTGAAAACCACACGCCGCTGAAGCTCAGAGGTGGAATTGTACAAATGCAGGATAGCGGAATGAGATCCACGCAAAGACTCGAACGTGCGTTCAATGAGTGGCCGACGAGCCTGCGTCAATACTTGCAAGGTGACATCTTCCGGCACACGCCCTTCCTCTATGAGCTGCCTGACAAAGTCAAAATCAGTTTGGGAGGCAGCAGGAAAACCCACTTCAATCTGTTTGAAACCGATAGAGACCAGTAAATCGAACATACGCAGCTTGCGTTCGCTACCCATGGGTTCGATCAGTGCCTGATTACCATCGCGCAGATCAACGCTGCACCAGATCGGGGGTTTTGTGACGGTTTTTCCCGGCCATTGTCTATCGCTTAATGGAACCTGCGCAAAGGCGGGATATTTGGTACTAGGGTCATTCAACATGATGTTGTTCCTGATACGTGTTCGAAGGGGTTGCGCCGGTTTGCCAGACCGAGAGCCGGGGGCGACGCCCGCGAGCCCGAATGGCCTTCGCCGCTACCCGGGGCGCGCATTCCCGGGTAGCGGCTGATAAGCGCGAACACCGGGAGCAAGAAATCACGACTATTCTTGCGCTGAATTTCGAGACAGCGACATCTGTTTGTTGGGTTATGGAACATGACAGCCTTGATAACGGTGCATTTGGGCTTTTGGGCTTTTGCAATCCCTCAACCGTAAGGTCAGGGGCTAGGATGGTGGCTTGTTAGTTTTTCCAGAAAAAGGAAATACAAGGCCGCACGACAATCTCCCGGTTCTCTATAAAGAGACCGGGTTGGTAAGTCCTAGCGTGAGCGCAATAACTGTCATGCACACAGACTAATGCCGACAGCGCACCCGGTCAACCCCGGGTATTAATTTTTTAGTCCGGATTGGGTATTCACTGAAAACAGTTTGGGTTACAAAAGGGGCCTGACAAGCTTTTCCAGCCCATTGGCCTTGATCTCATAGATCAGGGCCAGACGCTTCCCAAGTAGCCCGGACGGAAACCCCTGTCCCTTGAACCACACGACATAGGGCTCCGGTAAATCTATTAATCGCGTGCCCTTGAACCGACCGAATGGCATGGGCATGGCAGCAGCAGCCAGCAGTTCCTCGGACGAGCCGTCAATGTCTTCCATTACTTAGACGTAGTGCTTGTCATGGGTACGGTTCGCTGCTCATTCTGATCAGCCTCCATGGGGCGAGTTGCAGGCCCGCCTGCCATACGCAGGTTTCTGGTCCGCAAGACCGGCTGCTTGACCGAGGCTACCAGTTCGCGCCAGATAAACAGCAGGCCCGAGCACACGATCACCGCCGAACCCAGAAGCACGGTACGATCGACGGTCTCATGGAAAAGCAACGCGCCATACAGCAAAGCCCACAACATCTGACTGTATTGCATGGGGGCAACAAACTGCGCTTCTGACGCCCGATAAGCCTGAATCATGAGTGACTGACCAATCACACTAAGAACGCCAATTCCACACAAGCGCAGCATCACATCACCAGACAGTGGAACATAGATAAATGCGGTGACCGCACCGGTCACCACAATATTGGCGAGCATCGGGTACAGGATGAGCGTCACACTATGCTCCCGCGAACCAATTTTGCGCGTAACCACGGAGGCACAGGCTGTACAACTTGCCGCTCCTAACGCCGCAAGATGACTGATGGATAGCGTCGTCGTGCCTGGCCGTAAAACGATAAGCACGCCCAACATACCGAACAGGATGGCAAACCAGCGAAACAACCTGACGCGCTCACCGAGGATCGGAATAGCAAGCAAGGTAATCAGGATGGGGGCTGCAAACAACAGCGAATACACCTCGGCCATAGGCAGATTGCCAAAGGCGTAGAAGACACACAACAATCCGACAACCGAGAATACACACCTTAGCGCCACCAGCATTGGCAGGCGTGGGCGCAGACTGCGCTCGGTACTGTCAAACGCCAGAAAAAAGGTAAAGGGGACAAAGCTGAAAAGCACAACAAAAAATACCACCTGGAATACAGGAACACCCTCGATACTTTTTATCAGGGCGTCATGCAGGGAAAACGTGGCAAATGCAATCAGTGACAGACCCACTCCACGCATGGCATTGCTGGAAGTCGAGTCAACCATTTTGCAACCGTGATGCCTTGGCAGTGATTTTCATGCTATAGATTCCGTGCGATATCTTCTTTTTCGCAATCTTAACGTAAGGACAACCATGAAGCTGATAATCCCTGCATTCATCATTCTACTTGGTATGGTGACCGGCGCTGCTGTGTGCTCACTTTTCAAGGAAACGGCCACAGGTTTCAAATTGAGTGTATTGGCTGGCGGTGCCGGGGCTTTTGCGGGGCTGCTGGTCAGGGATGCTATGGATATCAGCTATGGGGGTGCGCTTTTCGGTGCGCTGATGGCAGCCATTATCGGCGCGGTGGTGTTTGCCGCATTGACCAATTTGCTGTTCGGCCAAACAGGAAAATAGGTTTTTCATAGCGTTTCAGCAGCGCAACCAGGAATTTGACCGACTGCGCTGATCACTAGCCTAACTAAATGCGGCGTCAAGACGATCCCTCATTGTCAGATTGCCGCATACGTAAATCGCGTCGCGAAACTGCCTCTCAGGGTACTCGCAAGGTCTCGGCCCGTACCCACGCGGCTTCAGGAAAGGCGGTGCTCACGCCGCACTGCCTGCCAAAGCCGATTTCGATCTTCATAGCAACAGCGTGCTTGAGCATCGTCAGCGAATCAATCCCACCAGCGCATATCTCGCATTGTTGCTCGCGAGCCTCGTCGATGATGGATTCGAGCTCAACCCGCATGGCAACCTTGGATAGTGAGTCATTTAATGTACGCCCGGAGACGTACAAATAGTCAAATTGAGCAACATTTTTCATCATGCGAAACTGACTGGATGAACTCACTCCCTCCAGCATCAAGCGGATACCATTGCTGTTCAGTTGTCGCAGGATAGGCGCAATACTGCGCAAGGCAGTTGATAGAGAATCAACACTGATTGACAGGCAGATATCGGACGGTGCGACCCGCATTTGCTTGCAGAGCGCCGCCAACCACGGCGCAAACTGCGAATCAATCTGCGATGCCTGCACAGGCAGAATCAACTGGCTTTCAATGATTGGACGCCGCTCCTGAATATTAAGCCCTAGAGCCGTGAGTATCGATGCAAACAAATCCGTTCGCTGCAGGATGTCGCCCATTTTGACGACTCCCATCGGCTGCAATCGATAGCAACAAACCAGCGGTTTTCGTTGGACCAGCATGCCGGGGCGCAGTCGCCAGGACTGCGCACTGTCCCGGGCGCCCACTGCCAGTACAGAGCCCGAAACATCTGCGGAAGCGTCATCATCAGTTAGGTCTGCAGCGCTTTTCTCATGGCGCACCGCATTAAGAAAAACAACCTTGCTCGCACTCAAGTCAACCGTATTGCCGGCTACATCAAATTGCTTCGATAAAGTAGAGGATTCGTGTAAAGGTGGTGCAACAATCAGCCGCGAGACGCCTTGACGAGACCGATGGCCGCGCCCATCCAATGGTACGATCCGGTAGCGCAAATCCATGGGTAAATGCGTATCGCCGGACTTCACCACGATGTCCCTGAGCAGGGCTGAGTATTGATCAGCAACCGTCACGGCATCCATCTCTTTGCACCCTTTGAGCAAAATGCATAAAGAGTGGCGAGATATGCGCCCCAACGTATCACGCGTCCGGACACGGGTTTCCACGATGGCAAGAAGATGCAACATGGCGTCATCGGCTTTACCGTCACCGATCGCCATGCCCTGAATGACCGGAAAATGCAGTATCAGCAGGCACCCACGACGGAGCCTCTGCGGCATCAATCGCTGTGCCTCCTGCACTTCGTCGAGGAACGCCTGCCGGTTCAGCAGCCCTGTAACCGGATCTCGTTGTCCGTCATCATCCATGTTTTAGCTTGCCCTCTTGCGAGAGACGTAAGTAGTGGTCATTACTGCGGGAACAGCGAGGCGCATGGCAGGCACCGAATTTCTTCCCGACCATTTTACGCTGACTGCGAAGCTTACGACCAACATACATGCCTGCGAATTGCCACTGTAATGAACAATACTTATCGGTAAACAGGAAAAACTCTTGAAATTCGGAAACTGAGAAGCCCATCCTAGACTTGGGCAGTGTCGGGCCGATTCACGGGCAGTTAACATCGGAATAGCTGATAGACAATGGCACGATATACCAAGGCCCTGACCCTGCCGCTGGCCGTGATGGTTATTTCGCTTGCGCTAGCCGGCTGTGGCGTACGTGGTGACGGCGCAGGCGATTCTGGCGAAGTTGGGTCGGAAAATGAATCTATTGCACTAAGCCGACCTTTGGCGTTCAGACCCACCCCGCGCAGTTGCCAGGTGAACGACATGAACAGCTGGGTTTACGAATCCATGCAGGATTACTACCTGTTCTACCAGCAAGTGCAACAGAATGTGACTACTGCCAGCTACGATGGACCTGAAGAACTTATTCGTGATCTGCGTGTTGCGCCCAACGATACGTTTAGCTATGTGACTGATGAGACCACGTATTCCGCTTTTTTCAATGAAGGTGAAACGTTTGGCTACGGCTGGAATTTTGCGCGCGACGAAAATGACGCTTTGCTTTTCTCGCTCATTGAACCGAACTCCCCACTGGACATTGCCGGTGTGCAACGTGGCGAACAATTGTTGGCGATAAACGGCATTGCGCTGCCTGACTTCAATCAGCTTCCAGCCGTTGAGCGTCAAGTCATTCTCGGTGTAGACGATGAGGTTAAAACCCTGATTCTGACCATAATGGCACGCGATGATACAACCGAAAGGCAAGTCAACATTACCAAGGCGACCTACGATCTACAGACTGTTCTGGACACGCAGATAATCGAACAGAACGGGGTAACTGTGGGCTATTTGCACTTCTACCAGTTTGTGAATACATCAAGCAATGAACTGGAGCAAGCGTTTTCACAGTTCAAGTTGGCAGGCGTTTCGGAGCTTGTGATCGATCTTCGTTTTAACGGTGGTGGACGGATTTCCATCGCCAATGAACTGGCAAGCTATGTTCTTGGTGACAACCCTCAGAATGAGGTGTTTACCACTTTCGCTTTCAACGACAAATACCAGTTTCTAAATGAAAGTCTGTTCTTCAAGGATTTGCAGAATAGTCTGGCGCTAAGCCGTGTTTTCGTTCTGCAAAGCGGCAATACCTGTTCCGCCTCAGAGCTTGTCGTCAATGGCCTGCGGCCGTTTATGGATGTTATTACCGTAGGTTCTACCAGTTGCGGCAAGCCCTATGCAACGAGCCCGAACACCGCCTGCGGCAAGGTGGTCAATGCACTGGAAATCGATTTACTCAATGCCGAAGGAGTTGGCGATTATTTCAACGGGATATCTGCTGATTGCCCTGCCACTGAGAACGTGCGCCAGCCGCTCGGGACACTTTCCGAGCCCTTGTTGGCAACGGCACTAGGTTATATCAACATGGGAAGCTGCAATCGTATCGCGAGCAGATCCAGAACCCGACATCACGATCTAACCAACGAATTCAAACAATCATGGCAAGGTGGCGGGAGCCTTTAGCCTGGATTATTCCTGTAAAACGTCCGTTGAATTACAGGGCACTGACTCGTCAGGTTGCAATGTGCATACTTCAAAGAGCCTGCTCAGGAAAACGGTGAGCGGTTGCTGGTCTTGCCCGAAAGCGCGGTAATTTGTGAAAAAATTCGCATCCTGCATCAATACGCTGAAACCCACAAAAGCCGAACAAGCAGGTACCCTTGGCACTCGCCTTTAAAGAGATTGTTTATGAGCCTGTTGCATCTGGTACGCCACGGTCAGGCGTCGGCGGGCTCCGCCAATTACGACAAGCTTTCACCCATCGGTGAGGAGCAAAGCCGCCTACTGGGCAACTGGTGGTTATCGCAGGGATTCTCTCCCAATGCGGCCTACCACGGCACACTTGTACGCCAACGTGATACCGCAAAACATGCACTGGCAGTGCTAACTGATAATGCACGAGTCTCACCTATTGGCGAGCATCCCGGGCTCAACGAATACAACCACCGCATTATCGAGTCTCACTTTGCAGCGGAACACACTGACTATGCACCAGAAGCCATGGGCTTCGACGACTACATGGGTATCCTGAGTCGATGGCGTGATTATCAACCAGACGACGGCTCTGATAACAGTAAGATCGAAAGCTGGGCTGCATTCAAGGCTCGTGGCTGGAACACGCTTCAGGAGCTCTCTAACCAGAGTGACAATAATACCGAACTCTTGTTCTTTACGTCTGGCGGCGTGATAGCGACGATCCTGTCAACGATACTGAATCTGGATTTCGAACATACCGTAGATGCCATCTGGCGGATACGCAACACCTCAATCACGACGCTTCATGTTTCCGGCAGCGATGCAAGACTGGTTGAATTCAATACCATCCCGCATCTGCAGGAGCAGCGTAAGCCACATCTGATTACGCTGATTTGACACCGGGGCGCATTGGCGTACCGACTAATGATCCGATCAGCACTGCCGATGAATCACTATTGATTGCTGAGAGGCGGGTTTCATGGGTCAGAGTAGCTCCTCACACCCCGGAGGTACCAGAACCATCGCCAGCGCCACCTTGCTAGCGACCATTGTTTTTTGCCTGCTGTCCATTGATGCACTGAATACTGATCAAACTCGGGTATCGGATGCCACGCGCATTGCACAGAACTCATCAGCATCGGCGTTGTACCTGAAACTGGCGGCGCTGGCACAGCCGACAACCACATCCGATGTTACTCACGCGCTGCTCGAGTTTATTCGCCACGACGATCTGATTGTGGGTACCACCCTGCTGGATGCGGATGGACGACTGATCGCACAACTTGGCACAGGCAACGACAGCCTGGATCAGAATCCAGCCAATTCACCAACGGCACGTATTCCGATACGTTCGACGGAAGATTCGATCTTTGGACACGCGGTAATTGCCTTTGGTGCCGCGCAACATAACATCGCCCACCATCACATCGCTCAGCTTGGCGCGTTTTCCCTCATAGTGCTAGCGCTTACCGGGCTGCTCTACGTGCATCGATATCTGTTCAATACCCTTGCGTTTTTCTGGCGTTCACGAATAGTTCACTAGGCCGCGTCCTGCTTTCCTATGGATGTCGTGCGGTGATAGGCCATGCCCTTTTCATCAAATAGATAACAGGTCTGCGCGGCTATATTCAAGTCAATAGAGTCACCATGCCGTGTGGGCTCAATACCAGGGCGTTGGACGACAAAGTGCTCCAGTCCACCACACTGCCCATAAAGAAATGTTGAACCACCAAGACGTTCAGCCACATCAACTTTCAACGGCAAGGAAAAATCGCCGACATCACCACCAGCATCTTCCGGCCGTATGCCCAAAGTTGCCTTTGCGCCGGGTTGACCGCGTGATGCATTGACCGGAAGAGTGGCCGAACCGCCACCGGGAAGATCAATGACAGCGTGACTTTCATTGCCGATTTTTAAAGTCACTTCAATGAAGTTCATGCGTGGGGAACCAATGAAACCTGCAACGAACAAGTTATCAGGGTGATGGTATAGCTCCAGTGGTGAGCCAATCTGCTCAACATAGCCCGCCTTTAAAACAACGATCTTGTCAGCCATGGTCATTGCCTCTACCTGATCATGGGTCACGTATATCATGGTGGCATCAAGCTCGTTATGCAGCTGAGCAATGCGTAATCGCATCTCCACGCGTAATTCGGCGTCAAGATTGGACAGAGGCTCATCAAACAGAAAGACATCAGGATTGCGGACAATGGCTCGACCTATTGCAACACGTTGACGCTGTCCGCCAGAGAGATTCTTGGGTTTGCGATCAAGTAGTTCATCGAGCTGCAATGTTTTTGCAGCCTTACCCACCTTGATGGCTACCTCCTCCTTTGGTGCACCACCCATACGAAGTCCAAAGCCCATGTTCTCCTCTACAGTCATATGCGGGTATAGCGCATAGGATTGGAAAACCATGGCAATTCCGCGATCCACAGCTTCCACATGGGTAACGTCACGTCCCTTAATGTGCACAGATCCTTCAGATATCTCCTCAAGACCTGCGATCATTCGCAGCAACGTTGACTTTCCGCAGCCTGAAGGTCCGACGAATACGATGAATTCGCCACTGGGCAACTTCATATCCACGCCATGAATAACTTCGGCGTCACCATAACGTTTGAACGCCTTGCGCAGTTCCACTTCAGCCATACCTCAATCCCCTGTATCCGAATTTATGTGTCAAGCCAGATTGTTGTTCTTGCAAAAATTATTGTTCTTGTGAAAAAGCGATAGGTTGAACGTGCAGAGGCTAGTGAGCGATACTGATGCTCGGACCTGTTCGTGGTGCCAGACGGCGAGATACTTCGGCGGCCGAAGCCATCAGCGACTCACGCCAGTTTTCAAGATCCTCAGCTCGGGTTCTGAACGCTGGAGCAGTAATGCTTAACCCGGCAACCGCTTGTCCGGTTGCATCGACGATGGGTGCTGCAATACAACAGGTGCCCAGAAACCGTTCCTCAGCATCGATAGCATAGCCACGATTGCTGATCAGGCTCAATTCTTCTGTTAATGCCTTTTTGTCGGTGATGGTGTTCGGCGTAAACCGGACAAATGAAATGCGAGACAGGATCTTATCTCGTTGGACCTCATCACACCAAGCCAGCAACACCTTGCCAGAGCCCGTGCAGTAGACCGGCTCGCGATTTCCGACGTTTATTGAATGACGCACACTGCGTGAGCTTTCAACGTGATCAATGACAACCCCATGCGTATCAGCAAGTACCGCAATCTGCACCGACTCGCCGCTAAAGGCGTTGAGCGCCAGCAATTGATCACGCGCCAACACCCGGATATCCGAACGTGTCCAGATACGGTTTGCCATCTCCAGTACACGATATCCGGCCGACCAGGTCAGCACACGCTCATCAAATTGCACCAGACGCTCGTCGGCAAGTTCTTTTAGCAATCGGTGCAGCGAAGCCTTGGGTATATCCACCAGCTCCTCGATCTGCGCAAACCTCAAGGGGCCTTCAGCCACAATGAGATCGAGCAAACGGACGGCTCGTCCTAGACCGGATGCTGGTCGGGCATTGGCCGACTCGTGCTTTTCATCAGCGCCCTGAGCCGGAGTGGATGATTTGCGACGACCGCTCATGAGGCTACCCTGAATCTCCCTTGTGTGAAAAATACTGTTTGTTCGATTGACAGTTTCAAACCGTCGCTCATATAATTTTGGAACATTGTTCCATTTTTGACATCAAGGTGCAATCATGGCTGCAACTAAAGCATCCTCTTTACCGGCAATCCTCGAGTAAAAGAGGCTCAGGGATCAAACCGCGAGTACCCTCCACACGATGTCCATTCAGCCTGCTTTCTGGCGTCTTGACGGTTCAACTACCACGTTGCTGGTCGTACAGGATCATGAGGTCCCGCGACTGGTCTGGTGTGGCAACCAACTGGACCCGGACCTGACGCTTGACCATCTGCTGGTACACGACGATACCGCGCTAGCCTTCGGTGGGCTGGACACGACCGTGCCGTTGTCGCTGTTTCCTCAAGCCAGTACGGGGTACACGGGATCACCTGCGCTCAACGCTCACCGTAACGGAAAACAGTTTGCACATCGACTAAGCACAGATGGCATCACCAACGAAAACAACACCCTTAATATTCAGCTATCAGATATCAGAGCCGGGCTCGAGGTCTCGATCGAACTGGCGTTGGACCCAAACAGCGATGTGGCAAGCCTCAAGACCGTGCTACGAAATACTGGCAGCTCACCGCTGACAGTGGATTGGCTTGCCAGCGCAACAGTTCCCATGCCAAGTTCCTACAGAGAGTGCCTGACACAACATGGCCGATGGGGCCTTGAAAACCAGACGCATCGGCGACACATCGCGCCGGGACGGATTGACATCTCCAATCTGCATGGACGCACCAGCCACGAGCATGCACCCGGACTTGTTTGCGGCACCGCAGGCTTCGGTAACGATGGAGGCGATGTAACCTTTGCCCAACTGGGCTGGAGCGGCAATTTCAGCTTGCGTGTGGAGCGTCTGAGCAACGGTACGATTTCACTGCAAGGAGGCGTTTTGTATCTTCCCGGTGAATGCATCATGCAACCAGGCGAGGCCATTGAAACACCGGCGGTCAGTTTTGCTCGCGACAATGGGATGAACCGTTGTACGCAACGCTTCCATCGATTTGTGCGAACCTGCGTGCTACCCGAATGGACACGGCACCCCCGCCCTGTTCATGCCAACAGCTGGGAGGCGCTGTATTTCAATCACGATCGTGAAGAACTGTTCACGCTCATAGATGCCGCTGCAGGTGTCGGTGCGGAGCGGTTCGTGCTGGATGACGGGTGGTTTCGTCATCGTCGATCCGACAATGCCGGACTCGGCGACTGGTATGTCGACCGTGACATCTATCCCGATGGCTTGTCACCTGTTGCCGACCATGTGCGCAAGCATGGCATGCAATTTGGCTTGTGGTTTGAACCGGAGATGGTTAATCCGGATAGCGACCTTTACAGAGCCTATCCAGACTGGGCACTACACCTTGCTGACACACCAACACCACTCGCCCGCAACCAGCTGGTGCTCGATCTTGCCAGACAGGACGTATCAGACTACCTGTTCGAACGTATCACCTCGCTGGTACATGAATATGCCATTGATTACATCAAGTGGGATCACAACCGTGACCTGGTGCTTGCTGGCGATGGTACCCATGCCAAAGCTGCGCAACAACCCACCGCACTGTACCGATTGCTGAGTCGAATTCTTGAGGCTTGTCCTTCCCTCGAGATAGAAACCTGCTCATCAGGCGGGGCTCGTTGTGATCTTGCCGTGCTGCATCATACTGGCCGCGTCTGGACATCCGACAACATTGACCCCATCGAGCGCGCAAGTATTCAGGCCGGTTTTTTGCGCTTCATGCCCCCCGAAATCATGGGCGCTCATGTGGGTCACAAAACCGCGCACCTGACGGGACGCGTCACCAGTCTGCATACTCGCGCCATTGTTGCATTACAGGGACAGTTCGGATTTGAGCTCGATGCCAGAAAACTGGACGCCCAGGATGTCATCACCCTTCAGCACTATACCCAGCTATACAAGGCAAACAGACAATGGCTGGGCAATGCAACCTTCTGGCAGGTATCAACGTATTCAAAAGCGCTGTTGGCCAGTGGCAATGTGGATGAGGCACAGGATATTGCTTTTTACAGTGTTGTGGCGGTGGGCAATATGCACCCCTCTCGCGCTGGCCACCTGCCTGTACCTGGGCTGGATCCAAAGGCACGATATCGCCTGCAACTTGAAAGTATCAACGTGGCAGAACTTGCCGCTTTCAACAAGATTATTCCCGGATGGTGCGAAACACCCCTGATCACGAGCGGAGAATTGCTCATGAAACTGGGCGTGCCCTTGCCAGTGCTTCCGCCCCAGTCGGCCTTGCTTATTGGTTGTCATCGGGACACTTCATCATGACACTGGCAAATACCGATGACACATCACGTCTTGTTGAGCGTTTCAATCAGAAGTTTGGCCGTAACGAACAGCCAGTCCATGCCTTCTTTGCACCCGGGCGTGTCAACCTCATTGGAGATCACACCGATGTTACTGGCGGTCTGGTTTTTCCCTGTGGCATTACTCAAGGCACAAGCCTGATCATTCGACGCACCGGTAATCATCAGTATCGTTTTGCATCGACAAATTTTGATCTCATGGCACAACTTGAACAAGACGAAATCAATCAGACTTACGGCGATAACTGGATTAATTACCCGCTGGGTGTACTTGATCAGTTCGCGCAACGCGATGTCATTCTGGACGGTTTTGATTGTCTGTACTCAGGCAACGTGCCCAATGGCGCAGGTCTCAGCTCGTCTGCCTCTGTTGAAGTTGTGACAGCATTTGCACTGAATCAATTAATGAATACCCGAATGTCCCTGCTTGAACTGGTCAAGATGTCACAAGCTGCCGAAAACGATTTTGTCGGTATGCAATGCGGCATCATGGATCAATTTGCTGTGGCTATGGCGCAAAAGGATCACGCCATGCAACTCAATTGCGCAACCCTGGAATATCGTCAGGTGCCGATGAAACTCGACGGCGTATCCATAGTTGTTACCAATACCAATCAGCGACGGGAGCTCAACGAATCCGCATACAACCAACGGGTTGCCGAGTGCGCGCGGGCGCAGGAGCTACTTGAACCGGTACTTCAAATAGCCGCTCTCGGACAACTACTCCCGGAACAACTCGACAGGCATGAAGCCCTTTTCATCAACGATCCCATACCTCTGAAGCGCGCTCGCCACGTCTGCATGGAAAATGCAAGAGTACGCGCTGCGGTGCCAGCTCTGGAGGCCGGGAACATCGCTGAATTCGGACGGCTTATGAACGATTCGCACGATTCTCTGAGAGATCTGTTCGAGGTTTCCAGCGATCCACTGAATCAACTCGTGCGCCTTGCCAGAGAACAACCTACCGTTCTGGGTAGCCGGTTAACGGGTGCCGGTTTTGGCGGCTGTACCGTATCACTTGTCCCTACACCTGATGTGCCCACTTTCGAACAATTCGTTGGCATTGGCTACACCCAGGCCACCGGGCTGACTGCAAACTTCTATGTCATGAATGCGGGTGCCGGGGTAAGGGAACTTCCACTCGGTGAACAACGGATAGAGACACATTAATGGCTAGTCAGCACGGTATGATCGAGATGAGCGACTGATGGCTGGCAACCGGGAAAGGCGTTGGCATCCATTGCTGGATCAATGGGTGATGATATCGGCGCAATCGGCAGCGCGCCCATGGTCCGGCGCTATGGCCAGTAGCAATGACACCATAGTGAATGCTCACGACCCTGATTGCTATCTTTGCCCGGGCGTGACAAGAGCCAACGGCCTGCACAATCCAGACTATTCCGGTGCTTACGCTTTTGAAAACGATTTCTCGTCGTTATCATTCGATGCACCCACGCAGGCATCCGATCATCAGGCAGACCTGTTGGGGCGCACCGCCCCTGCACACGGTCGCTGCCGGGTTCTATGCTGGTCAGAACGTCATGATGCTACGCTAGCCAGCCTGGCTTCGGAAGAGATGCTTCAGGTGGTTGCGTTGTGGCAGAGCGAATATGCCATGCTCAGCGCACAGGACGACATTGCCAACGTACTTGTTTTCGAGAATAAGGGAAAGGAGATTGGTGTCTCCAACCTGCACCCGCACGGGCAGATCTACGCAACCTCATTCGTCACAGATACGGCGACCAGAATGCGTAACGCCCAACACCACTATGCGACAAATCAAGAGGGTAAATCCTTACTTCAGGAAATGCTTGTACATTCGCACACACAAGCACACCTTATGGTGGACGTTGGGCAGCATTTTTCGGTGATAGTGCCTTTTGCTGCGCGCTTTGCCTACGAAACATGGATAGTGCCGCATCGGCATATTGGATCATTGGTGGGCATGAGTGATAAGGAGATTGCCGATCTGGCACAGCTTTACCAACGTCAGGCAAGACGGTACGACTTACTATTCAAACGCTCGGCTCCTAATATAACGCTAGTCCATAACTGTCCTTGTGATCATGACTCGGCGGATGCCTTCAAAAACAAGCACTGGTGCTTTCATCTGGCGTTTCAGCCACCACTACGTGACCCGGAAAAAATGAAATTTCTGGCAGGGTTCGAATCCGGCTCCAACAATATCGTCAATCCCGTCCAGCCTGAACTGGCTGCAGAGCAACTACGCGACATTGACGTCAGCGAGTGGCAATCATGAAGACCGGTGTTTGTTACTACCCGGAGCACTGGCCTGTCCAGCGTTGGGAACAAGATGCATCCCACATGCGACAACTCGGCTTAAGTCATGTACGCATCGGGGAGTTTGCCTGGAGCCGTCTTGAAGACAAACAAGGTGAGCTTCATCTGGGCTGGCTGACAGATGCAATCAACGTCTTGCACAGACACGATCTCAAGGTAGTCATGTGCACACCTACTGCCACACCACCTCGCTGGATGCTGGACAAATACCCTGACATGCTGGCCCTGGATGATCAGCTGCGCTTGCGTGATTTCGGTTCTCGCCGTCACTATTGCTTCTCACACGCAGGCTATCTGCAAGAATGCAAACGGATCGTGAATATTCTGGCCAACGCATACGGGGAACACCCGGCGGTCGTCGCCTGGCAGACCGACAACGAATACGGCTGCCACAATACCAGCATCAGTTATTCACCATCGGCATTAAAAGCATTCCAGGCATGGTGCTCAGAACACTATTCCAGCATCGAATCTCTGAATACTGCCTGGGGAAATGTTTTCTGGAGCATGGAATACGACAGTTTTGAACAGATTGGTTTGCCCACAGGCTGCGTTACCGAAAGCAATCCTGCGCATCAACTGGCGTTCTGGCGGTTCTCATCCCGACAGATACAGCGCTTTAACAAGGCGCAAGTTGACATCATCCGCGCCGGCTCTCCCGGTCGGGATGTACTGCATAACTTCATGGGCAATTTTGTCGAATTTGATCACCACCTTGTTTCAAACGATCTGGACGTGGCCACCTGGGACAATTATCCGTTGGGCTTCCTTACCCGTGACAGCTTCAACGAGTCGGACAAAGAGCGCTACCTTCGTACTGGTCATCCTGACAGCTCAGCCTTTCATCATGACCTTTACCGAGGCTGCTGCAACGGGCGATGGTGGGTGATGGAACAGCAACCGGGACCTGTCAACTGGGCCCCCTACAACCCATCCCCATTACCAGGGATGGTGAAATTGTGGGGGTGGGAGGCGTTTGCACACGGAGCAGAAGTCATGAGTTACTTCCGCTGGCGACAGGCGCCCTTTGCTCAGGAGCAAACACACACCGGCTTGCTCCTGAGCAACGGCCAGGAAGATATCGCTGCCAGTGAAGTGGCGCAACTTAACAAAGAGTTGCTGACAATTGATCAGAACCTGATAAAGCCAGTCATCGCCGATACGGCGATCATATTCAGCTATACCGGTATTGCCATACAGGATATCCAGAGCCCGGGAGGAGAGGCATACAGTGCGCTGACTTTTTGTCAGGATCTGTACAGCGCGTGTCGTCGATGGGGACTGAACGTCGATATCGTATCGCCGCAAGCCCCGCTGCAACAATACAAGCTGGTACTGGTTTGTAATCACACAGAAGACAACACACAATTTGCACAACATCTGATGCAATTTCATAAGGAAGCGGCAAACGCAACCATCGTGCTCTTCCCGGGTACAGGTAGCCGAAGCGTCGACTACACCACGCCCGCATCCTTGCCACCCGGCAAATTGCAGTCATTAATAGACATCAAGGTAGTCCGTAGCGAATCACTACCGCCGGGGTACATGATGCCAGCGAAAGACACCGATAAAATAAGCTGCCAGTGTGGCCAATGGCGAGAGCTGATCGAAAGCCCGCTAACACCAGACTTGTATTTCTCTGACGGTTGGGGATTTCACTACAAAGACGGCACGGTCCATTACCTGAATGCGCTACCCGATTTCGACGACTTGTTACGGATAGTGGGTGAGCTGGCTAGCGAGGCCCGACTTTCCATAAAAGATCTAGGACCCGATCTGCGAACGCAACGCATAGGTCGCTATCGGCTAGCTTTCAACTACGGCGCGCAACCCGTCGAATTGAATACGAAGATGGGCGCCGACTTCGGATTTTCCACAGACACACAGCTACTGATCGGTGAGCACCGCCTGGGGTCTGCGCAGGTGGCGGTATGGGAGGTCGAATGAAATTGCCAGAAGCGTTGGTACGGGTGATATCTGCGATGCTTGCCATTGTTCGGAATTTAACGGCCTGTGCGGGGAAAGGCCTATCTTGCAATAGCTCCAACGCTGCACCTTGCATTACTGATCTTTACAATTTGTCTTTAAATGCTGCTCCGATACAGTTACCCTGTCAGCGTGAATACAGTGTCAGTGGATGCAAAGGTGGCAGCCGTCAATGTCATCTTTTTCCGCAACGATTTTCATGTGTAACGGCTTTTATAAGATTTGGCATACATTAACGGTATGTCTTGATGTTGTATCTGTTTAATCTTTATCCAATGGAGGATGAATGTAATGAATGCACGATTTACCAAACTGGCACTGGGTGCCGCGCTGGGCAGCTTTTTTTCCGGTGCTGTTCTGGCCAGTGATCTTATCGTCACGTTCGACGATCTTAACTCTGACAAGAAAGCAGCCTACGAAGCCGTAATAGAGGCCTTCAAGGCAGCCAACCCCGACATCAATGTCGTTGCCAACAATGGCGATCGCGAAGCGCACAAGAATACGATTCGAAATGCACTACAGAACGATGCGCCCGATGTCATTACCTGGTACCCGGGTAATCGTATGGGTCCCCTGGTTGATGCCGGGCTGTTTCTGGATATTTCTGACCTTTGGGCATCCGATCCTAACCTGTCCGAAAAATTCAACGCCATCAAGCCAACCATGTCGCGTGATGGCAAGCAGTGGGGCGTGCCCTATTCGTACTACCAGTGGGGCATCTACTACCGCAAGGACATCTACGACAAACTGGGGTTGAGCGAGCCTGCTACCTGGGCCGAGTTGCTGGATAATTGCGACAAGCTAACCGAAGTGGGTGTGACACCTTTTACAGTAGGCTCACAAAATCTGTGGCCTTTGGCTGGCATATTCGACTACCTGAACCTGCGCACCAATGGCTACGATGTCCATAACGATCTCACTGCGGGCAAGATCAAATACACCGACCCGCGTATCCGAGAGACCTTCGCCAACTGGGCAGAAATGCTGGAGCGTTGTTCGTTTGTCAGCACGCACGCAACCATGGATTGGCAGGCTGGTATCACTCCCTTTGCCAACGGTGACGCTGCACACTATGTCATGGGTAACTTCTCCGTAGGACAATACAAGGATGCTGGCCTGACTGATGATCAGATTGACTTCTTCAAGTTTCCTGAAATCACACCGGGACTGCCTCGTGCTGAAGAAGCCCCAGCCGATGCATTCTTTATCCCGGCAAAAGCCATGAACGTTGAAAACGCAAAGAAGTTCATGGCATTTGTCGCCACACCAGAGGTACAGGGCGACTGGAACAAGGCTATCGGCCAGCTTCCGCCTAACTCTGATGCGCCAATTAACACAGATGACAAGTTCATTGTCGAAGGTATGGAAACGTTGTCAACTGCTGCGGGGCTGGCTCAGTTCTTTGACAGAGATGCACCAGCGGCCATGGCGGATGCTGCCATGCAGGGCTTCCAGAAATTCATGCTCGATCCTTCAACGCTGGATGAAGTTCTTGAAAATCTTGATAAGGTCCAGGCAGAGGTCTACTAAGTAGAAATCGTAAGTAGATGTCATTTATGTAAAAGCCATGACCGGCTCACTCTTACAGCCGGTCATGCGCCTGTTTTTTCTGTGATTTGACGAGCGTGGTTTTACTATGACAAATGCAGTTGCGGGTTCAAATAATCGTTTCGATACCTCTACCAGCAGGGTGGTGGCAGCCGGAGTCATTCTGGCTCTGTGTGCGTATTTACTGCTAGCGGTAGTCAATACAACCTTGATTCAGGAAGCCTTTGGCTACACTCGGCAAATCGATGCCAGAGTGCCTACGTTCTTTCTCCGCATAGGCATTCTACTGGTGGCGCTGGCTGCCGCGTTTTTCATGATCACCAACCATTCGTTTTACAAACGCAACAAGGTCGCAGTCGCTCCCTGGCTGTTTCTTGCTATAGGCCTGACGTTTTTTATCGTTTACGTTATCGCCCCAATTTTTCAGTCAATATCCTATTCGTTTACCCGATGGAATGGCCTGTACGATATTAACGGCGTGTGGACCGGCGAATGGGTCGGCTTTCGTAACTATCGCGTGCTACTCGATGATCCCAATTTCTACATCTCACTAAAAAACAACGTTCTCTGGTTACTTTTATTCATGCTGGCCGTGCCCGTTGGTCTGGGGTTGGCTCTGTTTCTTAATCAGACTATCAGAGGCATCCGCATTTACAAATCGCTGTTCTTCTTCCCGTTTGTTATCTCCCAGGTAGTCGTCGGTTTGATTTTCACCTGGGCGTATAATCCGGATTTTGGTTTGTTCGCAGAATTCTGGAGCTGGTTTTTCTGCGAAACCAAAGAAAACTTTATGGGAAACCTGACACGTGTGTGCTCTGTCGACCCACCATCAATTCTGGGCAATGAACACACAGCCACCTACGGCATTATTGCCGCTGGTCTGTGGCCACAGGTTGCCTACTGCATGATCCTGTATCTGACAGGCCTCAACAACGTCTCTTCAGATCAGATAGAAGCTGCAAGACTCGACGGAGCAAAAGGCGCAAGAATGTTGTGGCATGTCATATTGCCTCAGCTTAAGCCAGCCACTTTCATTGCCGTCGTTGTCACCGTGATAGGCGCTCTGCGTTCGTTCGACATGATCGCAACCATGACGCAAGGCGGGCCGTTTGGCTCAACCAATGTCCTTGCCTATTACATGTATGATCAGGCAGTAGGGGAAGGCGTAGGGCGCTATGGTTATGGCTCGGCAATAGCTACAGTGCTGTTTCTTATCATGCTCGTGTACATCAGCTACTTTCTGTGGCGGATGTATCAGGATGAAAAGGCGGATCACTAATGTTTCCAAAACCTATCGAACGGCAATCAGCGAACTACCAACTGGCTTACAAACTGATACTGCCAGTGGCACTGCTGCTCTGGTTATTGCCACTGATCGCAATATTCATGACCTCCATACGGCCGGCATCAGACATTGCCGTTGGCAACGTCTTTGGCATTCCAAGCTCGTTTCAGTTCATTCAGAACTATAGCGATGTTTTTGCCGGTACAGATGCCTTGCGATATCTGATAAACACCCTGCTGATAGCATTGCCCACCATGGTTCTGTCGGTCGGTATGGCCTGCCTTACCGGATATGCTCTGGCGATTTATAAATTTCGGCTTGCATTACCACTGTTCTTTTTGTTCGTCGCGGGCAACTTCGTACCCTTTCAGATTCTCATGTTACCGGTCGTCGGCATCTCGGTAAAACTTGAAATTTTCAATACGGTACCTGGTCTTGTTATGTTTCATGCAGCCTTTCAAACCGGTTTTTGTACCTTGTTCATGCGCAATTTTATCAAGGCGCTTCCGGCAGAATTAATCGAATCCGCGCGGATAGAAGGTGTTGGCGAGTTCCAGATTTTCTGGCATATCGTTCTGCCTCTGGTCAAACCAGCCATCGCCGCTCTTTGTGTTCTGATTTTCACATTTATCTGGAACGATTTCTTTTGGGCGACCGTGTTGATTCAGGAGGATTCACGATTACCTATCACGGTAGGGGTCAGAACGCTCAATGGAGAATTTGTACAACGCTGGCATCTGGTTTCAGCAGCCTCCTTGCTGGCAGCCACCCCACCAGTGCTCATGTTCTTTCTCATGCAAAAGCACTTCATTGCCGGCTTGACTCTGGGAGCGACGAAAGGCTAACTACGGACGAAGATGATTAGTGGGACGCCCTTGCCCATATCGCTGTATCATGAAAAACAGCGCCCCCATTGGGCTGTCCCGGACTACTGCTGACAAGTGCGTTTATTCCAAGGCCTCCCATAAAGTGAGCATTGGGCCATAGACTTTCAACGACAACCGTACCTCGCTGCACGCCGTCAAAACCCAAGGCTTTCAATCGAACCTCACCGCGCTGATTGCCCAGGGTCACAGGCTGCCCATCGCGCAGATTATATTCCCTCATGTCATCAGGATGGATTCGTGCTACCGGCTCTTTTTCCATACGACGACTGGATGCCAATTCGGTAAAACTTGTGTTGAGAAACTGTCTGGCCGGTGCTGCGACAAGGCGCAGCGGGCACTCATCAGTAGCGGTATCTATAACCTCCCAGTGATCCGGGAAAACAGGCATATCCTGAACGTGACGTCCAACTGAACACCAGTCAGGCTTGAAATGAAAGCGCCTGTCGGGTGTGTCAAAGCCATCCATAAAATTCGATTGCTCAAAGTTCTCGACTGGAGCGCAATCGTGACCACCGGCTTTAACGATGGCATCAAAATCGGGTAATTCAGAACTCTCCAACATGTTTTGAATAAGCTGCCGTTCACTGATCCTGAACCCTTCATGCTCAAGGCCGAGGCGGGCAGCAAGGCCTTGTAGTACCTCATGATTACTGCGACATTGCCCTGGCGCATCAATCATCTTTGCACCAATTTGCAGATGAGTGTGCCCACTTGCCGTATAGATGTCATCATGCTCCAGAAACATGGTAGCCGGCAATACGATATCAGCAAACGCTGCTGTCTCAGTCATAAACTGCTCATGTACAACCGTAAACAAATCCTTGCGGGCCAGCCCTTTCAGGACCTTGTTAGTATCAGGCGCTACCACAGCAGGATTAGTGTTTTGAATAAAAAGCGCCTCAACAGGGGGGCCATCTTGTAAGTCGGTCTTGTTGCCCAGCAATGCATGCCCGATGCGCGATTGGTCAATGATGCGAGTGTCACACGAAATATCCAGGCCTTGAATCTGAGCTTTGTTCAGGTTGTAGATGTTGCTATTTCCATACAATGCGCCACCACCCTCGTGTTGCCAGGCACCGCTTATTGCAGGCAGGCAGCTCACAGCATGCATATTGACAGCACCATTGCGCGATCGAGTGAATCCATAGCCAATTCGCAGAAAGCTTTTTTTGCTTGAACCGTAGAGTCGCGCAAATTCGATAATCTGCTCGATGGGAAGGCCCGTTATCCTTGCAGCCCACGCCGGCGTACGTTGCTTGATATGCGCACGAAATTCTGCGCTCATGTCGGTATGGGCAGCCATATAAGCCTCGTCTGCCAATCCTTCTTCCAGCATCACGTGCATAACGGCGCAGGCCAGAGCACCGTCAGTGCCCGGCTTGAGCATAAGATGAAGGTCTGCCTTGTCGGCAGTTTTAGTACGATACGGATCAACCACCACAAGACGTGCAGAATTTTCACGGCGGGCCTGTGCAATGTGATGCATGACGTTCACCTGGGTACTGACTGGATTACCACCCCACACGACAACCAGATCGCTTTTGTGCATCAAGCGCACATCGCTGCCACGTTTGGTACCCGTTCCGGCCTTGAAACCGGCATCTGAAAGAGCAACGCAAAAAGTTGAATGCTGCCTTGATGTAGCAAACGCACGTCTAAAGCGATCAAGGCCATCGCGTTGTACCAGCCCCATGGTCCCTGCATAGTGAAAAGGCCAGATTGCTTCACCACCACTTTGGGCTTTGATGACTGTAAAGCGTTCAGCGATCGTATCGAGTGCTTCGTCCCAGCAGATGTTTACAAAATTGCCATGCCTTTTCGCTTGCGGTTGAAGCAACCTGTCAGGGTGATGCACTCGCTCGGCATAGCGTGACACTTTTGCGCAAATAACACCTTGCGTATAGGTATGATCTTTAGCACCGTAGACTTTACCAATAGTCGAAGAGTCCAGCCTCTCCACATCCAGAGCACACGTGCTGGGACAGTCGTGAGGACAGACACTTCGTACTCGCTCACTCATAAGCAGCTCTACCCACGTGTAGACAGCATTTCAAAGAAACGTGCTACCGCCTCAGCGCCAGGGTCTGTCACCCCGTTTAAAGATGATTCCGGAACATAAGCAGAACGCCCGGATCGTGCTCGGGTCATGGTGCTGGTAGCATCAGCTCCCGCCCTTGCCGCAGAAGCTGCTTCGGCAAGACTGCCATTAGCTAAAAGACAATCAAGAGCCGGGACCAGCGCATCGACCATCGTACGGTCTCCAAGCTCTGCACCACCGTAGTTCATCATACGAGTAAGGCCTTCGCGAAGCGCACTGATGTCGCCAGCACCTGCACGCGACGCATCACTAGCCGCCGAAAACATGATCGCCAGTAACACCCCACTGGAGCCACCCATGGACACTGAAAGTTGATCACTCAACGCACGAAACAGCCGTGCAGAATCGGCCAGAGGCAATTTATCGATGGATGTTTTCAGATTACGGGCAGCGGTTGCCACTGTTGAGCCTGTATCGCCATCACCCGTCTTTGCATCAAGTGCATTCAGATCATCCTGCATGGTTACAAAGGCATCGCAGCTCGCCACCAGTAGTGCATGCAATTGCTCATCATGGCTGGCTGCGTCAGTCTGGACATGCAAGCCCTCTGGCAGTGGTTGAACATCAATGGCATTGACGCTCTGGCAGCCCGGCCAGACATGACCAGAAACCGGCGCTTGAAGCGCATCCAGCCAGGCAGCTCTGGCAGGGAGCAAAGATACGCTCAGGCCATGCATGTCCAAGGATGTCATCAATGGCGCGGGGCCAACGACCGCCTTGATTCTTGAAGCATAAGATGACTGCAGCAAGGTATCGAGCACCACTTGCATTTCAAGCGGCGTTGTCGATCCCAGGTTGTTCAGCAGCATGATCTGATCTTCCGACTGTCCTTCAAACAACTGTTGCAACAAAGTCTCTGACACTGCGTGCATGTCGGTAAAGTCAACAAACTGTACACCCGGCTCACCATGGATGCCCAACCCGAGTTCTGCTTTTCCATCGGGAACTCGATCATCTTTCTGGTTGCCAGGTACCGTGCAATTATCCAGGGCAACACCGTAACTGCGGGCAGCGTGCGCAACCTCCCGGGCCGTCGTTGCCACAGTATCCAACGACTCACCTTGCTCCGCAAGAAAGCCGGCAATCTTATGAACAAACAGGGTTCCTGCTACCCCTCGAGGCTGAGGCAGATCAGGTAAGGCAATGTCATCACCGACGACCACCATCTCTACCCGCTTGCCCATCGCCTTGGCGCGTTCGGCAGCCAGACCAAAATTCAGCCGGTCGCCAGTGTAGTTCTTGACGATCAACAGACAACCGGCATCCCCGGTAACTGCCATGATCCCAGCCAGCACAGCTTCCACGCTGGGAGATGCAAAGACCTCTCCACACACAGCGGCAGTAAGAAGCCCGGACGCAACAAATCCCGCATGGGCAGGCTCGTGCCCTGAACCACCCCCGGAAATCAGTGCCACTTTTGTCTTATCGAGCTTGCAACGATGCACAACCTTGATGTGTGGATACCCATCCAGAACACTGAGATCGTGGGTACGAAGAATACCGTTAAGGGCATCGGTGACCAATCCTTCAGTAGAGTTTATGAACTGCGGCATATTCAATCCCTGTTAAAATTCGATAGCGACTTCCAGACACCGCCTTCACTCGATGAGCTCACTACTGCCGCAACAAAAGCAACGCCAGCAAGCCCATCGTGAACTGTAGGCACGAGGCTGTCAGCCGGAGGTGATCGTCCATCTCTAATTGCAATGATGGCATGAGCTGCATCACTGTACAAATTGGCAAACCCCTCCAGATACCCTTCAGGATGACCACCAGGAATTCGTGTCACCGCATTGGCTGCATCCTGTGCACCACTACCGCCACGAGTGAGAAGACGCTTTGGCTCACCCAAAGGGGTAAACCATAAATAGTTGGGATCTTCCTGGCTCCACTCCAAACCACCCTTACTGCCATAGACACGTAGTTTTAGTGCGTTCTCGTTTCCCGCTGCCACCTGACTTGACCATAGCATGCCGCGAGCACCACCCTTGTAGCGCAACATGACATGCGCGTTGTCATCCAGTACCCGACCTTCCACAAAGCTCTGGATATCGGCACACAAGCTATCAAGCTCCAGAGAGGTAACAAAGCCTGCCAGATTGAAAGCATGCGTACCAATATCACCAATACACCCTCCCATACCAGAGCGTTCAGGATCTGTACGCCAGCCAGCCTGTTTCTGCCCGCTATCCTCAAGTTTGGTGGCAA
Organism: Granulosicoccus sp.; assembly: GCA_045110475.1. Classification (GTDB taxonomy): domain Bacteria; phylum Pseudomonadota; class Gammaproteobacteria; order Granulosicoccales; family Granulosicoccaceae; genus Granulosicoccus. The sequence goes on from JBGCGC010000046.1 coordinate 32,850, forward strand.
GCCAATCCTGCGGGTACTCAACCTGCACGACTCTTATATCACCAAGATCACCAGCCGATACCATGGAGCGAGCCTGCCGAATCATCGGATAACCGGTGTAATTGTGAGTCAGAAAGAACATTGCCCTTGAAGCGCTGGCCGCCTGCACCAACGCTTTGGCATCATCCAGACTTGACGTAAGCGGCTTGTCGCATATGACATGAATACCGTGCTCGAGAAACGCCTTCGCAACTGAATAGTGCAAATGATTAGGCGTAACAATACTGACAGCCTCGATACCATCATCGCGTGCAGCTTCTGCCGCAGCCATATCGGCATAACTTGCATAAGCCCTGTCAGCCGACACACCAAGATCAGCAGCCGACAAGGCCGATTTTTCTGCAGTGGATGAAAATGCACCGGCTACCAGCTCGTAGTGATCATCCATACGTGAGGCGATGCGGTGAACGCCACCAATAAAAGCATCACGACCGCCTCCGACCATGCCCAGCCTTATGCGAGCAGGTTTCCCCAGATCACTCATAGCGTTACTCCCCAAGACCTAGCATCCGACGATTGGCTGCTTCATCAGTACCACCATCTGCAAAATCGTCAAAGGCGTGCTCGGTAACGCGAATCATGTGATCTTTAACAAACACTGCGCCCTCACGTGCACCATCTTCAGGATGCTTCAGTGCGCACTCCCATTCGACAACAGCCCAGCCATCAAAATCGTACGCAGCAAGCTTGGCAAAGATGCTCTTGAAGTCCACTTGTCCATCGCCAAGACTACGGAATCTGCCTGCTCTGTCCACCCAGCTTTGATAGCCTGAATAAACACCTTGACGCCCTGTCGGATTGAGCTCGGCATCCTTGACGTGAAACATGCGGATGCGCTCATGATAGATATCGATATTCGCCAGATAGTCTAAATGTTGCAGCACGTAATGTGATGGGTCATACAGCATGTTGCAACGCGTATGGCCGTTCAGGCGCTCCAGAAACATCTCGAAAGTCACGCCATCGTGAAGGTCCTCGCCAGGGTGGATCTCGTAGCACACATCCACTCCGCATTCATCAGCCTTGTCGAGAATTGGCTTCCAGCGTTTTGCCAGCTCATCGAATGCGGTCTCCACAAGGCCTTGCGGACGCTGTGGCCACGGATACACATAAGGCCACGCCAGCGCACCAGAGAATGTTGCATGCGCGCCAATACCCATATTCTTTGAAGCCTGCAGTGCCATCATGACCTGATCAACTGCCCACGCCTGCCGGGCCTTGGGGTTACCGTGAACACTCGGATCGGCAAAGCCATCGAAGGCCTCATCGTAGGCTGGGTGTACAGCAACAAGCTGGCCTTGAAGATGTGTGGACAGCTCGGTGATTTCCACACCATTGCTTTGTGCAATGCCCATGATCTCCTGACAATAGTCCTTGGATTTCGACGCTTGGGCCAGATCAAACAGGCGGACGTCCCAACTGGGTAGCTGAACCCCTTTATATCCGCAATCCGCAGCCCATTTGGTGATGGCATCCCACGAATTGAATGGCGCTTCGTCTCCGGCGAACTGCGCAAGAAACAGTGCAGGCCCTTTAATATTTTTCATTTTGTACCTCCATTGGGTTAATGAAGAGACTAAGTGATTATAGCGTCAGTAACAAGTCACAGCCCTAACCTGTCAGACCTTCTCCTGCACTATCCACTAGCCACAGATCGTAGTGTCCAGCGTCAGACCAAAGTGGATGCCCGAGGCTCAGCCGGCTGTCCAGCCACCGTCAATGAGTAGAGAGGCGCCGGTTATCAGGCTCGCCGCATCAGAGGCGAGAAAAACGTAAGCCCCCATGACATCCTCGACTTCGCCGATACGACCCAGTTTGATCTTTGATTTTATCCATGCGACCCGCTCTGGATCGGCGAGCGTTTTCTCGGTAAACGGGGTAGCAATAAATGTCGGACACACCGTATTGACCCTGATGGAGTGAACGCCAACCTCCATGGCAAGCGCTTTGCTCATACCCTCAATCGCAAATTTACTGGCGCAATAAATTGTTCTGTCGATGCCACCCACATGACCCATCTGAGAAGAGGTATTGATAATGCAGCCCGCGCGTTCTTCCGCTATCATCCGCGCCACAACATTCTTCGCAACAAAATAGGCAGCCCGCACATTCACGTTCATGACGACATCATAGTCATCCTCACTCATCTCAGCCATGGGGCCGGGTCTGTTGGCACCTGCATTATTAATGAGAATATCAAATGCCTCCAGACGCTCCAGTTCATTTCGCACTTTTGCCGTGTCGGTAACATCCAGAACCAGCGCCTCACAATTGATTCCAGCCGTGGTCATCGCCAGGCAAGCAGCATTCAGCTCGTCACTGGAGCGCGCTGCCATGACGACATGCGCACCTGCCCCGCCTAGTGCACAGGCAGCACCCAGACCGATACCGCGACTGGCACCAGTTACCAGAGCACGTTTGCCATCCAGTCGCATCGAAGGTGTTTGAGGAAGCTGCATGTCTATCTGCTCTGTTGTCAGCGAAAAAGAAGTGGCCTTGTTAGCCTTCAAGGGCTATTGGTAGTTCATAAGCATGCTGTTGCAATGCGACCGTGGGCTCTCGTCACTGCGCGGTTTTTTTAAATTGAACAAATCCCATCAAGACGAAACAGCCGCAGCCTCTGCATAAGGGACGTTGCGACCGCCAAAACGCCGTACCCGTACATTAGCTTGTTCTGCATGCCCGGCAAAACCTTCCAACATACAAAGCCGTGAGCAATATTCACCCATCATTGCAGACGCTTCATCAGTCAGTACACGCTGGTAGGTATGTGTTTTTATGAATTTTCCCACCCATAAACCACCGGTATAGCGACCCGCTTTTTTTGTTGGCAAGGTATGGTTAGTACCTATGACCTTGTCACCGTACGCCACGTTGGTGCGCGAACCAAGAAACAAGGCACCATAGGCGGTCATATTCTCAAGGAAGTAGTCGTCATTGCGCGTCATTACCTGTACGTGCTCTGAGGCTAATATTTCAGATTGCTCCAGCATCTCTTCAAGACCATCACATAAAATGATCTCGCCGTAGTTTTCCCACGATTCTCTTGCCACAGCAGCAGTTGGCAATACCTCTAGCAAACGATCAATCTCCGTTAATGTATCAGTAGCCAATTTCCGCGAATCGGTAATCAATACGGCAGGAGAATTTGTACCGTGCTCTGCTTGACCCAATAAATCGGTGGCTACCATTTCACCATCGACGGTGTCATCGGCAATGACACACGTCTCAGTTGGACCGGCAAACAGATCGATACCAACGCGTCCAAACAATTGTCGCTTTGCTTCAGCCACAAAGGCATTACCCGGACCGACCAGCATATCCACCGGCGCGATGGTTTCAGTACCAATTGCCATTGCACCGACGGCTTGTGTACCACCCAGTACCAGAATTTCGTCAGCACCGCCCAGATGCATGGCGGCAACGATAGCCGGATGTGCTCCGCCCTCGAACGGAGGCGCTGCAGCCACAATACGCTTTACACCGGCAACCCTGGCCGTCAGTACGCTCATATGTGCACTGGCTACCATCGGATATTTACCACCCGGCACATAACAACCTACCGAATTGACTGGTATGTGTTTGTGACCAAGGACGACTCCCGGCATGGTTTCAACTTCTACATCCAACATCGAGGCCCGTTGTTTCTCGGCAAAGTTTTTTACCTGCTGTTGAGCAAACTTAATATCCTCGATGTCCTGCCTTGCCACTTTGGACATTGCACGCTCTATATCTTGCTCACTCAGTACAAACGACTCGGGAGACCAGCTATCGAATTTCTCAGACAGCTCACGCACTGCAGCGTCACCCCTGGTCTCTATGCTCTGAAGCAGATCCTCAACAATATGGCGAACCTTGCTATCGTCCTCCGCACGTTCCGACTGAGGTTTACTTGCCTTGAGGATAATGGCCATGAGTTGATCGCCGTGTTGGGGAGGTTGAAGTTACTCGACATGATTCGTTAGAGGGAATAGCCAGATCGTGGGGACGTCAATTATGCATACGCATGCAAACTACCCCAGAAAAGCGCCTGTTGCAAGGTGCAAGCTGGCCTTCCGCTTATTCATCAAACATCTGGACATACATAAAACTCTGAACGACTATGCTGATTACTATTCAAGAAGAATGTGTAAAACGCCGAGGGGCAGACTACCACTGGCGATCTTGCACGAACCGCAGCTACTCATACTCGACAAGGTGTCTACGTTGGTGATTTATGCTAAGTGAGCAAACAGGAGCTTTTCTGACAGAAAACTGGCTGGTGTATATCGGCTTGTTACTAATAAATCTGTTGCTGATTTTTTTTGCTGCCCGCATTGTCCGCATCCTTGCGCACGAGGACACCTCCAGCAATAGTCTGGAATTCAGAACCAACGTTCTGCGGGGGTTTAATGGTCTGGCCATCGCCTTGGTGGGATACCTCAAGTTCTACGGTGCTGGTCAATCAGGGCAAGGCCTGGGGATCAAAGTACTTTCCATTCTGGTGGTTCTTTACGTGAGCTATCTTCTTGCTCATCTATGTGCCTATTTTGTTCGCCAACGATTGGGAAGAGCCGTAAAATCGGGCGATGTTGACAGAATTGCAGATACGTATGCGTCGCGTGCGCTGGCCATATTCATCAGCGTTTTCATCGGCATCATTGCCCTCATATCCATCATTCGCATTGCAGGGTTCAGCAGCCTCCTCGAGGCAGGCGGTGTGATTGGTTTCATCGGCGTGTTTCTAGCCCTTACTCAGAGCGCCTGGGCTCCGGATTTAATCAGTGGCCTGGTGATTCTCAATACCAAAATGCTGCAGGAACGTGATGTTGTCAAACTTAACGATTCGCATGAAACTTTTTATGCCACGGTATACAGAACACGGCCTTTTTATACAGAATTGTTGAATCTTGTTGATAATCATCGAGTGATGATTCGCAATGCGAAAATTCGCGATTACACCATTCACAATCTGTCGCGCTTTGCCTCCGCCAAAGGCTTGCGAGAAACGCTAAAATTCAAAATCGGTTACGACACGTCGCCAGACAAAGTCAAGGCGATGTTTGAAGCAGCGTTTGTATCAGCCTGTGAGGATTCTGAAATCGCCATCGAGACACAGCATCCACTTGAAATCCGCATTCAGGATACCGGCGATCATGCTGTTGAGTGGTCTATTCACTACTACACCAAGAATGGGGCTGCTCTGATAAAAACCCGTCAATTTTTCCGTGAAAAGGTTTTGAACGCCGCTCGCGAGGCTACTATTGATTTATCTACACCGGTCACGCTGCACCAGAAATAAACACGCCTGACGTCCACTGGGTAAGCCTCCCAAGCCAAGGCTCATGAGCCGTCAGATAGAAAAGTAGCAATCGCTTTTCACAGTGATCAACCAGATGGATGACCTTGCACTAGCCTGGATTATTCATGAAATCACCAAATCCTTCCGCATCCCCTTTTCCTGTAGCGAATTCTGCTCAGTCGGAAATACAGTCTGTATTCCGCTCCTTCGCAGAATCCGCTACAGAAAAAGGGTCTGGTGAAAGGATTC
>JBGCGC010000047.1:0-29913 GCA_045110475.1 Granulosicoccus sp.
TGATGGAGATGGCGAAAATCGGGCCTGGTGTTGCCGGAGGCAATAATCGCCAGACATTGACGGATGAGGATGCTGTCGGGCGACGTCTGTTTCAGCGCTGGTGCGAGGAAGCGGGCTGCACAATGGGTCTGGACAAGTTGGGCACCATGTTTGCGCGACGCGAAGGGAGTGATCCGGATGCGTTACCCGTCTATGTTGGTTCGCACCTCGATACACAACCGACTGGTGGGAAGTATGACGGTGTGTTAGGAGTATTGGGTGGACTGGAAATTATCCGGCAGCTCAATGATCTTAATATCAAGACCCGACATCCTATCGTCGTGGTGAATTTTACCAACGAGGAGGGCGCCCGCTTTGCACCTGCGATGGTGGCCTCCGGGGTGTTCTCTGGTATTCATACGCTCGATTGGGCTTATGAGCGTACTGATGCAGAGGGCAAACGCCTTGGTGATGAGTTGAAGCGAGTCGGTTTTCTGGGCGATGAAGAAGTTGGCGCTCGCAAAATGCAAGCGTTCTTCGAGTTACATATCGAGCAAGGCCCCATTTTGGAACTGGCCGGAAAAGATATTGGCGTGGTCACGCATGGTCAAGGCCTTAAGTGGCTTGAGGTGACTCTGATCGGCAAGGAAAGTCATACGGGTTCTACTCCGATGCCCATGCGCCTCAATGCCGGACTGGGCATGGCACGAATCACCGAGTTGGTAAACGAGATTGCATTGAGTCATGCACCCCATGCGGTCGGTGCTATTGGTCAATGCAATGTTTATCCAAATTCCCGAAACATCATCCCCGGCAAGGTCGTGTTCACCGCCGATTTTCGTCACCCGGAAAAAGCCATAATTGATGATATGGAGCAACGCTTTCGCGATGGCGCCAGACAAATCGCAGACGGTATTGGTTTGTCGTTGAGTATCGAAGAAGTCGGTGGCTTTGACCCAGTCAGTTTTGATGAAAACTGTGTGAATGCGGTTCGCTCAGCGGCTGAGCGGCTGGGTTACAGCCATCAGAATCTTGTTTCAGGTGCTGGCCATGATGCGTGCTGGATTAACCGGGTTGCACCAACATCCATGGTGATGTGTCCGTGTGTCGATGGGCTTTCGCACAACGAAGCAGAAGAGATTTCGCCGGAATGGGCAACAGCGGGGACAAACGTGCTGTTCCATGCTGTTGTTGAAACTGCTCAGATCGTTGACTAGTGTGCCACGCGGGTAATTCGTCAACAACTTGCAGCAAAGCGCAAGTAAACAAATCAAGGTAACGATGTGGGAGATGACATGACTACAGTAATCAAGGGTGGTACGGTTGTCACGGCCGATCGAAGTTTCAGTGCGGACGTAGAGATCGACAAGGGCATCATTACTCGTATCGGCAACAACCTGGATGGTGACAAGACGCTTGATGCCAGTGGTTGTTATGTAATGCCGGGTGGTATCGATCCCCATACCCATCTGGAAATGCCATTCATGGGGACCTACACAACGGATAACTTTGAATCCGGGACGCGAGCTGCATTGTCAGGTGGCACTACCATGGTCGTTGACTTTTGTCTGCCCGCCCCTGGTCAATCGTTGCTCGAAGCCCGTCAGATGTGGGATAACAAGACGTCCAGGGCATCGTGTGATTTTTCCTTCCACATGGCCATTACCTGGTGGGATAAGCAGGTTTTCGACGAGATGGCGACGATTGTTGATAGCGGCATCAATACCTTTAAACATTTCATGGCCTATAAAGGGGCCTTGATGGTTAACGATGAAGAGATGTATTCATCGTTCAAGCGTTGTTCGGCACTGGGTGCGATGCCGCTTGTACATGCTGAGAACGGCGACGTTGTCGCTCAATTACAAGCCAGTCTAATGGCTGAGGGCAACAGTGGGCCGGAGGCGCACGCCTATTCGCGACCACCCCAGGTGGAGGGTGAGGCGGTCAATCGAGCCATCATGATCGCGGATATGGCAGGTGTGCCGCTCTACGTTGTCCATGTCTCGTGCGAAGAGGCGCATGAGGCCATTCGCCGCTCACGGCAAAACGGGAAACGTGTTTTTGGTGAGCCATTAATACAACACTTGACACTTGATGAGTCGGAGTACGCGCATCCCGATTGGGATCATGCGGCGCGCCGTGTCATGTCGCCCCCTTTCAGGAGTCGGGAACACCAGGATTCTCTATGGGCTGGCCTTGCCGCAGGTAGTCTTCAGGTTGTCGCAACCGATCATTGCGCCTTCACGAGCGAACAGAAACGCATGGGGCTCAACGATTTCACTAAAATTCCGAATGGTACCGGTGGACTCGAGGATCGCCTCTCCGTTCTGTGGACGCGTGGCGTCAGTACGGGTCGGCTCACCATGAACGAATTTGTGGCGATCACATCAACCAACGTTGCCAAGATACTTAATATGTATCCGCAGAAGGGTGCGATTCTGGAAGGCGCGGATGCCGACATCGTTGTTTGGGATCCAGAACGTCGTAAAACGATCAGTGCAGGCTCGCAACAATCAGCTATCGACTACAACGTGTTTGAAGGAATGGAGGTAAAGGGCCTGCCAAGATTCACTCTCACCCGAGGCCATTGCGTGGTAACGGAAGATGCTATTAACACTGAAGAAGGTCACGGAAAATTTGTCGCACGCAAAGCGTATCCTGCTATTAACCGAGCTTTGTCTCAGTGGAAGGAGCTGACAGCGCCACATCCAGTCATGCGTGATCCTGCCAACATGCCAGCGGGTGTGTAGCGACTGCTGGAACTATTTTTCTTCGCCGTTAGTCAACAAGGCATGCTGGGCCCTTATGGGGCCGAACCAAGCCCCTGTGCTCTGCGTAGGGGTTTTTTTGTCCTTCGACTCGCCGATGGCCGTATTGGGCCGAACTGAGAGCAAAGTCGACGTGTGATTGCGCCTGCTCACTTGCGAGTTGAAGAGGAGGTTTTCAGGCGTTTTCATCAGAACAGTGATTGGAGAAATTACGGTCGACCACTGCTTGCGCCGTGGCAGTCGAAAATATCGCACGCAGATGGAAGTATAAAATATTTTACCTTGAGTAAAAAATACTATACCTTCATATTTTGAATTATATGAAAGGAAGAGCATCATGTCGCCATTTATAAAATCCACTTATCTTTCAGTCTTCACCACGGTAGTGGTTTTTCTGGTCTACGCTGTGTGGGTATTTCAGATATTGGGCGTTGGTTATTTCACCGGCCCGGAAGAATTGGTGCGCATAGGTAAAGCAATCGGCATTCTGATTCTTGCAGGATGGGCTTTTGAATTAGCGTTGGTGTGCGGGGTCACAATGTTTGATGCAAAAAAGGCAGGGAAAAAACCTCATCAAATAGTTGTGGATGAGCGCGATAAACAAATCAATTACCGATCAAATTTTATTTCAATGCATGTGCTGTGTGCCGGACTTTACTTGTCAATCGGCGCCCTGGTTATAGGATGGGCACCATTCTGGGTTTTTAATATCATCGTTCTGTTCTACGCATTCGCAAACCTTACAGAGTTGGGCGCAAAGGTATTCTTTATCCATCGAGGAATGAGCGCTTGACAGACTTACCGATAAAAAACCACATTCGAAGATATCGTTTTGACGTTGGGGAAATGACTCAAAAGGAACTTGCTGCTCGTGTTGGCGTTACGCGTCAGACGATAGTGGCCATTGAAAATGCCAAGTACTCACCAACGTTGGAACTGGCTTTTAAAATAGCTGAGGTATTCAACGTAAGCGTTCAAGATGTTTTTCAGTACCAACCGGGCAACGGACAACGGCAAAGTGGGTAGTACCCACTATTAACGTCTAAGCGTAGAATTGTGGGTGGGCGAGTAACTGTGTCAAGAACGGTCTGTTTCACCCAGACATCACTCTATTGACTCGCCTGTGTAAACCGCCTCAAAGGCTGTGCCGGGTACATCGCGTAACTGTCTTAAATTGTCATCATTCCAGCGCGGATCGGGTGCGCCGGAGATGAACCAGTTACTGCCGTTATCGGCCAATAGCATGCCGTATTTTTTCAACGCGATAAGAATGGTTTGTATTTCTTCAGAAAATTATTTACTTGTCATGTAGACCACGCCTTCATCGTCTATCTGATGTATGGCCAGCGCATCGTTTTCCCCGTGCATATCAAGGTAGAACTGGCAAAGTGGGTTTCCGCCTGTTTTTTTATCAAGAACATGCAATAGCGCTCTGGCCTCGCGTTTATTTCCATTACGCAACACGGACAATGCATGTTGGCATTCGTGAACGTACTGGTGAATGTTGCTATCTGCTGACGATGTATGGCAGAGCACTTCGTCAATTTCGACAGCTTCCTCTTTGCCGTCAAGTACAAAGGTTCCTACTGAGTTGAAAAGATAACGATTAAGGCCCTGTGTAAGCTCACGCGTCGCCAGAATGGATGTTCCAAGATGTTTGTTCAGCGACTCCAGTCGTGATGCCGTAACGACGGCATCGCCGTGTATTCTGTACATGAACTGTGCTCCGGCCTGCATGTTGCCTGCGGCCATCCATCCACATGACAATCCTATACGCGTGACACACGGTGTCTCGTGATGCGTGATGTTGAAACTGCTGGCTGTGGCATTGATGGCCAGTGCGCAGTCCAGTGCGAGTTGCCGGGCCTCTTCATCTGGCGCATCTTTTATCCACGCAATGCTCATGCTATCGCCATCAACAAACAGGACTTCACCGTCATGAGCTTGTACGCACCGGCCCATCTCTTCAAAATAGGCATTAGACAAGGCAGATAGCGCCTCGGAAGACAGTTTTTCAACAATGGACGTGTAGCCGGCGATATCGGTGACAATGCAATAACAGAACACATTGTCTGACTGGGTGTTCAGTTCCATGCGCTTCTGCCAGTTACCCAGCGCCTTTTTGGGGAGCAGGGCTTGCATTCCAAGATCATAGTGTGTTCTCAGATACCGGGCATAGAGGTTTTTAACTATCAGGCACAACAGGAAGATTGCCGGGAGTTGGATAAACAACGGATTGATTACAGGTACCCATAGCATGTAATTGTGCAAAAGGTAGACGGAGATTGTCAGGTAAATGGCACAGAAAAACAGGTAAACGATGATGGCTGATCTTGCCCTGGTGGCCATGAAAATCAAAGTGGCCAAAAAGCCAATCGCCGCGATGAGGAGAGTTGCAATGCGTTCATGGAGATGAACAATGTGCTCATCATTAAGTAAATTGTCAAAGGCGGTTGCAGCTATTTCAACGCCTGCCAGATATAGACCGTTTTTATCAGTGAATACCGTTGCTCGCCCATCTATCTGATCTGCTGGCTGTGTATCTGACAATCCCACAAACACGGTTTTACCGGATAAGTGTGACAGCGTATCCAGAGGCGCTGTTAACGCGGTACTGTAGCTTATGGTGGGGACGGACGCGGGCGGTCCAAAAAAATTCAGATATCGCCTGGTAGGACTCGTCAAGGCAGACAGCAATGCATCGATTATTGTTGACTCATGCTTTAAAGGCATCGATTGTTTTTTCCATGATGAATCGACACACCGTGAAAACTGCTTGTCAGTGCTGAAAAGCTGGCGAAGAAGTTCTAGCGAGTCGTAGGAAAAATTCGTTTCGAATCGTTTGTTTGTTGTATCTACGGTAGACGACGATTTTCTGCAATCCGAAATGTTCTGAATTAGTTGTGGGTATTGTTCGTGCGACCGTGACAGTGCATGAAGCGTAGATACGGGTAGCGTAGCAAGGTCGTGAAGATCGTTGATTCCCAACGATTCCAGTGGTGGTTGTGACTTGCTGTGATTGTCATTGAGCGCTGCAACAGGAAAAAACGTCCAGTAGTAGTTGACTCTTTCAGGAATTTTAGGCAAGGCGAAAACACCCAGCGACGCAGCCGCTTTAGCAAATGGCTGGAACGGATCAATGGCAATATCAACGGTATCGCCTCTGCGCTTCAGGTGTCTGTACAGTACGATGTTGCCGTGTTCCCCTATTGCACGTTCAAGCTGTTTGTCAGCAACGTTTTCCCGAGCATTGTTGAGGAAAACATCGAACGTCACCACTTGAGCGCCGATTTTGGCCAGGCGATTTATGAGTTGTGCATGATATTCGCGATCCCACAACCTGGTGCCATTCTTACGCTGAAGTTGATTGGCTGAATACCCATCTATCGCTACGATGACGACGGATTCTGGAGGAGCTCGTGAGCCACGCAAATTAAATAGAAGATACAGGCCCCATTTTTCGTCAAGCCCGTAATATTCTTCGAGGCTGACAAGCGTCTTGAAGTCGCGATTGCCTATCTGTATAGCGTAAGAAAGACTGCCCAGCATTGCGCACAGCAAGGCCAGTACTACAACAAATAAACAACTAGTGCGTGTGAGCTTCAAGTGGGTGCTTTGTAAAACGGATAGCAAATTCGTATTTCTGCAACGAGGACTCTACATATAAGAGAGTCCTCGCATGAAAATAGATAACTGGCGGTCCGCCACTTATTCAGGCGGATAGCAAACGCGTCCGAATGTTCCATCCCCCAGCGGAAAACTAATGCACTTGCGTTTTCTGCCGGATCGTGATGAAAAGGCTGCCGTTTTCGTCTGAGAGCGCAGCTCCGGAACCGGTAAGTCGGTTTCCTGTATCAGAATGATTGAAAGTCTGCTGTTTTCTGGATCTATCTCCAGTTCGTCTGCAACCCTAAAAGTTATAGTTCTGTTTTTCGGATCGAACACGAAATTATCGCCTTCGGATTGATTACATAGGGGGAATGGAATTTTTGTTTTGATCACTTCCGTGAAGTTCGGATCCGACAAAAAGCTTTCAGAAGAGTCGGCATTTGCTTCAAATTTGAAGAGTGTGGATGTATCATTTATTGTTGAAGTACTCATTATATAGTCCTTTAGTTGAAACGATAGCTGGTCTTGAGGGTGAATTGACGCTCAGGAGTTAACTCAGTAGGTTGGTCAACCTGTGCGTTTCGGAATCGATCATCTTGATATCGAAAAGGTGTATTTGTGACGTTAGACACTGCAAAAGACAGGCTGCCACGACCATTGGCATACGATAGCCCAAATCCGACATCGAGGAGTATGGTGTCCGTGTTGCCAGAGGGCAGTGAAAAATTGGTGGCACGTTCAAGGCTCTGTCGTAAAAACAACGTTGTTACGTTAAGGTACACTGAATGATTAAAAAAATACCTCATTTTTACAGGCGCTTTAATGGTTTCTAGCTGTGTTATGTCTGAAAACGAGTCAGGGGGTAACTGCCGATTGTTGTATCTCTCTGCGATGACGTCAGCACCCAAAACAAGGTTGTCAGTCATTGACCAGGCAGCACTTAGCTTTACGTTGGTTTCGGTCCTGCCATCGACAATATCCTCTATCACAAAGGCATTGTTTTCGTGTGTGGCTTCAACGCTAAATGAAGTGTCTCTGTTAGGATTCAGATCAAGCGCAACACCGATACGGTCGAACTCTGTGCCACTGGAGTTGTCATATGACTGGTTGAACCCTGCTATTTGAGTGGGTTCTATGCTTTGATCGGCAACCAGAAATCGATTCAGAGACTTAAAGTAGGCCGCGCGAACTGTCACTATTTCTGATGGTTTCCATACCAATCCAAATTTGGGTTGCCAAAGTCGTGGCTTGCCTTGTTCGTTATCCTGTTGCGAGAATCCAAGTCCAAGTGTTACGTTAAGTTTGTCCCTGACTTTATTGTAGTAGTAGAGATACAGGATTTTTTCATCTCCATCGCTTGCGGTTTCACTTGTAGATGATATTTCGCCCGGATAAGTTTCCATTCTTTTGTTTCTTCGTATCTGATCGACAAGGCCGATACCCGATATCAGGCTAAATCTGTCTTTTGTGTATAGGTGTTGCATTTCTATTTGAGTGGCCTGCGCGTCCAGTTTGTTGTTCACTACGACAGATTCTGGAAAAAAGAAAGTTTCAGAAAAGTCAGAATTGATTTGACTGTTCATAGCCGAGAGCAACAAGGTAGAACCACTATCAATGCTAAGCTTTGACCCTATGCGATAGATATTTGTATTTATGTTGTAACGTCGGTCTTCGCTGAAGACAAGTTGACTAAACCTCTGCTCAAGGTCACCTAGCTGTGTACTTCTGTTTCTATACTCCGCTTGAAAGCTCCACTGGTTATTGGGAGTCCACTGTGAGAAAATATTGTGAATCCTGGATGTTAAATCGTTATTCGCTCGATAACCGTCTGAGCTGTGTCGACTCGTACCTGCTGACAAGGAAAAATTGTTCTGCACCCATGATCCAACGAGATCTCCGTTAAAAAACTCCTGGTTGCCAGCTTCCAGTGCTGCTGTCAAACGAGGGCCATTGCGCTCAAACAGCGATGTATATTCGTTGAATCCCGATTCTATTGCAGATCCTCTTCCCAATGAATTGTTGGTGAACGCAAAGCTGCGGCTGGGAGAAATGGGGTCAGTGTTAAGTGGGTTTAAAAGTTGAGACTGCAGCAGTTCACTGACTCTGGCGACTTCGTGGCGAGAGAGGCTGGAATACGAGTCTGAAAGGAAGCGGTGTGCTGAATGATTAGCTGGATCCAGTATCAGCGATGAAGCGGCTTCTGTTGTTGCACGGTTGTTGAACCCAAGCTTGCTATAGAGGCGGGACAGACCCACGCCTCTCGTTGCAAGATCGCTGTCAAGCGCCAGTCGGGACCGATACACGGATCGGTTGTCATTCAGGTCAATCGCCTTTTCAAGATTTTGTAACTCCTGAATGGGCGTTTGCTCAGAAGACAGGCTAATGGCATCGTAGTACCAGGGTGTGGGATCGTTTGTATCCAGGATTTTAGCCAGTGAAAATTGTTCATCGGCTAATTCGGGTTCTTCCACCTCATAGTAGGCTTTGCCAAGATAGCTGCGTAGCAGCGAGTTCAGCGGGTCAAGACTCACGGCTATCTCTAGGTTCTGTCGTCCTTCAATAATGCGGTTTCTCTTGATGAGCGTAAGACCTAGCCCCAAGTGTGGCATAGGGTCAGAATTATCGAGCTCAATGGCTGTTGCGAAATTTGTCACTGCACGATCAACCTGACGCTGATTGAGCCGGTTGAAGCCCATGAGAGTGTGCGCTCTTGAGTGCTGTGGGTCGATCTTCAATGCTAATTCCAGGCTTTGCGTTGCACTTGCAAAATCGCCCAGAGATATCTGCACCTCTGCCAGTCTTGTGAGTGCGTATAGATTCTCGGTTCCATTTTCAACAGCCACGAGTGCGTTCTTCAATGCGGCTGGCAAATCATACGCAGCTTGATTGGCGTAGGACAGTGCGGCAAAGCCAAAGGAGGATTCGGGTGCTATCTTGATCGCAGCTTTGGCCTTTGTCGTAGCAAGCTGACTATTTCCCTGCGCCGCTGCTATGGTTGATTGCAACGCAAGGGCATGCTCGTCGTCCGGATTATTTTCCAATAGTGAGCTTAAAAGTTCATTGGCAATTTCATAGCGTCCCTTGCTGAGTAATTGGGTAATGCGTTTCAACGCATCGTTACCATCAGCAATGTCATCGAGGCGAGGGTAGTGAACTGCCCAGTAGACGCTGTCGCGGGTGTTGTCGTTTGGCCTGCTGGAGACGTCACCTGCGGATGACGCAAGTCCTGTAAAATTCTGACGGATAATCTGCTGTGAGTCGTTGAGCGTGTTTCGCAATCTCACCTGTCCTTCTATCACGGTAATTCCGGTTTGTTCCTGTGTTGCTGATACGACGAACTCTGTGCCCTCCACCATGGCGGTTGCATATGGGGCATCAATCCGGAATTCTGAAGGCTTGCGTGTAAACAGGTGGAGTATTCCCCTGAGCATCTCTATCAGTGTCTTGTTGGCGCTGGTAGCCTGGAAATTCATCGATGTGTTCTGATCGACTCGCACAACGGTTTGGGTTTGCGTGAGGAGTATTCCTGCTCGGCTTTCGGCTGCCACTACAATTTCGTGTTCAGCGCAGACAACCTGGCCGAGGACAGCGGCTTCTTTATTGATCAGTATCTCGCCCTGAACTGAAAACAGTTTGCCTATCGGGGACTCGCAAGACTGGGCAATTGCCGGGGACGTGGTGGCAGCAAAAACGCAGAAAACAGCAGGAAAATACAGCACACGGGCAGACAAAATGACTGCCCTGAGGTTAATCAGTGCGTTGAACTGATTCAAATATGTTGGCGATGCAAGCATTCAAAATCCAATCGTCAATGAATTTAGCCTTACCCTGAATGGCAAGTCAATATGAACCGGAATTACGTTGCGCTAAAAGCTTTATGAGGCTACGGTCGCCGTTAATTTTTTCAGCGGCAATTGCGTCAGTGTGTTTTTAATTTAGGTGTGAGTGTCAATAATATAGCGTTTTAGTTGTGAATTAAGGTATTGTCGAACCAGTACGGCGGAAATGGCATGGCGTCAACGTGGACTGCATTGTTTATCAATAACCCTGCGAGATCCTGTGAATATTCACAAATGACAGGGTTTTTAATCACCGAAGAAAACGGTTGGTTTGCTCATTGTTTTCTGTTGTACCAGGTAGTTGTTGTTCAAATGGTAGGGCTAACAGCTTTATACAAGAACGTTGAATCTCATGAATCACCCATCTATGGGGTATGCAGGTATGGCGTGTTCAAACAGTTGTGCAAATTGCAGTTGTAGTGATACTTTGTTGCCCATCGCATCCAGGAAGCAACCGGTGCCTGTCAGTAGGAAAATATACGAATGCCGAAAAATAGTCAGTTGTCTCGAATGATGCCAAAGCCGCTGGTAGATCCACCGGTAGCGCAGCATGCAGCGCTACTCATGGCGGCCATTGTGACAGGGCTTTCAAAATGGCAAACAGCAAGATAATCGGCGTAGACGTTGGCACCACGTCGATCAAGGCCGATGTACTTGGCCTTGACGGAACCGTGCACGAGCGTTTCTCATGTGGCTATGAGACGATGCGCTCCGGCACCAGCATCGTGGAGCAAAATGCCGATGACTGGGTTCGCCTGATTGATACGGCGATGGAAAGCTTCAAACACCACAAGGTGGATGCTATCGGCTTGTGTAGTCAGGTCAGCACGCATGTGTTTGTGGATGCGAACGGTCTGGCCCTGGCACCGGCTATTATCTGGCAGGACGGTCGTGCGGCGGAAGAAGCCGCTTTACTGGATGCCCAAGTGTCTGTTGCTCAAAAAGAGGCCTGGTGGGGAGCACCCATGCCCATTGATGCCAGTCATGCCATTGCCAGGATGGCATGGATGGCAAAACATCATCCGGCTATCTGGGAGCGGACACGCTGGGTCATGCTGCCCAAGGACTATTGCCTGTTTGCGCTGACAGGCAAGGCATCATCGGATCCCTTGTCCAACATCGGTCTGGTTGACAATGATTTGAACTACATTAATGAGGTGCTGGCGCTGGTACCAGGCGCTGCTGAAAAGATGGCACCGCTTGTCGGTGTCACTGATGTTGCTGGAGAAGTCGTACGAGGACCGTGCAAGGGCGTGCCGGTTGTTTCAGGCACGCTGGATGCCTGGGCGGGTCTGGTGGGTACAGGTGGTGCCAGTGAACGCTCAACGGTGTATCTGAGTGGTACCAGCGAGATTCTCGGTATTTCTTCAAAGAGCGTTGTATCGACACCCGGCGTTATCGTGTTTCCCGAATGCAGTGACATGCGTTTGCATGCTGCGCCGACACAGCACGGCGGAGATGCCGCCTTGTGGTTTACGCAAGTTACGGGTGTTTCACTGAACGAGATGGCTTCCATGGTTGAACGTACACCGCGACGTTCAGCTACGCCTTTGTTTCTTCCTCAGCTCGAAGGAGAACGTTCGCCCTTATGGAATGCAGACCTGCGTGGTGCTTTTCTGGGTATCAGCCGCCAGACGACTCTGGCTGATTTTGCCCGTGCGGTATACGAAGGTGTTGCCTTCGCAGCGCGTTATGCACTGGAAGCTTTGCAAGCTTCTGCGGATGAGAAAAGCGACATAATATCGTGTGGAGGGGGCGGCTTCCGCTCGGCACCCTGGTCACAGATTCGGGCGGATGTGCTGGGCACGCCCCTGAGAACGTTGGCAGCAGGTGAGCCGGGTGTGTTGGGCGCTGCAACGCTTGCAGGTATTGGTACGGGTCAATATGCGGGGTTTGAAGATGCGTGGTTGCAGCTAGCCAGCTACGACGCACATTACGCACCGCAAGTCTCCCGCGTAGCATCCTATAATGAGCTTTTTGAGATATACAAGGATGCCATTGTTGCCAATGAAGCGATTGGCAAACGCTTGTCGTTAGCAGTGCAGTAGTCGTTGTTAAAGTAGGCGGTTCTGTTCAACAAGGAGAGGTGTAATGAAAGTTTTTATCAACATGATTGTTATGTCAATGGCATTAGCGGCATCTGCCAGCTGGGCGCAGACGATTGCCGTTATTACGCCTTATCTGGCTCAGCCCGGTACACAGGCCGCTGTCGAAGGCTTTGAAGCGTCTGCCACAGAGCAGGGGTGGGAGGTAAATGTCGTTGATACGGCAGGTGATGTTGCAGCAGTCATCAGTCGCATTGAAGATGCCGTCACGCAGAACGTCGATGCCATTGTCATCGCTGTAGACCCTGCACAGATCAATGTCGGCTTGCTTGCTGCTAACGATGCGGGTATTCCTGTGGTTGGGCTTGATGCGGGATCTGATCCTCTGGTTGCTGCAAATATCACCTCCAACGGCTATGCCATGGCTGCGGAAACTGCGGTGTACGCTGCTAATCGTATCAATGGCGAAGGAAACGTTGTGATGTTCGTTTTTGATGCCTTTCCACCGGTGCAGGTTCGTGGCGTTGTCGCTGATGCCATTTTTGGTAATTACCCGGATATCGACGTGCTGGATCGTGTGACTCCGGATGTTCAGGACGGCGGTATTGCAGATAGCCGAGCCAGAATGGAAGCCATTCTGGCAGCCAATCCAGAACCCGGTTCCATAGCTGCAGTATGGGCTGCCTGGGACCAGCCAGCGCTAGGCGCATTGCAGGCCATAGAAAGCGCCGATCGTGAAGATGAAGGGATTGTGATTGTGGGTATGGATGCTAACCCGCAAGCACGTGATGCCATTGCCGCTGGTGGAAATTTCGAGGCTTCAATGGCGCAGGATTTTTCGGCTATGGGGGCGACGGCCGCCTCGGTAGTTGCTAATTTGCTGGACGGTGGCGAGCAGCTTGCCCGCGTTATCCATGTGCCTACGCGACTGGTCACGCAGGCTAACGCAGCAGACTGAACACCTGCAAGTAATGATGACATGACCCGACGTGCATAGCCTGACATTCACGGGTATGTCCAGGGCCTATGGTGGTGTGCCGGCCTTGATGGATGTTGACCTGTCGTTACAGACGGGTCGTGTTCATGCCTTGATGGGAGAAAACGGTGCTGGCAAGAGCACGTTCATCAAGGTAATTGCAGGTGTGGTCAAGGCCGACGCTGGCAAGATCGTCAGGGACGGACAAGCCCTGACCCTTGACACCGCTCAGGATGCACACGATGCGGGTTTCCGGTTTATCCATCAGGAACTGAACATCGTTCCGCAGGTGTCGGTAGCCGAAAATATTCTGTTAGGCCATCGGCTACCCAAACGATTCGGTATCGCTGTTGACTGGAAGCGCGCACGCCTGCTGGCGAGTCGGGCACTGGCGCGCCTGGGCGCTACGCACATCGATGTGTCCATGCTTGCAGGAGACCTGCCTGCGGGGGACAGGATGATGATGAGCATTGCTACCGCACTGGTATCAGCAGATGATAAAAAGGCCGAGCTTTATGTTCTTGATGAGCCCACCGCGGCGCTTAGCAGTGCTGAATCTGAACGCTTGTTCAGCGTTATCGAAAGGCTTGCCGGACAAGGCGCCGCCGTGCTTTATGTGTCGCACCGGCTCGATGAAGTGTTGCGCATCTGTGATGATGTGACGGTGCTGCGCGATGGCAGGCGAGTGATGACGCAGGCTGTAGCCGAGACGTCGAAGGAGGGCATTATTCAAGCGATGACCGGACGCGATATCACCCGGACGTATCCACCTCGGCAATCTGTGGCAGGGAGCGATGTCGTTCTTGACGTACAAGGTGTTTCAACCAGCACTCTGCAGAACCTATCGTTTGAGCTTCGAGCTGGAGAGATTCTGGGTGTCGCAGGTCTGGCCGAGTCAGGTCAAAGCGACTTTCTGCAGGTGTTTATGGGGCTGCACAAATTGCGTTCTGGAACAGCCCGCTTTGTTGATGCCCCATTGCCGCACTCACCTTCCGCCGCATGGACGCGTGGTGTGGCTTATATTCCGCGTGAGCGACGGGCACAAGCGCTGTGTCTTGATATGCCGGTCTGTACGAATATCGTGCTTTCCCATTGGCATCGCCATGGTCTGAGGGCTAGAAGAACGGTAGAGCTGCGGGATGCTGGCAGAGTCAGTCAGGAGGTCGGACTGACATACAACAGTCTGGATCAGCCGGTTAGCCAATTGTCCGGTGGCAATCAGCAAAAGGTTGTGTTTGCCCGCGCTCTTCTCGGTTCCCCCGGATTGTTGTTGCTTGATGAGCCCACACGCGGGGTGGATGTCGGTGCCAAGTATGAAATCTATTGCCTTGTGCGTGAACTCAGTGCCCAGGGTTGTGCGGTTATTCTGAGCACATCAGACTTGCCTGAGATACTGGGTATGTGCGATCGCGTGCTGGTGCTGCAAGCGGGGCGTCAGGTGCATTTGCTGGAGCGGGCAGCGATGAGCAGTGCGCAGCTTCTGGCTTATTGTTATCCCACTGAAAAACAGGGTTAATGTTGCCTTGATAAAAACCACTTTCCAGCGACTTCGTCAGTCGGGCACGCTACTGGGCTTCGCACTGGTTATTGCATTCTTCGCGGTGCAGTTGCCCGATACGTTTCTCACCGCACGTAATCTGATCAATATCAGTCAGCAATTATCGATGCTGGCAGTGGTCGCGGTGACCATGACTATCGTGATGGTGATGAATGACTTTGACCTGTCGGTAGGTTCAATGGCATCTCTGGCCGGTATCGTTGCTGCCATCATGTTTACTGCGGGTTTTCCTGTGTGGGTGGGTCTGTGCGCAGCACTGTTGGTGGGTATCGCAGGTGGGTTGTTTAATGGCTTTCTGGTCTCGGTCGTTGGTATTTTACCGTTTGTTGCAACGCTTGGAACCTTGACCGTCTACTCCGGGGCTGCGTTCTTTATCTCCGATGGCAAAACCATCTACGGGCGCGATATTCCCGAGGGGTTTTCAGGCTTTGCTCGTGGTGGTGTGGTACTCGGAGACATCACATTGCCGTATCTGACGATCACTGCCGGTGTTGTCATTTTCGCCTGCTGGTTTGTTCTGGAGCAAACGACCTTCGGGCGTCGACTCTATGCCATTGGTGGGAACAAGGAGGCATCACATCTGGCGGGTATTCGCGTTGTGCGTTTGCGCGTTATAGCCTTTGCACTGACAGGATTGGGCGCTGCTGGCGCTGGCTTGATGTACGCAGCACGAGTGGCATCGGCAAACCCTACGCAGGGTTCCGGACTCATGCTCGATGCCATTGCCGCAGTCTTTCTGGGGATGACTATGAGCCGTCAAGGAGAGCCACGTGTGTTGTATACGCTGGTTGGTGTGCTGATTCTCGGTGTGCTTGATAACGGATTAACCCAGATGAGCGTGGACAGTTATGTCCGGGAGATGCTGGTGGGTCTTATTGTTATCGTGGCGGTGGCTATCGCTTCATTGTCAAAGCGTGGTGGTGCTGTAAACTTTCGATAAACCCACTCCAAAATTCAGTTTTTATGGCTTATGCCACCGCCAGAAGTATGAACGATGGGGCTATTCCCGTGGTTGATATCACACCGCTTCGCAATAGGGCTGACGCACAGGTCGTGGCTGATGCCTTGCATGCGGCCAGTCAGAATCTGGGATTTATCTACATCAAGGGCCATGGGATTTCCGAGCCCACGCTGGAGCGTGCGCGCCAGTGTTCACTGGCATTTTTTCGCTCTCCCCTGAATGTGAAAAACAGCGTGAAAATTTCCAGTGCGCATCGTGGGTGGTTGGCGATGGGTGGCGCAAAGATGCAGGACAATACCCCGAGTGACCTTAAGGAAAGTCTGATATGGGGCTATGAGGGCGAGCTGGAAGAATCCATGGATAGTCATCCGCTGCGTGGTGACAATCGTTGGCCTGAACAAATGTCAGCGTTACCCTTGTACAGTATGGCCTGGTTCCATGCAGCCAATGAAGTGGCTCATCATCTGCTTCGTGGATTTGCACTGGGTTTGGGATTGGCTGAAGATTTTTTTATCAGGCAAGCCGACAGGCCGTTGAGCCGGGCATCAAGTGTCTATTACCCGGCGCAGGCAGAGGAACTGGGTGCGGCACAGTTTGGTGTCGGACCACACACCGATTTTGGGGTTCTGACGGTGCTGTGCCAGGACGATACCGGTGGGCTGCAGGTTCAGGATGTCAATGGCGACTGGCTGCAAGCGCCGCCCATCCCAAACACCTTGATTGTAAATGTGGGTGATTTATTGTCGCGCTGGACGGGCGGGGCGTATAAATCAACACCGCATCGGGTGGTTAACAGCTCAGGGCGTGAGCGCCTGTCGCTGGTGCTCGCCTTCGATCCCAATCCGGAGACAATGATTGATGTGCGTGAGGTGTCTGGTGATGTACCAGCAAACTCGCCACCGCCGATTAGCTGTGGCGATTATCTGCTGTGGCGCTTTGAAAAAGCTTTTAGTTATCGTCAGAAATAGACTGTTTTTCACAAGGAGACTACGACGTGTCAGCATGGATTCGAATGATCAGCGATAGCGAGGCTGATGATGACTTGCTCAAGGTACTCAAAGAGGCACGTACTCCCCACGGGACGGTGGACAATGTTATGCGGGTGCATTCCTTGCGACCTGCAACCATGCAAGGGCATGTCGCGTTATACCGTGCGGCTTTGCATAACAGTACCAATACGCTACCCACGTGGTTGCAGGAAACCTTGTCATCCTATGTTTCCATTTTGAACAATTGCGCGTACTCACTGGCTAATCATTGGGCAAATGCACGGCATCTGATTAATGATGACAAGCGGGCAGATGACATTGCGTCTGCGCTGCATTCGGGCGATCTGGACGGTGTATTTTCGGGTCGAGAACTCGCCCTGTTGCACTACACGAAAAAACTTACGTTAACGCCGCAGAGTATGGTCGAAGCGGATGTGCATAGTCTTCGACAATCGGGCCTTGACGATGGTGAAATCCTTGAAGCCAATCAGATTGTTGGCTACTTCAATTATGTCAATCGTTTGCTGAATGGTCTGGGTGTTAGTACCGATGGTGATATTGTGGGGTACTACTCCAAGTCCAAGGATGATTCATAGCGTTCATTGCACTACGAATCTATGTGGGCCAATGCAGTGGCAATACCGCGTAATTCAGCCAGACCCTTGAGCCGGCCGATGGCGGGGTAGCCGGGCTGGCCAGAGATTGTCAGATCGTGCAGTATTTCCTGACCATGATCAGGTCTGAACGGTATCTGCTGGTCGTCTTCGCCTGCATTTTTCCGGCGTGCCTCTTCGCTGAGAATCGCTTTTATCAATGCAACCATATCGGTGGCACCTTCAAGGTGAGCCGCTTCATGGAAGGAGATCTGTTGTCCGTCCGTCTCCCGCGCAACGTTTCTGAGGTGAATGAAGTGGACTCGATGCCCCAGTCGATTCATCATGCCCGGCAAATCAACGTTGGCATTGACCCCCAGAGAACCTGAACACAGCGTGATGCCATTGGCGTTTGTATCCAGAGTCTTTACAAGCGTTGCGTAGTCCTCTTCGCAGGACATGATTCTGGGTAGGCCCAGTAATGAAAACGGTGGATCATCCGGATGGCAACACAGCTTTATTCCCAATTTTTCGGCAGTAGGCACCACTTCGTTCAGAAAATCCAGTTGGTGCTTGCGCAGCGTTGTTTCATCTATGCGGCTGTACAGGGAAAGGTGTTCTTTCAGGTTTTCCAGAGAATAGCCTTCTTCAGCGCCAGGTAATCCGCAAACAATATTTCTGGCAAGACCTTGCTTGCGTTCTTCGCTCATCAGTTGAAAACGCCGCTGCGCTTCCTCGACAACGCCTTCTGGAAAATCGTCAAGCGCGTTGTCACGCTTGAGGATGTGGATATCGAACGCTGCAAAATCATTGATATCAAATCGCATGCAGCGAGCACCGTTGCCCAGTGTGAAAGTAAGGTCGGTGCGTGTCCAGTCCAGTAGTGGCATGAAGTTGTAGCAAACGATTTTTATGCCGCACCGGGCAAGATTCTCCAGACTTTGCCTGTAGTTGTGCAGATGCTGCTTCCAGTCCCCGCATTGTTGCTTAACAGGCTCTGACACCGGCAGGCTCTCTACAACGTCCCAGGCTAGAGCGCTGGGTTGTCCGCTGTTATAGTGTGCGATCTCGCCTTGTCGCTTTTGAATTTCCTCAACAGACCAGGCGATCCCATTGGGCACATGATGCAGCGCTGTAACGATGCCCTCAACACCTGCCTGACTAATATCGTCAATGCTCACTGTGTCGTGAGGACCAAACCATCGCCATGTCTGTTTCATGTTTGTATCTGTGTAAACGGTTGAGCTGCCCGCGAATCTCAAATCTACATACTTGTATGGCAGTGCGCAACTATGTTACGTTCTCTTATCGAACTTTCAGGTAGATATTTTTCTGAACAATCCTGACCAATGGCAACTTGATCAGACACTGGCGGTAAGCCCGCAGCTAAGGCAGATACTGCGTTCACGCATCATTCGTAATGACCTGAAGCCTTCCAGCAGTGTCTCCGAGACAGGACTTGCCAAGGCGTACAAGGTCAGCAGGCAACCAGTGCGCGAAGCATTGATCACGCTGGTCAACGAAGGCCTGGTGGAGATCCGTCCGCAGCGCGGTACCTTCGTCAAGCGGATTGATCTGGAATCGGTATTGAATGGCAGGTTTGTCAGGGAGGCTGTGGAAGCAGATATTGTCAGAATGATTGCAAAGAAGCCAGACAAGTCACTTGTGGCTGATCTTCGCAAGCAGTTGACCGAGCAACGCAAATGCCGAACAAATTCTGCCAGTGATTTTATCGAGCTGGATGAAAAGTTTCACCATACGCTGGCAGATGCTGCTGGCATGCACAAGGTCTGGGATTTTCTGGAAGCCACCAAAGCGCAGATGGACCGGGTGAGGTTCATGACGTTTGGCGATTTTCCTACCCAGACACTGATAGAACAGCACCAACTGATTGTTGATTGTATTGACGAGGCAGCGCCCGGACGAGCGCAGACCGCCATGCGAAATCATTTACGCGAGATACTCGGAGTACTTCCAGAGGTGATGGAATCAAACCCCGAGTATTTTGACCACGCCGAGGCCTTGGGTGAGGCCTACACCCCGAAGTAACTACGGAGATAATCATGCAGATAAAACAGTATAAGAAAGCGTCAGCGCTGATTGGCGCTTGTTGCCTTGCCATCGCTGGTGGAACCGCCCACAGTGCAGATATGACGCTCAAGCTTGGGCATCTGGCTAATGAACAAAACGCCTGGCATCAGGCTGCGGTCATGTTCGGTGAAGAACTCAGCGCAAAGACTGATGGCCGAATTGCCGTGGAGGTTTTTCCCAATGAATCTCTGGGTAAGGAGATTGATCTTATCAATGGAATGCAGCTGGGCACGGTGGACATGACCATCACCGGAGAAAGTTTGCAGAACTGGGCGCCGATGGCGGCGTTGCTGGCAGTCCCTTATGCGTACAAGTCGCTTGAGCACATGGACGAGGTTGCCAGCGGTCCGATTGGTGATGATATCAAGGCAGAGATCATTGAAAAAGCGCAGGTTCGTCCGATCGCGTATTTTGCCCGCGGCCCCAGAAATCTGACGTCCAACCGTGCCATTACCACACCTGCTGATCTGGACGGTCTGAAAATGCGTGTGCCTAACGTTCCATTGTTTGTCGATGTGTGGCAATCATTGGGTGCTGCGCCTACGCCCATGGCATTCTCGGAGGTGTTTACCTCGTTGCAGAACGGTGTTATTGGAGCACAGGAAAACCCGTTGGCGCTCATACGCTCAGCCAACTTCAATGAAGTGCAGAGTCATGTGAACAAGACCGAGCACGTGCGCTCATGGATCTACCTGACCATTGCGGAGTCTACGTGGGCGAAATTGCCCGAAGCTGATCAGATGGCTGTTATGGAAGCCGCGGCTGTTGCGCAGAAGTTCGAAAGAGGACTACTGCTGGAGAGTCTTGCCGAAGACCAGGCCTATCTGGAAGAGAACGGAATGACGTTTGTCGATGTGGATGGCGCTGCGTTTCAGGCGGCGGCCAAAGAGGCTGTGCTTGCCAACGTAAAAGCGGAGATCAAGCCTATTGTTGAATCGCTGTTCAGCAACTAGGTCGATATGGAGCCGTTGGTCATGCATGACTAACGGCTTTTCATCGTCTTGTATATTATGCAGCGTCTCATTCTCAAAATTGAAGCAACGATCGTTGCGCTCAGTCGTGTCTGTCTTGGCCTGTCGTTTGTGCTACTTATCGTGGCTGTGATTATTCAGGTGCTCGGTCGTTCATTTTCTGTGTCGCCGGTCTGGACAGAGGAGCTGACACGATTTGCGCTTCTCTACCTTTGTGCGTTTGGCATCGGGCTGGCCTGGCGCTCGGGGGATCTGGTTAATGTGGATATCGTTTGTGAATCCCTGCCTGGGCAATGGCCGAAACGCCTGCGGTTTGTTGCGGCTGTAATCAGCTGCAGCTTGTGTCTGTTCCTTTTGATGCCCGCCTGGAAGTTTGTCTCCATCGGTGCCTTTCAAACATCGCCTGCAATGTCATTACAAATGACTTATGTGCATCTCACTGTGTTCATACTGCTGGCATCGCTGGCGATTTTTTCCTTGTTGCGAGTGTTGTCCATGCTTTTCGCCAAAGACGATGGCCTGGCGATGAACCGTAAACCGGATCTGTAATGGGGTTACTGGTTCTTGCTGCAGTATTTTTTCTTGCCCTGATTATCGGCATTCCGGTGGCCGTGACGCTGGGGGTTGCTTCCCTGTGTTATCTGCTGGTCATGGAGATTCCTGTGGTAGTTATGCCACAGAAGATGTACGCAGGTCTGGACGTGTTTGTGCTCCTGAGTATTCCAGGCTTTATTCTTGCCGGCAATCTAATGAATCGCGGCGGTATCACTGAACGTATCATCCGTTTTGCCAATGCGCTGGTGGGCTGGATACGCGGCGGACTTGCATTGTCGAATGTGGGTGCATCCATGCTGTTTGGTGGTATCACAGGTACCGCTGTTGCCGATGCAGCCTCGATCGGTGGCGTCATGATTCCCGGCATGAAAAAGTCGGGATACCCGGCAGATTTTTCAGCGGCTGTAACAGCAGCCTCTTCAACCGTGGGTCCGATTATTCCGCCCAGTGTTCCCATGATTATCGTTGGCGCCTTGTCTGGTATCTCGGTAGGCAAGATGTTTCTGGCAGGCGCAATTCCCGGAATTCTGATGGGTTTTGCCATGATGATCACGGCGTATATCATTGCCAGACGCAAACAGTTTCCAAGACAGCCCTGGCTTGGCGTCAGTGAAATTGCAAAGTCGTTTGCAGGTGCCTTCTGGGCATTAGCGATGACCGTCATTATTATCTACGGCTTGCTGAGTGGGCTTGCCACGCCCACTGAGACAGCGGTTATCGCCAGTATCTATGCATTTTTTGTTGGTGCCTTTGTCTATCGGGAGCTACCGATAAAAGAGGTGCCGGGCATTCTAATAGATAGCGCGATATCGTCAGCGGGCATTTTGGCACTGGTGGGTTTCGCCAATGTATTTGGCTGGATTCTGGTGTCAGAACAGATACCGCAACTCATCGCTGACACGGTGTTGTCGATAACCGATAACAAGTTTGTCGTGATTCTTCTTATAAACGTCTTGCTGCTGAGCATTGGCATGTTCATGGAAACCATTGCCGCATTGATCATCATTTTTGTGCCACTACTGACTCTGGCGCAAGCCGTTGGAATCGAGCCTTTGCATTTTGCTACTTTTGCAGTGCTTAACCTGATGATTGGATTAACCACTCCGCCATTGGGTGTCTGTCTGTTTGTCTGTGCCAATATTGCCAAAGAGCCGTTGATGCCTGTGGTCAAGGCCATCCTGCCGTTTCTGTTGACAAATATTCTGGTGTTATTGCTGGTGTCTTATGTACCCGCACTGGCAACCTGGCTGCCGTCGGTGCTGATGCCATGACAGATGTTGGCAAATTGCTAACATCTGTCATGGACACCAATACATAGCTTAACGCTTAGAAAACCATTTCAGGTACATCGCCGGCTACGGCGATTTCACCATCAGTCAGTTTGATGATGTCATCAACACTGACGCCGGGGGCACGTTCACGCAGAATGAACTTGCCGTCATCGATATCCATCAATGCAAGGTCTGTCAGTACGCGCTTGATGCAGCCTTTGCCAGTAAGTGGCAAGGTGCATTCAGAGAGCAATTTGGACTGCCCTGATTTGGAGGCATGAGTCATGGTAACGATAATGTTGTCGGCACCTGCCACCAGATCCATGGCACCGCCCATGCCCTTGATCAGCTTGCCCGGGATCATGTAAGAGGCGATATTGCCCTGGCAGTCCACCTCAAACGCACCGAGCACCGTCAGATCGACATGACCGCCGCGGATCATGGCAAACGAATCTTCCGATGAGAAAAGCGATGCGCCTTCAATCATGGTGACGGTCTGTTTACCGGCATTGATAAGGTCTGCATCGACCTCGTTTTCCAGCGGAAATTGTCCCATGCCAAGCAGACCGTTTTCTGATTGAAGCATTACCTGCATTCCGTCAGGGATGTAGTTGGCCGCCAGCGTCGGAATGCCGATGCCCAGGTTGACGTAGAAGCCGTCCTGAAATTCCTGAGCGACGCGTTGGGCGAGTTGTTCGCGAGTTAAAGCCATGTCAAATCCTCCTTATGCGCTACGCACGGTACGTTGTTCGATAGGTTTCTCGAACGTACCCTGTATCAGACGGTTTACAAAAATACCGGGCAAATGAATCTCATCAGGGTCCAGTTGACCCACCTCGACGATTTCCTCTACCTCGACAACAGCGATTTTGCCTGCAGTAATGGCTGCAGGATTGAAGTTGCGCGCTGTTTTTCTGAACATCAGATTGCCGAATCTGTCTGCTTTCCAGGCCTTGGCAATGGCAAAGTCGCCGGTTAACGACTCTTCCAATATATAATGCCGGCCGTTAAATTCACGTACCTCCTTGCCATCACCGACCATTGTTCCATAGCCGGTTGCCGTGAAGAAGGCTGGGATACCGGCGCCACCTGCGCGCATTTTCTCCGCCAGGGTACCTTGTGGCGTAAGCTCCACCTCTAACTCGCCGCTCATCAGTTGTGCTTCGAACATGGCATTCTCGCCCACATACGAGGCAATCATCTTCTTGATCTGCTTGTCTTCCAGCAACAGACCCAGGCCGTTGCCATCGGTGCCGGCATTGTTTGATGCGATAGTCAGGCCCTTTGTGCCCTTGCGCTTGATTTCCTTGATCAGATTTTCGGGGATGCCGCACAGGCCAAATCCACCGGACATGATCGTCATATTGTCCTCGAGGCCATCCAGGGCCTCCGCATAACTGGTTACAACCTTGTCGAATCCGGCCACAGCTCACTCCTGGTCTTGTCGTAGTTGGCGCCAACCTGTGTTGACGCTCGAATAATTGCACAGGGTGCAAGAAAACCTTATATTTATCAAATTGTATTTTTTAATGGATTAATAGTCCAAGGTTATCAATGCAGATTGCGCCCATCACCCTGAATCAAGTCATTGCCTTTGGCGCTGTTGCCCGAACCGGCAGCTTTGCTGAAGCTGCCATTCAGTTACATCTGTCTCAGCCGGCGCTGAGTGTATCCATCAGGAAGCTGGAGGATTCTCTTGGCGGTAAATTGCTGAGCCGCACCACACGATCGGTGGCTTTAACCCCTGAGGGCAAGGCGTTCTATCCGGTGGCGCGACGCTTGTTGTCAGATTGGGAGCAGTCATTGCAGGATGTGCGTAATCATTTCGAGTTGCGCCGCGGCAAACTGGATATTGCCGCCATGCCCACCTACACCACCAACCTGCTGCCGCGCATGCTGGCTGATTTTCATCATCAGTATCCCAACGTCAACGTCACTGTGCATGATGTTATCGCGGAGAACGTTGTGGAAATGGTCAGGGGAGGGCGGTGTGAGTTAGGCGTTACCTTTGATCCCGGTGATGTTCCGGAAATCAATTTTCAGCCCTTGTTCATGGATCGCTTTATCGCCATTCTTCCATCCGGGCATCCCCTACTTAAAAGGAAGACGCTCCGGTGGGTCGACTTGCTGGCGTATCCGCACATCAGCTTGCAACGCCCTGCGGGGACCCGGGCGCATATTGATCAGGCTCTGGGCAGAAAAGGACTGACGTTAACGCCTGCCTTTGAATCGCATCAGTTGGTCAGCATTGGACGCATGGTGTGTGAAGGACTGGGATTGAGTGTCGTGCCCAGTACCAGTCGTGAACAGATGCGTGAGATGGGCTTACAGTGCAGGGCGATTACCTCACCTGTCATCACGCATCAGGTCGGTGTGATCACTCGCCGACAACAGACACTGTCTGCAGCGGCAGAGGCTATGAAAGGACTGATAACCCGGGCGGCGAAGTTAAGAGGCTGATGATTTTTACGCTGGGTTGATAAGGTACTCGGTTAGCCGTTGCAACATCTTGTCGCACTGAGCTAGTTGATCGATCTCGATATATTCATCGGGTTTGTGTCCCTGGTCCATTGAACCTGGCCCACAGACAACCGCCGGAATTCCAAGTTTTTTCGAAAACAGCCCGCCTTCGGTTCCAAATGCAACGTAGGTTGTTGTGTTGGCGCCAACCAATGACTTTACAAATTCCACGACACCGGATTCTTCAGGCGTATCGAGCCCGGGATAGGCATTCCATACCTCAAGCTCAATGGCCGCCTCCGGGATTTTTCTGCGTGCCGTTGATGTAATACGGTCCGCCGCCTGCTGTATTTCGTCAAGTAGTGTTGTGGGGTCGTCTTGCGATGTATGACGAATTTCAAAATTCACTGTGCACAAGTTAGGGACGATGTTCAGTGCCTGATTGGCGTTGATTCGCCCGACGTGCAACGTTGTGTAGGGTACTTCACCCGGTTCGACTCCTGTCAGATCAGCGCGTTGCTGAATGTCAGCTTGCATTTGTCTGATCACACCAACAAGGTCACAAGCAAGATGTATGGCGTTTAGAGCGTTTGGTGCTAATGCCGAATGACCTTCGCGTCCGATACAGCGAGCTGAAATGGACATCTTGCCTTTGTGTTTTGTCGCTACCTTTAAATTTGTTGGCTCCCCGACAATGCACATGGCAGGTTTTATGGGTGCCTGATGCAGCATCTCGATCAAGGATTGAACACCGACACAGCCAATCTCCTCATCATAAGAGAATCCCAGATGCAATGGCGTCACCAATCGATTCTTGCTGGCGTTGATGGCGGCGACAATCGAACACGCAACAAATCCTTTCATGTCGGTTGTGCCACGTCCATACAGTCGCCCTCCGGATTGCGTGAGTTCGAATGCAGGTCGAGTCCAGTTCTGGCCTTCAATCGGCACGACATCGGTGTGCCCTGACAGCATCACGCCAGACTGGTTTTCGGGACCGATAGTGCTATACAGATTAGCTTTTGAACCGTCGGTATTGGGGATTAGAGTGGATGCAATCCCATGCTCGCTCAACACCTCTCTGATGTAGTCGATCAGCTCTCTGTTGGGAAGACGGCTGGTGGTATCAAATTGAATGAGTTTTTCAAGGATTGCGCGCGTTGACGTCATGGTGGTTTTTAAAAATTTGGAGAATGAAATACGGTTTTGAGCCTGATTCAGAAAGGTTTCATCGAAAAACATTGATCATGCGATAAAATATGATCCAGATAGGTAAATATCAGGTAGAACTGGATAGTTGCGTGAGAGAATCTGGAAAAATTCTGATGATTCTGATGCGCAGCCAAGCACGTTCGTTTGTTGATTACCTACACGATCAGCGGTTTAACCGTCCTGATTTTCGCATGGACGGACCCCATCGCTGTAAAAGGATTTGAGCACCTGCCATGCGACACTTGAACTATAACCATTTGCTTTATTTCCACTCTGTAGCCAGAGAGGGCAGC
The DNA here is from genome assembly GCA_045110475.1 of Granulosicoccus sp. Taxonomy (GTDB): domain Bacteria; phylum Pseudomonadota; class Gammaproteobacteria; order Granulosicoccales; family Granulosicoccaceae; genus Granulosicoccus. The sequence continues at coordinate 26,171 of JBGCGC010000047.1, forward strand.
GTTGTTCGTGCTGCCAAAGTACTGCATTTGACGCCACAGACGGTCAGTGGGCAGATCAAATTGCTTGAGGATGTTATCGGCGAACCCTTGTTCATCAGAGTGGGCAGAGGTTTGACCCTGTCCGATACCGGGCGGATCGTGCAAGGTTACGCTGATGAGATTTTTTCGGTAGGTACCGCGCTTGCCCAGCGTTTGCAGGGTGACGTGCAGGAGAGTGTGCGTGAGCTTAGAGTGGGTATTGTGGATTCCTTTCCAAAGCTTGTGGCCTGTCAGTTATTGGGGGTTACCTTGCAGGACGAAGAGCCGGCAAGGTTGTCGTGTTCGGAGGGTAAACTTGAATCGCTGTTGGCTGATCTGTCGGTGCACAAGCTTGACCTTGTGCTGTCGGATCGACCCGTACCCACCGAACTTAACGTGCGGGCCTACAACCATGCCCTGGGTTTCAGTAATATGGCATTCTTTGCACCGGAAAAATGGGATGACGACAGAGTCAGTGATTTTCCGCAGTGTCTGGCAAGGGTCCCTGTGCTGATGCCGGATTCTACCAGTGCGCTCAGACGCAATCTCGACCATTGGTTTGATGAAATGAACATCGTGCCCAATGTGGTAGCAGAGTTTGATGATAGTGCGCTGATGAAAACGTTTGGCGATGCAGGTTTAGGGGTGTTTCCGGCACCTGAGGTGATAAGCGCCGATGTCCAGCGCTGTTTTCACGCCCGTTCCATTGGAATAATAAGCGGCGTGGTAGAGACATTTACTGCGATATCTCCTCAGCGCCGACTAAGGCATCCATCGGTTTTACAAATAGCAGAAAACGCCCAAGCCGTTTTAAAAATAGATTGAAATGCCGTAAAGCTGGCACCATCTATCAACCGATATATAAAAACTGACAACTTAACCGGAGCAAAAACATCATGGCTATTTCTCTGCAGAAAGGACAGAGAATATCGTTGGAAAAGGATGGCGGATCACTCAAGCAGTTGTGTGTCGGCGTCAACTGGGGCGCTATTGAGAAAAAGGGACTGTTTGGTGGTAAGAAAAAGGAAGCAGTTGACCTTGACGCCTCGGTTGCGGTTCTGGATGACTCGGGTAAGGTTTTGGATGTTGTCTACTTTGGACAACTCGCCTCCTCTTGCGGTGGAATAAAGCACTCTGGTGATGACCGGACCGGTGATCTGGACGGCGATGACGGTCTTGATAACGAAGTCATCATGGTTGATTTCGGCTCACTCAACCCTCAGGCCACCCAGATCGGTTTTCTTTTGAATTCGTTTCAGGGCCATGATTTCAAGAACATCCCGTTTGCCTCCATCCGGCTTTACAGTGGCACGCCGCAACGGGTAGACGACATACACGCCCAGTTTGATATCGCCAACGATCCCAAGTTTGCAGGCTCGGTGTCCATGGTGATGGGCAAGGCCTACAAACATGCAAGCGGATGGAAGTTTGCAGCCATTGGTGAGACCACAGCGGACAGGAAGCTTGAAGAGACGATAAAAACGTTCGCCGGCAGTTACTTGTAAAGCCGGCAGTTACTTGTAAGTAAAGAATTAGCTTACCGTTTGTTTTTCACCTGACTTTTCGGGGCGGCATCCGTAGATGGCCGCCCTGGCAAGCGTCTGTTTTGCCCATGCGCTATGCGTGGCTGGTTCCAGCATGGCACCACCACGCTTGAACACCGCTGGTGCTGAATTATCCAGAACCTGACGGGCATCCACCAGCGCTGCGTGCGATACCGCAAAACTCGCTTGAATGATGTCAATCTGATTGGGGTGGATGGCTGTCTTGCCGACGAAGCCGAAATCGGCATCGCGCTGACATTCGCGTGCCAGCGTGTCAGGGTCATCAATGATATCGAACACCGGCGCGGTAAGCGCTAATCCCCTGCCACTCAAACTGCACATTAGCTGCGACAGGCAGCCAGCCAGCGGGCCTTCGTAGATCGTTTGTCCGCGCACACGGCGTAGCGCAAGGTGCGATAGAAGATCATTACCGCCAACGCGTAAGGCCAGGACCCGACCCTCGGATGCTTCTATGAGCGTATTGGCAAAATAACTCAAAGCAACGGCATCGAAGACCCAGGCGCTTTCAAGCGTCGGCATTAATACAATGTCCAGTTGTCTGGCAATGGCAATCCAGGCGGGCAAGGTATCAGCGGCAAGCTTTGGAACAACGAAGCCATCGACGGATTCAATACCGGGAAACGTGGCGATATGTTGAGCCATCTCAAGATCGCGTGGTCTGACAAATACCAGAGGGCCGTTGCTGATTTTCCGTGTCACCAGCAAAGTGCGCAGAGTCTCCAGTCCCAGTCTGATATCGTTGTCGTGTAACGCATCTTCCAGACAGAGCACCACTGATCTGAGGTTTGGATAGCTGGCACCGGAAATGACATCCGATAGCTGCGGATGAATCACCGGTACATACATGGTGGCGCCCAGTTGCAGAGGGTCGATACTATGGCTTTTCATTAGTTGTCTGACCCCGATGCGCAATAAGTGTGATGGCCCGATAGGGCGAGATGTCCGACCCGCGTTCATCAATGGGTACGCCAGCCTGGCCAGCCAGATGAACCAGAGCAGCAAGATCATCGTCTTTTTTGCTTGATACGATGACCCGGTCAGGTACCCGACGAAGAACCGCACGGGTAGCTTCCGCAATTCCGGGTTTTATGCGATTCATGTTCTTGATGGAGAATTCATCGGCCGTACGGGCGATCACTTTGTCGGCCCTTTGGCGGTCAGCTTGATAACTTTGTGGACTTTGCGTCAGTGGCAGTGTAGCCACGACATGTTCATGGATGGTATCCACAAAGCGTTGCGACAAATCATGATCCTTTAAATCGTCAAGCAGTGCGGTTGCATGAAAATCGTCTGATTGTTCATGTCCTTCACGAAGCACCGAGCGACTGATCAATCCTGACACGGTGCTGCCAAGAATTCCGGACGGAATAAGCCAATCCTCAGCAGAAGCGCTTAACCAGGCTCTGCCCGCGGGGTCGGCGAGCGTGATCATTCTCGGTTCGACACCCAGTTGCGGATTGGCAGCCATTGCTGACTCAAGCTCGTTGCTGATAGCGCCTTTTCCTGTCCAGCCGTCGACGAACACGACGCTTTCTGGCAAGTGGTGTTGCAGCACGTACTCCATGGCGTTCAGGTCGATGCCTTTGTCGCGAATGATGGAGATGCCGTAGTGAGCCGATTGCCGATTCAGTAGCTTCAATGCACGATGTAGAAGAACACCAACAGGCACACCGGCCCTGACGAATGACAACAAGGTTATCGGCCCCTTCACGCGCTCGGATAATGCAAGAGCAAGCTGAGCGATGTCCTGCCCCATACGTTGACCAAAACGTGATAGCGCCTGTTCGAAGATAGACAGGTAACGCGCATCGGGCGCTCGCTCTCGCGACAGCATACGCGAGTAGTGCGACTTGCCTTGCTGGATCAGTCGCTCTTTGTCTGCGGGATCCTTGTAAAGTAATTCAAGCTCCTGCACAGATAGCGGACTGAGCAGGAAGCTGATGTCCTCTTCCCGGTAAGTGCCTATTCTGGGTGCGCGCATGGTGATTTCATGAAAAATCCGGGCTAGGAGTCTGCGCGACCGGAGGCGGCCCCGTAGAAAGCGATCGAGCGAGAGTAGTCCAATTTTGAGTCAAATTTTGTGCTCATTTGAGGAGTTTAGCTGGCTAAGTGACGAAAATGAGCACAAAATTTGGCCAAAAGTGGGCTGCTCGTAGCCGA
>JBGCGC010000048.1:0-47318 GCA_045110475.1 Granulosicoccus sp.
AGGCGCTGCACGGAGTTTTTACTGGGTTGAGCCTAGTCACTCTAGGTGAGATCCAGGAAAAACGAGTACAGCGTCTTAGATGCTGCTATAGAAGCAGCGAAGCGGTTCTGGGCCGAAATTTTATGTATCACTAGGGTTAAGCAACTGTTCGGCGTCTAACTCTGCCTGTCGACTAACGTGTTTTGCAAACTAGTTCTTAAGAACAGCCATAGCTGCCGATAGCTTGTTCAGGTGAAATTATTTCTGTTGCGTCGTTACGGCTGACTGCGGGCATTTTGCTGTGGTTGTGCGCCTGAATGTGCAGCTTGTCCACTACTGAAAAAGTGACTCAGCGGTGAGGCCTCCACGGCACTTCTTTTGTCGCGACAGACACCTGGAACTTTGCCTTGTGGGTGGATGAACATGTCGAGTAACAAAAAAAATATGACCAGAGCATTGAGCCTTGCTGTCTGTCTGGTTGTGTCATTTGTAGTCAGTAAGCCTGCGTTATTCGCTGAAGATGAAATTGATACACCAACAGCCAGCAATGAGCCAGCGCTTACAGCCGAGCTGGGTATCAGCAAAAGGACCATTGATTTCGGCGGTGTCGCCCCTGGTGAGGCACAATCCGCCATTGTGGTGTTGACTAATAATGGAGCGCCAGGTGCGGGCTCAATTGTCATCGACAACCTCTTTCTCGATGAGCTGGATTCGCAGTTCTATACATTGAGTACTAATGCCCCCATAACGTTGGCGCCCTCTGAGAGTCTGGATCTTGTCGTTGGATTTGAACCGGATAAACTTGGACTCTTGCCAGGCCGGCTTACCGTCAGTCATTCCGGGCATTCCGGGGTTGATATCATTGACTTGAATGGCGAAGGTGAGGAAGCGCTGGTACTTGGTGCTGCGAATCCTGTCTCGCTCCCGTTTGGCAAAAGCACTCTGGCAGGCTTCGATGGTTACAAGCCTACCTCATTGCAGTTTGGTCCTGATGGCAGACTCTATGTCGCGTATGTCGACGGTGAAATACGCGTTATGGATGTCGAACGCAAGGGTGCGAACGAGTATGCCGTGTCCAACACTGATGTTATTACGCTAGTCAAGAACATCACTAACCACAATGATGATGGATCAATAAAAAAAGGACTGAACCAGCGCTTGATTACAGGCTTGCTGGTTAGCGGTACGCAAAGTAAGCCAGTGATTTACGTGCTTTCCAGTGATCCGCGTATTGGTGGGGGGCACAGCGGCAACACCACAGGGCTTGATACCAACTCCGGAATTCTGTCGCGTCTGACCAAAACGAATACTGGCTGGGAAAAACTGGATCTTGTCAGAGGGCTACCACGATCAGAAGAAAACCATCATGGCAACGGTATGGCTCTGGTGGGCTCCACGCTGTATTTGGCTTCAGGAGGTAACACTAATATGGGGGCCATATCCAACAACTTTGCCATGCTTCCCGAGTATGCATTGAGCGCTGCTATTCTTTCCGTTGAGCTTGATCAGATCGGCGACAAGACATACGACTTGCCGACGCTGGATGATGAGGATCGTGGAGGACCAGACGATTACAACGATCCGTTCGGTGGCAACCGTGGGAAAAATCAGGCAATGCTGGTAGAGGGTGGGCCGGTACAGGTCTATGCGCCGGGATTCAGAAATCCCTACGATATCGTGGTTATGACTAACGGCAAGATGTACTCGTGGGACAACGGTCCTAATTCGGGCTGGGGTGGCGCACCTGTCAGTTGTTTCAATTCGCGCAAGGAGCCCGGGACTACCCAGCACGATGCATTGCACCTGATTGATGGTCGCGGTTACTACGCCGGGCATCCCAACCCCACACGAGGCAGTCAGAAAAACAGGTTTAATAAAAAAAACCCGCAAACCCCTGTGCCATATGGCAATCCCATAGAGTGCCACTATTACGGTCCGGGCACTATGGGCAATGGCAAGAACAAGAATAACCCGTCACTGGTTAGCTTGCCGCGTTCTACCAACGGATTGACAGAGTACACGGCAAGTAATTTATCAGGAGCGCTAGCAGGCGATCTTCTGGCCGTGTCCTGGGATAACAAGGTGTATCACGTGTCGTTCAAATCATCAGGTGAGCTGAAAGACATAAACGTGCTGTTTTCCAATGTCGGTGTTAGTCCTCTGGATGTCACCGCACAGTCAGATACCGCCATATTCCCCGGCACCATCTGGGTTGCCGACCTGCAAAGCAGGAATATCATTGTTTATGAGCCTGATGACTACGAGGGTGGCGGATCGGGTATGGGCGGATGTACCGTAGGTGGTGGTAATGGCGATGCTGATGGCGATGGGTTTAGCGATAGTGATGAAATTGCCAATGGTACTGACGGTTGTTCGGCGGCTGATGTTCCAGCGGATGTGGATGGGGACCAGCTCTCTGATCTTGTTGATCCCGATGATGACAACGATAACATCCTTGACGTAGATGATCCTTTCGCCATTGATGCCAGCAACGGAGCAGGCACACCGTTACCGGTGGACTATCAGTGGGAAAACGACAGCCCGGATCCCGGTTTTATTGCAAGTCTTGGATTCACCGGTCTGATGACTAACGGTGTGGATAGCTATCAGGATCAATACGACCTGAATGAGATGACCATCATTGGTGCTGCGGGCGTTGTAACTGTGGACAATGTGCCGCCGGGTGATCCGCTGGTTGGGAATAACTCACAACAATTTGGTTTTCAGTTCGGTGTTGATGTAGGTCCGTCCAGTGGATTATTCCGCGTGCAGACACGTCTTCTGGCACCCTTTGCAGGTTTTGTCCCAAAGCTTCACCAGTCGATGGGCGTCTATATCGGCACGGGTGATCAGGACAACTACCTTAAGCTGATCATCAAGCACAACGTCGTGCAGGTGCTTACAGAGGTGGAAGGTAAAATCTACTTTGAACAATCAGATGCGATAGACATTAGCGAGTCTGATTATGTCGATCTGATACTTGAGGTGGACCCGGCGTCAGCGATCGCCACCGCTTATCTGCAGATTACCAAAGACGATCAGACTGGCCAGGAAGTTCAAATTGCAACCGTTGATTTCCCTGCAGCATGGCTTGCGGGTTCGACGAAGCTGGCGGTTGGCATTCTCTCCACATCCATAAACGCACAGACGTTTCCAGCGACCTGGGATTTTCTTACCGTCAAGCCACTCGATGGCGTTGTCGTCAATCAGCCACCCAAGGTAACCATAGCTGCTCTGGATGATGTTGTTGCAGGTGTTGAGACTACTGTCGGAGCTGTTGTGACTGATGACGGTATGCCAGGGGACACTATTGACTATCAGTGGAGTCTGTTATCAGGACCAGCAGCCGTGGTGGTCACTGATGCGACAAGCCCGTTAACAGGCATAACCTTTGACAAGGCCGGTGTCTACCAGTTGCAACTGAGCGCTGATGATGGTGACTTGACAAACCAAGATAGCGTTACGGTCACTGTTATCAGTGAAGTCAGTTCAGAAGACAACGTTGTCTATCGCATCAATGCTGGAGGCCCTATGCTAAAAGCGGCTGATGGTGACTGGCAAAGCGACTCTGCAAGTTCTTCGTTCTATAACACTGGCTTCACATGGGAAACCAACGCAGCGATAGACGTCAGCGGCATTAATACCAATGCACCAGCGCAACTGTTTGGTTCAGAACGTTTTGATCGGGTAGAAAACCCGGAGCTTGAATGGGCGCTCCCGGTGACACCTGGCACGTATGTGGTGAATCTATATTTTGCTGAAATCTTTTATGGTGCGATGAAGACGGGAGGCAGGGTGTTTGATGTCGCTGTCGAAGATCAGCTTTTGACTGGCATAGATGTGTTTGCCAGCGTGGGTGCCAACAAGGCGATGATGCAATCGTTTACCGTACAAGCTGATGAAACGCTGAATATTTTATTTACCCGTGTAACTCAAAACCCGGCCATCAAGGCAATAGAGGTTCTGAAGGCAGGTGGATCGGGTGGCTCGCAGGGTCCAATAGCACCACCATCACCTAATAAGGCGCCTGTCGTCAACGTTGGTGTGGACAAGAGTGTGTTCGTGTCCGATACAGTAGCGTTGTCTGCCGTTGTTGCCGATGACGGTTTACCGTTGAACTCAACAACGGTTGCGTGGACTGTACAGAGTGGGCCGGGACCGGTACAGTTTAAAAACGTTGAGGGCATCTCAACCACGGCGCGTTTTTCCAATGCTGGCGTTTACGTGTTGCGTTTGAGCGCATCCGATACCGAACTTGAGAGCTTCGATGAGCTGACCATTAGCGTTGAACAGACGCCGACGTTTGCGCCGTCGGTGGTGTACCGTATTAACGCAGGTGGCCCTTCGATCATCGATGCAACAGGGAACTGGGCTGCTGATACCGGTGCTTCGTCACTTGCCAATACCGGATACACCTACATTGGTGCAGCCCCTGTCAATAGCTCTGCGGTTCAGAATGTTCCTGCCAGTTTGTTTCAATCCGAACGATGGGATGCGAAAAGTGCTCCTGCAATGAAATGGTCATTGCCCGTCAAGCCGGGTCGTTACGAGGTTCGCCTGTATTTTTCGGAAATCTACAGTGGAACAATGGGTAAAGGCAAGCGCGTTTTCAACGTGTCGGTCGAGGAGCAAACGCTATCAGGGCTGGACGTTTATGCCGAAGCGGGGTCAAACGCTGCGTTGGTAAAGACGTTTTCTGTCGAGAGTACGGATGGTGTCATCGACATAGGCTTTGATCACATAGTCGAAAATCCTGCAATCAAGGGAATTGAGGTCATCACCAGTCACTGATGGACAACGCGCAAGAAACAGTTGTTGTTGCGGTGACGAATTACCCGCGTGGCCCACTACACTAGCAGTTAGCCCTTGCCTTTCCAGGGCACCAGAATCGATTCGGCCCATCGCATTAACAGATCGATACCGAATCCGATAACGCCGATAAGGATGATGCCCATGATGACGATATCGGTGTTCTGAAACTTGGATGCCGTCATTATCATCATGCCTGCCCCTTGTTCGGCAGCAACCAGTTCCGCGGCAACAACGGTACCCCAGCACACACCCATGGCAACTCTGGCACCGGTGAAAATCTCGGGCAGGGAGTTGGGCACGATTACGTAGCGCATGATTTGTCTGGGTCCGGCGCCAAGCGAGTAGGCGGCATGGACCTTGGATATATTGACGCCGGATACGCCTGCTCGTGCTGCGATGGCCATGATCCAAAGCGCTGCCAGAAACAGCAGGATGATCTTACCGGTCTCCCCGATCCCCGCCCAGATGATGACAAGCGGTATCAAGGCCAGTGGCGGAACCGGTCGCATGAATTCCACGATGGGATCAAACCAGCCACGAAACCAGTTGCTGAGGCCCATGGCGTAGCCCAGAGGGATACCTATCAAAGCACCCAGAAGGAAACCAACAACGACGCGAAACAACGAGTAGCCAAGATGTTCTGCGAGTGTGAAATTGCGGAACCCTTCATCCATTATCTTGAGAGTGCGGGCCCACACCGCCTCAGGTGCTGGCAGATACAGCGACTCCATCTGCCAACCTCTGGTCGGTTCAAGGTTAGGTGTGCCCTTGTCGGACAGTGTGACTTTACCGCCATCGATCTTGACGCTGCTACCCGGTTGAATACTCTCGCCGTTAATAGCAATAACTTTCACCTTGGCACCATCGGCCGTTTCATCGTTTTTGGCAACGTTAACGAGTTTGGTTCGCCATTGGGGAACGCTGGTGACATCGTTTTTGGCGAATCCATCACCTGCTTCCACTTCTGGTAATTCAGGTTTGACGCCGCGTTGATGAACCACAGCGGTTACCGTACCTTCGTCGGTGGCCTGTGCGCTGTCCTGAGCTGTATAGGTGAACGAGAGAGTGCCTTCGAACGGTCCGGGTACATGTAAAAATTCTGGCAGCAGTTTGGAACCGGTGAACATGCCCCACAACAGCAGGATTGTCGCAATAGAGATGACGCTGGCGATTCGATTTGGCTTAACAGCGCTCTCATCACCGAATGTTACTGTCTTGCGCGAGGAGTATCCACGTTCGCCGGCAGTCTTGATGACTTTAGTGACGATGGTGTACGCCACTATAAAGATAAGAACATAAATCAGTAGTGGAATCATTTGGCCTCTCCTGCGGAGCCCATGATCTCTTCTTCCATATCCCAGATCATATTCAGTATCTCTTCGCGTCGGGTGGCGAAGTCGGGGTGTTTTTTGACCTCTCGCAGATCGGCCGTTACGCCCAACTCTGCGAAGGGTAATCGATATTCCTTATGAATACGACCGGGGCGTGGTGCCATTACGATAAGCCGCTCTCCGAGCAGCAAGGCTTCTTCTACCGAGTGCGTGATGAGGATGATGGTCTTGCCGGTTTCTTTCCACAGTTTGAGAACCAGGCTTTGCATTTTTTCGCGCGTGAGGGCGTCAAGTGCGCCCAGTGGCTCATCCATTAGAATGACGTCCGGGTCATTGGCTAGACAGCGAGCGAGAGCCACGCGTTGTTGCATGCCGCCAGACAGTTCATAGACGGCCTTGTCCTTGAAGTCACCAAGTCCCACCACATCCAGCAGGTGATTGACTACCTTGCTTTTTTCGGCTTCCGGGGTTTTTTTCATCAGGAGTCCGAAGCCGACGTTTTCACGCACCGACATCCATTCGAACAAAGCACCTTGCTGGAACACCATGCCACGTTCGGCGTCTGGACCAACAATATTGTGACCGTTCAAAACCAGTTGGCCGTCGGTGGGGGCCAGAAAACCTGCGACGATATTTAGTAGTGTGGTCTTGCCGCAACCTGAGGGGCCAAGCACGCTGAGAAGTTCACCCGCCTCCAGTGTGAGGGAGACCTTTTCCAAGGCCTGCACCGCATCCCCGTTGGGTAGATCAAAGCGCATTGAGAGGTCTGTAAGAGACAGCGTGCCCACATGGTTCTCCTTAAATTGACGTTCTTTGTCGACGGCCTTGATGTGTCATTCAAAAAAAGGGGCCAGAACCGCAGTGCAGTTCTGACCCCTGTTGCATCACACTTAATCTTACTTTGCGGCGGCTTGCAACGGTCCGATGTTGACCGAATCGCTGTAATCATCCAGTGCCGAATCAATGGATCCTGCTTCAACGAACACATCGGCAACGCCTTTCATGAAGGTCGCAGCATTTCCACCCAGCCAGGCTTCTGAAAGTTGCTCTTCTATTGATGGGAATTTCATGGTAGCGATTGCGCTGCGAGCCGCTTCCAGATCCATACCTGAATTTTCAGCAATGACTGCCAGCATTTCGTCGTTGGGGTTCGTGTTCCATTCCGTGTTTGCAGCAGCACTGACCGCGAGGAAACTGGATACGATGTCGCCGTTTTCAGCGATGAAAGGTGCTGGTGCAGAGGTGACATCGAATACCAGAATACCCAGCTCCTGTTTTTCATCGCCAGTCAAAAGAATGTTGCCGTGTTCCTTCATGCTGGTTAAACCACCACCGTAACCACAGGCAAAGTCGACTGCGCCCTGTCCCAGTGCCGCAGCGCCTTCAGGTGGCGCCATGTCGACAACCTGAAGGCTGGCAACGTCGATACCGAAGTGGTCCATTTGTCGCAGAAAACCATAATGTGCGGCAGTGCCTAATGGTACAGCGACCTTCTTGCCGGCCAGTTCACCGGCGCTGTCTTTGTCTATTTCCAGACCTGCTGATACAACGCAGTTGTCGTTGTCTGAGTAGCTGACAGCGACATCGACGATTTGAATATCTTGTCCACCTGATGCCGCGACAACGAAGGGAGGCACGCCTTGAGATACGGAAAGATGCACATCACCAGAGGCCATTGCAGCGCTCATGGCTGTACCGGTTTCAAAAGAAACCCACTTGACCGGCATGCCTAACGCTTCTTCATAAGCGCCAGATGCCTTGTAGGCCATCAGTGGCATAGGCCATTCGAGAAAGTACCCAACCGTCAGCTCTTCGAGCTCCTGGGCTGCAGCAGGTTGGAAGGACATTACAGCGATGGCGCTGGCAACGAGCGCATGAGTAGGGCGGAATTTCACAGTTATCTCCTGAAGAGTGATGATTTTATGCCGTGTCAGGATACATATTGACAAGTCCGTTCAGATAGCGCGACGAATGCTCGCAAGCATCGGTTTTCTCTGAGCGGATTGGTCGTGGATCCCGAATCGGGCAGGTGGCGCCGACGACGAGAGTCTGACGCCTTCCCACGGGCTAGACAATAACCTCTTTTAACCGTTAGTGCCAGCGTGAAGAATAGAACTTACGTTTGTTTGTCACAGATAATAAACGGTGTAGTTCGGGGTCATTAAAATTTGTTATGCGCGCATGTTTTAAATATGTGCTGAAACCTTTTGACCTACTACTCACTTAATGATAATAATTGTTCGTACGCAAACAAATAATCCGGATCGGCGCTTTAGCTTGAAACGCACAGAGCGATGAAATGGATATCGTGAGGTTATGTGACATACGCTCAACCCAAAAACCTTGATGAGGCCCTGGGCCTTCTGGCGGCCGACCTGTCGACCAGGCCACTGACCGGACGTGCGGATGCCATCACAGAGCCGTGGACGATTCTTTCCGGTGGCACAGACTTCTATCCCGGATCACTTGAACGACCCATGGCCAGCAGGGTCATGGATATTCATGCGCTTGCCGAACTCAAGACTATCCAGCGCACTACTTCGCAGGTGCGCATCGGCGCTGGTGTCACCTGGAGTGATGTCATTGCAGCCGACTTGCCGGCCTCGTTTGATGCCTTGAAGCTGGCTGCCCAAGAGGTAGGTTCGGTACAAATCCAGAACAAGGCTACGCTTGTTGGCAACCTGTGTAATGCATCACCGGCAGCCGATGGCGTTCCGCCATTAAAGGTTCTCGATGCATCGGTAGAACTCAGCTCTCTTGGCGGCGTACGCCAGCTGCCATTGCACGAATTCATTCTCGGTAACCGGCTAATAGCCCGTAAGCCGGACGAGATAGTCACGGCGATCATCGTGCCTGCAAAAGCGACCAGGGGACAATCGGTGTTTCTCAAGCTGGGCGCGCGCAAGTATCTGATCATCTCCATCTCGATGGTTGCGGCAAGACTGGCCACTGATAATCAGGGACGGGTGGAGTCGGCGGCAGTCAGTGTTGGATCCTGTTCGCTGGTTGCCCAGCGTTTGAGCGCATTGGAGGCGGCCTTGCTCAAACAACCGATGAACACTAATCTGCCCAGTCTGGTGAGTGTCGAGCACCTTGCACCACTGGCGCCGATTGATGATGTTAGAAGCACGGGAACGTATAGAATGGATGCATCGCTCGAACTGGTAAGACGGGCATTACGCCAAGTGGCGGAAGGCCACTCATGATGCAATTCATTGTCAATGGAGTGTCACGGGAAGTAGACGCTCACCCTTTGGAGCGTTTGTCAGATGTCATTCGCGGGCCTCTGGAATTAACGGGTACCAAGATAGGCTGTAATACCGGTGATTGTGGTGCCTGCACCGTACTACTGGCGGGTAAGCCGGTATGCAGTTGCCTTACCGCAGCGGGACAGGCTCAGGACTGTACCTTACAAACTGTTGAAGGTCTGCAAACCGATGGAATGCTTGATCAGCTACAACGCAGCTTTCTTCATTATGGTGCCGCACAGTGTGGAATCTGCACACCAGGCATGTTGATGTCCGCAAAGTCGTTGTTGATTGACACACCCAGACCGAACAAACAGCAAGTGGAGGACGCCCTGGGAGGGGTGCTGTGTCGCTGTACCGGCTATCGTAAAATTGTGCAGGCCGTCATGCACGCGACAGATTTCAACGAGCACGATGTGGTACCCGCTCCGGGGCACAATATAGGCGTGGCTATTCGCCATGTCGATGGTGAACCGAAGGTAACAGGCAAGTTACGATTTGGTGCCGATACGATTCCACATGATGCCCTGTCATTAAGAGTGATTCGCAGCCCTTATCATGCTGCCAGTTTCGTCATACGGGATACACAGGCGTTTATCGATTCGCATAAGGGTATCGAGTGTGTGCTTGTCGCCGCTGACATCGAAGGGTTTAACTGTTTCGGCGTTATTCCACCGTTTGCTGATCAAATGGTGTTCGCCGAAAATCGTGTGTTGTACAAAGGTGAAGCAGTCGCCGCCATTGTCGGCCAGCCGGAGTGTGTCGCGACCCTTGATCTGTCCACATTTCCGATCGAATGGCATGAACTGAATGCGGTGCTGCATCCGGCACAGGCGCTAGAGGCGGATACCTCAACATTGCATCAAGCACGAAAAAACAACATTCTGGTGCGAGGGCTTGTGGAACGGGGTGATGCGCCGCACGCGCTTGAGCAATCTGCGTTTACAACGACAGTCAACTCATCCACCCCGTTTATCGAACATGCGTATATCGAACCGGAGGCCGGATACGCGCAGCGCAAAGGCAACCGGGTGGAGATTTGTGGTTGCACCCAGGCCGCTCAGATGAACCGTGAGGCAGTTGCACAGATTCTGGGTCTTGACGTGGATGATGTGCGCATCATGCCATCAGCCTGTGGTGGTGGTTTTGGATCAAAGCTGGACTTATCCTATCAACCTTATATCGCTCTGGCTGCATGGAAAACCGGCGCACCAGTGACGCTTTGTTATACCCGACCCGAGTCCATGCGTTCCACGACCAAGCGCCATCCGTCGGACATTACGTTGAGTGTTGGCTGTGACGGACATGGCAAGATCACAGCGTTTGATTTCCACGGAACGTTCAATACAGGAGCGTATGCCAGTTGGGGCCCAACCGTTGCGAACAGGGTACCGGTGCACGCATCCGGGCCCTATTACATTCCAGACTATCGCGCACGCAGTCTGGCCGTTCACACCAATACGCCACCGGCTGGCGCTTTTCGTGGTTTCGGTGTGCCGCAATCAGCTATCGCACAGGAGTGTGCGTTTGATGAGCTGGCTGATAAGGTTGGATTGGACAGACTGGAGTTTCGATTGCGCAATGCATTGCGTGATGGTGAGCCGACGGTCACCGGGCAAGTGTTTGAGTCAGGCGTTGGGATAGTGGCTTGTCTGGAGGCCTTGCAACCGGCATGGGATGCAGCACTCGATAAGGCACGGATCTTTAATGCAAAGGCGGACAAATCCGTCATCAGAAAAGGGGTCGGACTTGCAAGCTGCTGGTACGGCTGTGGCAACACGTCCTTGCCAAATCCTTCAACCATACGTATGGGGGTCAAGGCCAGTGGCGAAATCATTCTGCATCAGGGTGCAATGGATATCGGTCAGGGATCCAATACCGTGATCGCGCAGATTGCGGCCGAAGCGCTGGGCGTATCGGTGCACAGCCTGTCGATGGTTGACGGGGATACAGACCTGACCCCCGACTGTGGCAAAACCTCGGCTTCAAGACAAACCTTTATCACCGGCGCTGCAGCCAAACAGGCAGGAGAGGTTTTGCGTGCCCAGATACTGCGGCGTGCGAATGTCGGGCCGGATGCGCAACTTCGTTTTGGTGATGAGCACATCGAACTTGCCGGTGAAGGATTGCAGGTGACGCTGGATTTACAGCCGATGCAGGCCAATGAGTACGGTTATGTGTTCATGGCAGAAGAGACTTATGATCCTGTTACCGAGGCTCTGGATGACAAGGGGCAGGGTATTCCCTATGCACTCTATGGATACGGGGCGCAGATGATTGAACTGAGTGTCGATATCAAGCTGGGCACGCTGACAATCGATCACATCACGACCGCACATGACGTCGGACGAGCGATAAATCCCTTACTGGTAGAGGGGCAGATAGAGGGTGGAGTTGCCCAGGGCATTGGCCTGGCGATAATGGAAGACTATCAGCCGGGACGAACCGAAAATTTGCATGACTACCTCATACCCACTATCGGGGACATGCCTGAGTTTACGCATTTTATTGTCGAGGTAGAGGATCCCGTTGGCCCTTATGGTGCCAAGGGTTTGGGTGAGCATGTCTTGATACCTACTGCACCAGCGATCATGAACGCGATTCGACATGCGACGGGTGCGCTCGTGCGTGATTTGCCGGCAACACCAGACAAAGTGCTTGCGGCGATCAATGCTGCACAGGTGGGCATATGAGCGAATCGGCAAGACGGGAGCGGATACAGCGTGAGAAGATTCGCTGCGATGCCTGCCCGGTTATGTGCTACATCGCCGATGGTCGCTCCGGTGCCTGTGATCGTTATGCTAATCAGGGGGGGCAACTGGTCAGGCTGGATCCATTGACTATTTTGCAAAAGCGCAAGCACGACGGCGGTGAGCTGGTCCCGTTTCTTGACGGTGCAACCGAGGCGTCAGCGCAATGGGACGGACAAATCGTTCAGCCTGAAGAGGTCTTTGTTACCGCCATCGGAGCCGGCACCACGTATCCGGATTACAAGCCTGCCCCCTTTATTGTTGGCAGTGTCGTTGATGGTGTGGATATGGTGACGGTAGTTACGGAAGGTATATTCAGCTATTGCGGTGTAAAGCTGAAGATTGATACTGACAGGCATCTGGGTGCGGAATGCAGTACCGTACGCGCGGCGGGTGAGGCGGTAGGGCATGTAACGACCGGCGAGTACGGTTCCCAGATGTTGTCATTGGGTGGTGTTCATCATCTGACCGGTGGCAGCAAGAAGGAGGGACGGATAACCTGCGAGACCCTGCTGGCGTTATGCAATGGTGAGCGTGTAGAGCTGGCTATCGACGGTGGTTCCACCGTTATTGCACAGGCGGGTGCCGCACCTGTCATTGATGGTGTAAAAGAAGAGCGCATGCGTGTTGGCTGCGGCTCGGCAACGGTTGGCATGTTCGCCTCACAATGGCAAGGGCTGGTCGATGAAGTTGTCGTAGTCGATGATCACATTACGGGTGTTATCTCCGAGCATCAGGCAGGCAAGGTGCTGGGCTGGCCTGCCACTGGCATTCGCATCAATGGAAGAAAATCCACACCCGGTCGATATTTTCAGGTGGCCGAACCCGGCACAGGCTGGGGAGGCACTGATCTTGTCGATCCCCTGACCATTGTTGGTGACTTCAAGGCCGATATTGCCAAGCCGGGTCAATCACTGCTAATGGTCTCGACCACGGGTGAACAGTTTGCCTACTATGAACTTGATGCTCAGCTCAAGCCAGTTGCTCTGCCGATGCCTGAACGACTGCAAGCGAGTATCGAACGTATCGAAGAGAATTGTGAGCCTGCCTTGTGCAGTGTGGTGTTCATGGGTGGAGCGGGTGGGTCCTTGCGTGCAGGCGTCACCACTAATCCGGTCAAATTGACGCGGTCTGTCAAACAGGCGCTGACCCACGTCACCTGTGGTGGTGCGCCGACCTATACCTGGCCTGGCGGTGGTATCACCGTCATGAGTGATGTGTCTGTCATGCCATCCAGCGCGTTCGGGTATGTGCCCACGCCTGCCTTGGTGGCTCCTCTGGAATTTACGGTTAGACGTGACGACTACGAAGCGTTGGGTGGTCATATGGGACATATCATGTCGCTGCAGGATGCCTTAAGTGGCGTGACAGGTGAACAGAACGATCACCGGATGACGGGTCAGCGAACGGTAGTCCCGCATGATGACAATCAGTGGCCAGTGGGTGAAAAACCTCATCGATAACGGCGTTTTCTATCAGTGGCTGCTGGGAGGCAAGCGTCTGCACTTGCAGCACGGCCCCATCGATCTTGTTATCGAAGCCATGGGCGATTGTGAAATGGTTGCGCAGGCTTATCGGCAGGCCCATGAAGCCTTCGGAACGGTGCTGACGGATCTGGTATCCGAACTGGATAGCCTCAGGAAGCCTCTGATGAAACGAGCCACAGAGCTTCAAGGGCCAGTTGCAAAACGTATGTATCAGGCAGCAATGCCATGCTGTGAGTTGGACAGAGTGACACCGATGATAGCCGTTGCTGGTTCCGTCGCCGATCACGTGCTTGAGGCCATGCTGGAGGGGACAGCACTTGAACGTGCCTACGTAAACAATGGTGGTGATATTGCCTTGTGGCTTGCCCCCGGCCAGGCTTTTACCGTGGGCATTTGTGAGAATCCCGAGACGGGTGCCGTGGCTGCTAATGTCGAGTTGCAAGCCTGCGATGCAATACGGGGCATTGCGACCAGTGGCTGGCGTGGCCGCAGTCACTCGTTGGGGATTGCCGATGCGGTCACTGTGCTGGCGGCCTGTGCAGCGGATGCCGACACAGCAGCTACCTTGATTGCCAATGCGGTTGATTTACCTGGATCATCGCATGTTCATCGTGAGCCAGCTTGTCATCTGTCGCCTGACAGCGACCTTGGTGACAGACCGGTTACGGTCGCAGTTGATACACTAACACCAGAAGAGGTGGCAAAAGCGTTGGAACGCGGCCGATTGAAGGCTGAGCAACTGAGCGAAATGCGGCTTGTCTCTGCCGCTTACATCAACCTTGCAGGATGCAATGTCGTCTGCCAAAACGAATCAGGATCAGCAAGACAAACCCTATCTGCCGGAGCGATGCATGCCTGAAGTAATCGTTAGAAAGTCCTTTATTACGATTGATGAGATATTTCATGAGGGTGGGCCACCCACCAGCACTCCCTTGCGTCGCGGTGCGGTGAGTTCGGTTATCGTCAATCCGTTTGCTGGACGCTATGTCGAGGACATCATGGGCTTCATCGATGACTTGCGGCCATTGGGTTTGCAGATGGCAAAAGATTTGTTGAAGGCCCTGGGTGGTGATGCATCTGTTGTGCAAGGCTACGGCAAGGGTGCCATTGTGGGCGAAGCGGGAGAGCTGGAACACGGGGCGCTGTGGCATGCACCGGGCGGCTATTCCATGCGTGATCAGCTCCCTGCATCCAAGGCGATTGTTCCTTCAACAAAAAAGGTTGGAGGTCCCGGTACGTTGCTGGATGTTCCGGTAACGCATTCCAACGCCTCGTATGTACGTTCTCACTTTGACTCAATCGAGGTGGGTATCAGTGACGCACCCCGTGCAAACGAAATGCTCGTGATTCTGGTCATGACGACAGGTGGGCGCATTCATAGTCGTGCAGGTGGACTGGCAGCGGCAGACATAATCGGTGAGGATGGATTGAAATGAGCACAGCAAAAATCAGAAAGATTGTTACCACTGTAGAAAACACCTATCTGGAAATGGGGCAAACCATTGATCCACCTACACGCCGTGCTGCCAGCGTCGCCGTCATTGAAAATCCGTTTGCGGGCGAGTATCAGGAAGATCTGGACGCGCTGATGGTGATCGGTGAAGAGCTGGGTGACTTGTTGGGACGGAAATGCGTTGAGGCGCTGGGTATAGAACCTTCACAAGCGCAAAGCTATGGAAAGTCAGCCATGGTGGGCGAGAACGGTGAACTGGAACATGCGGCGGCGATACTGCATCCACGGCTGGGCAAGCCATTGCGCGCCGCGGTGGAAAAAGGTGCTGCTCTGGTTGCATCAAGCAAAAAGATGGGCTCCATGGGACAGGTGCTTGACGTTCCGCTGGGACACAAGGATGCTGCCTATGTGCGCTCGCACTTTGATGGCATGGAAGTGCGTATCAACGATGCACCACGGGCCAATGAAATCATGGTGGCCGTTGCGGTTACCGATAGTGGTAGGCCACTGCCACGAGTGGGTGGGCTGACAGCCAATGATGCGATGGGTGAGGATGGGTTGCGATAGCGCTTGTTGTATCCACTGAGCGGATTGTGTGACAACCGGTTTGTTTTTGCTTCTTTTTTCTATCGCCCGACAACAAAAGGCAATCGTGCAGCGGGCGGTGTGTTACGGCTGCGGGTAGAGGTTACTTTGCCATCGATAATTGTCATACCGATGCCGGGCAGGTTGCCTTGTTGTATGCTCTCCAGCATATCCTTGCCGGGTGAATGCTGGGCCTGATCCAGAATGATGAAGTCTGCGGACATGCCTGTCTCCACGATGCCGGTATCCAGTTCGCGCATGCGGGCAGTGTTGCCAGTGGCAAAACAGAAAGCAATCTCTGCTGGTACATTGCCAAGGCTTGATAGCATGGCAATCATGCGCAGAATGCCTAACGGCTGAACACCAGAACCTGCCGGAGAATCGGTACCCAGAATAACTCGCTCCGACTCTTCGATTTCAAAGGCGGTACGCATGGCCAGAAGACCGGCGCGTTCATTGCCGTTGTGCACGATTTCTATTCCGCGTTTGCAGCCTTCGCACAGGCAGATTATTTGATCATCAGGCAAGGCGGTATGACCACCATTGATATGGCCGATAATGTCGGCATCGGCTTCCAACACAATATCCTTGTCAATCAGGCCGGATCCGGGAATGGATGGGCCACCGGTATGAATGGTGGACTGGATACCATACTTGCGTGCCCATTTGACCATCTGGGCGGCGGTTTCGCCAGCTTTGACCGAACCCAGACCAACTTCACCAAGCAGCTTGACACCGGCCTCCGAGAGCTCCTTGAAATCGTTCTCCTCCATACCGTCTTCAAGTACTGGCGCACCAGCATGCATCTTGACGCCTGAGGGTCGAAAGTTTTCGTACCAGCGCTGTGAGGCGATAGCCATGGCTTTCAAGCCGACAATATCCTTTGGTCTGCCTGGCAGATGCACCTCGCCTGCAGAGATCATGGTGGTGACGCCACCATGCAGGCAGGAATCAATCCAGTGGATCTGTTGCTGTCTTGGTGTGTAGTCACCGATAACCGGATGTACATGGCTGTCGATGAGTCCGGGCGCCAGCCAGGTGTCAGCGGCATCGACAACCACATCAGCGTTGTCGATGTCCATGTCCGATGCATAACCAACATCACTGATACGGCCGTCGATGGCGATAACACAGTCACCGTCCAGTAGTGGAGCCTCGAGCTTGCCCGACAGAATGCGTCCAATGTGCCGTATGACGAGCTTGTGTGGATTGTCTGCCATAGTGGGTCCCGTGTTGCAACGTTCGAATAATTTTTATCATGCTATAAAACAGGAAACAGGTGCAAGCGAGAAGAGGGAACTATTCGGGAATCCCCACCCATTAAAATCCGGTGCCAACACTTTTGGGTCAGGTCATGTCTGCTTGCAGTTTTTTCAGAAGCTGTACAAGTCGCGTGGATTCTCGCGAGGTCAGGCCTTCCAGTGTGTCAAGGGTGATGTTCTTCGCCAGTGGAATACTCTGCTGGAGGATGTTTGCGCCTTCGTCGGTTAATGAAAGGCGTAGCCTGCGTTTATCGTTCGGGTCGGTATGTGACTGGACATAACGTTTTTTAACGAGGCGTTCGATGACGCCATTGGTTGTCGCCGCGTCTATACCAATATGGCGTCCCAGTTCGTTTTGCGATGTACCGCCAAGTTCCTGCAGGGCCACCATCAGAGAGAATTGCGTTGGGGTCAGGTCGGGAATGTACTGGTGAAAAATCTCCAGATGCCGCTGATTGGCCAGCCGCAGCAGGTAACCAATCTGGTCCTCAAGCACATAATTGCTGTTGTCCATCCGACTATTGTTTCATCATCAGTGGGTTGCCTTGCGCAAAATGTTCAGCAGACTTGACCTTCTGCCATGATTCGGTATAACTGTTCGTGTGCGAACAGTATATTCCATGAATTGAGGGTAAACACATTGAAGGGGTACAAGTTTTATGGCCTATGTGCATGACGCCTGGTACGTAGCAGGCTGGTCATCCGAATTCTCACAAACCCTGACGCCTCTGGTCATGCTGGAGCAGGCGCTTGTCGCGTACAGGCGAGCCGACGGCACGGTGGTAGCGCTGGAGGACCGGTGCCCACATCGTCAGTTGCCATTGTCAAAAGGCGAGCTTGTCAGTGACACTATTCGCTGTGGCTATCATGGTATGACCTTTGATGGCCAAGGCCAATGCGTTCGTATCCCCGGTCAGGACAACATCCCGTCTTCCGCCTATGTGCGCGCTTATCCAGTATGTGAGAAAAACCGGATTGTTTTTATCTGGATGGGTGACCCTGATAAGGCATCCACTGACGATGTCTTTGATCTACCCCAGTTCAGCAGCAGCCAATGGCATGCTCATCAGGGTGATGCCTTGCACTTGCAGGCGCACTATCTGAATGTTGCCGAAAATCTGGTTGATCCTGCCCATGTCAGCTTTGTACATCCGACAACTCTGGGAAATGCCGCCAGTGAGGATGTACCGGTGCATGTCGATGTCGATAGCGATGTTTTGGTAGCCTGGCGCTGGATTCGCGATGCTGCGCCGGTAGGTTTCTTCCAAAAATTTGGCGGCTTTGACGGAAATGTCGATCGCTGGCATTACTATTATCTGCATCTGCCCTGTACTGCGGTTATCGATTTCGGTAGCGCAGATGTCAGTGCCAGACTTGAAGAATCAGAACGTGACAACGGTGTACGGATTTTTGCCATACACTTTCTTACACCGGTCAATGAGCACTACACCATCGATCGCTGGATGCATTTGCGAAACGCCGCAGTGGGCGATGAGCAGGCGTCCGGGCAAATGGATGCCATGTTTCGTGTCGCGTTTAATGAAGACAAGGAAATTCTGGAGGCTATCGATGAGTCAGAGCGCGCACCACAAAGCCGCAAACCCATCAGGCTGGCGATTGACAAAGGCCCCATCGTTTATCGAAAACGCATTCAATCACTGATAGATAATGAACGGCAACAGATCGATTCGGTACCATAGTCGTTGCAGGTACTTACTTGAGGCACATGAGGGAGAACAAGATGAAACGTTTTAGAAACCTGAGATTGACACTGATAGCCGCTTTGTCGGCAAGCGCATTGATGAGCGCGGCAGGCATGGCAAACTCTGCCGACCCTATCGTTATCGGCGAGATAAATCACTACAAGCGAATGGCGGCATTTGCTGAACCCTACAAGAACGGCATCGAGCTGGGTCTGGAAGAGATCAATGCCGCAGGCGGTGTTATCGGCCGACCGCTGGAATTTATTTACCGCGATGATCAGGGAAAGCCTGGAGAGGCTATCAAGATTGCTGAAGAGCTGGTAAATCGTGAAAACGTGGTTATGCTCACGGGTACCATTCTCAGTAACATCGGGCTAGCCCTGTCATCGTTTGCGGCAGAAAAAGAGGTGGTTTATCTTGCGTCTGAACCTCTGGCTGATGCCCTGGTCTGGGAAGCAGGTAACGACTACACGTTCCGTCTGCGCACATCAACGTACATGCAGGCGGCCATGCTGGCCGAGGAAGCTGCAAAAACCGAGGCGGTAAAATACGCCACTATCGCGCCTAATTACGCCTACGGAAAAGATGCGGTCGCTGCATTCAAAAAAGCGCTGACTGCATTGCGTCCCGATGTCGAGTTTGTTACAGAACAATGGCCGGCCTTGTTCAAGATAGATGCTGGCGCCGAAGTACAGGCAATTGAGAGAGCCAAGCCTGATGCCATTTACAATGTGACGTTCGGTGGTGACCTTGCAAAGTTTGTACGCGAAGGCACAACGCGGGGTCTGTTTGACGGACGCAACGTTTATGGCTTATTGACTGGTGAGCCGGAATATCTGGAACCCCTTGCTGATGAAGCACCCGAAGGCTGGACCGTTACCGGGTACCCGTGGTATGACTTCGAAGACGGTCCCAACAAGGTATTTGTTGACGCTTACATGGCGAAGTTTGACGACAATCCGAAAATCGGCTCACTGGTTGGATACATGACCGCACAGTCAATCGCTGCTGCTATCGAAAAGGCTGGTTCAACTGAGATGGAAGCCATACGTGAGGCATTCGTCGGGCTTGATGTCGACACTCCGGTTGGTTCAATCATCTTCCGATCGCAGGATCACCAGTCAACGATGGGTGCGTTTGTTGGCACCACAACCTTGCGTGACGGTGGTGGTGTGATGGTTGACTGGACATACAAGGCAGGTGCTGACTATCTGCCAAGTGACGAGGAAGTCGCCAGTATGCGTCCTGCCAGTAAGTAGGCAGCTGTTGCGACCGTGGGATTGTTCATTGCTCAGCTGCTCACCGGCCTTGCCAATGCGGCAACGCTCTTCCTTGTGGCATCCGGCCTATCGCTGATATTCGGTGTCACAAGGATTGTCAACTTTGCTCACGGTTCGTTCTACATGCTGGGAGCGTTCGTCGGTTATTCACTTATGCAAGTGTTACCGGGCGCCATCGGTTTCTGGGCGTCGGTGTTGCTATCCGGTCTGATCGTCGGCCTGGTGGGCGTCATTGTCGAAGTTCTGGTGTTACGGCCGGTGTACAAGGCGCCGGAATTGTTTCAACTGGTCGCCACCTTTGGTGTCATTCTGGTCATCCAGGACCTTGCCTTGATGATATGGGGAGCAACCGATCTACTGGGGCCGCGTGCGCCCGGACTTAAGGGAGTTGTACGGATTCTTGGTGAGCCGGTTCCTAAGTACGATCTTGCCATGATTGCCCTGACGCCTTTTGTACTATTCGGGCTCTGGTATCTGATTGCCAGAACAAGGGTCGGCGTGCTGGTTAGAGCGGCGACTCAGGATCGCGAGATGGTGGCGGCGCTGGGCGTCAATCAGTCCTGGTTGTTCACCGGTGTGTTTTTTCTGGGTGCGGCATTGGCAGGGCTGGGTGGTGCCATCCAATTGCCCAAGGGCGGTGCTGACCTTTTGATGGATTTCAACATCCTTGCCGCAATTTTTGTCGTGGTCGTTATCGGAGGTATGGGATCGTTGCCCGGCGCCTACATAGCGGCTGTGCTCATCTCGGTGCTGAATGTCTTTGGCGTCTCATATCTTCCGCAAAGTACTCTGGTGCTGATGTTTGTCGTCATGGCCGTTGTGTTAACGGTTCGGCCCTACGGGTTGCTGGGCCGGGAAGAAGTCGCAGGCGAACACGGGCAAGTCGGCGAGCCAGACAGCCCGATTAAGCCTGCAGGTGTTCTTGCGCGCACAATTGTTGTCATGTTGTTGCTTGTATTGATGGCTTTGCCGCTGGCGGGTTCGCATTTCATGGTTATTCTGGCAACAGACATCATTATCTTTTGTCTGTTTGCTGCCAGCTTGCACTTCCTGTTAGGTATCGGCGGGCTGGTGTCGTTTGGTCATGCGGCCTTTTTCGGTGGTGGTGCCTACGTCGCGGCCCTGTTGGTCAGTCATGCCAATACGCCGATGGAACTTGCCTTTGTGCTGGCACCGCTTGGCGCGGGCATGGCCGCGTTAATCATAGGCTGGCTGTGTCTGCGACTTACTGGCGTGTACTTTGCCATGCTAACGCTGGCACTGGCGCAGCTATTGTGGTCGCTGGTGTTTCAGTGGGATGAATTTACGGGTGGTGATGATGGGTTGGTCAATATCTGGCCCGCACAATGGTTGTCGGAGGCGAACAGTTATTTCTATTTCACTGTCATTGTCGGGGTGGGTGGAATCATACTGTTGCGCCATATAGCGCATTCGCCCTTCGGTTACGCCCTGCGCGCAGCACGTGATTCGCAGCGCCAGGCAGAAGCCACTGGCATTGATACCAAGCGTGTCCAATGGATGGCGTTTACCATCGCTGGCACGCTGGCAGGGGTGGCGGGCGGTTTGTTTGTATTCTCCAAGGGCAGCATCTTTCCTAATGAGCTGGAAATTGCCAAGTCGTTTGATGGTCTGATCGTGGTATTCCTCGGCGGTGTCAAAACGCTTTCGGGCGGTGTGGTGGGCGCTGCCTCTCTCGAACTGGTCAAGGACTACCTCACTCGGTTCGAATACTGGCGACTTGCGTTGGGCTTGTTGATTATTGTGGTGGTGGTGCTTGCACCGACGGGTATTGTTGGATCATTGCGATCGTTGTACCTGCGTATCAAAGGCGGGGCTGCAACATGACGGCCGTGCTTGAGGTGCGCAATCTGAGTAAGTCCTTTGGTGGAATCCATGCGGTCAGTGATGTCAATTTCTCTGTGCGCAAGGGGGAGCTTCTGGCATTGATTGGCCCAAATGGGGCAGGTAAGACCACCTGCTTCAACATGCTGATGGGGCAGTTGAAACCGACCAGTGGTGATGTATTTCTGCAAGGTGAGCGTATTACTGGCATGCGGCCTCGTCAGGTGTGGCGCAAGGGCGTTGGACGCACCTTCCAGATTACCGGCACCTATCAATCCATGACGGTCATCGAGAACGTGCAGATGGCGCTGATTTCACACAACAGGCGTCTGTTTTCAGTTGGCCCCTACGCTACCCGCCTGTATCGAAAGGAGGCCATGAGCTTGCTGGATCTGGTTGGCATGCCGGATCAGGCTGAGCGCGCGTGTTCCATTCTGGCTTACGGCGACCTTAAACGTCTTGAACTTGCCATTGCCTTGTCGCATGAGCCATCGCTGTTGTTGATGGATGAGCCAACTGCAGGCATGGCCCCCAGTGAGAGAATCGCGCTGATGCAACTGACTGCCCAGATCGTCGAAGAGCGCAATATCAGTGTGTTATTCACCGAGCACGATATGGATGTTGTCTTCGCACATGCCCATCGCATAATGGTGCTCAACCGTGGAGAGTTGATTGCTGAGGGCACCGCAGACATGATTCGCAATGATCCTGTTGTTCAGGAGGTTTATCTGGGCGGTGGTAGCCTCTTTGAAAGTCAGGCACAGGGTAGTCAGGATCATGCTTGAACTGGAGTCGGTGAACAGCTTTTATGGCCGTGCACATATCCTGCGCGATCTTGGTTTTTCCGTCGGCGAAGGTGAGGTGGTATCGCTGCTGGGCAGAAACGGCGCCGGCAAGACCACGACCGTTAAATCGATCATGCAACTGGTTCAACCCGGCAGTGGTTCTGTACGATTTGAAGGGCATGAACTTGTCGGTATGCCGACACATCGTGTGGCTAAACTCGGCATTGGCTACGTGCCCGAAGAGCGGCGCATTTTTACCGATCTGACTATTAACGAAAACCTTGAAGTGGGGCGTCAGCCACCACGAGAGGGTGTATTCGAGTGGACGATGGATATACTCTACGACTTGTTTCCCAATCTGGCAGAGCGCCGTAATAATCGAGGCAAGGCCTTGTCCGGAGGTGAGCAACAGATGCTATCTATCGCCCGGACTCTCATGGGCAATCCGCGTCTGCTGCTTCTGGATGAACCTAGTGAAGGTATAGCTCCTGTTATCGTTGAACAGATGGCCCATACCATCATCAAGCTCAAGTCTGAGGGCCTTCCGGTGTTGTTGTCAGAACAGAATCTTCACTTTGCCAGACTAGTGTCTGACAGGGCTGTGATTATCGAGGGTGGGCTCAAGAAGTACGATGGCACGTTCTCCGATCTGGATGCGCAACCTGAGATTCGAGAGGCTTATCTCTCAGTATGATTGCAATCTAACACTGTTGAGGAGTAGGCTTGGAGCTTGCGCAGGTGAATTGATAGTTAGTTACATTCGTTTTGTTTCCGACAACTGGAGAGAGCTTGTGGACTCAGTAGGACAACTGCTTGAAAACAAGGGTGGTGATGTCGTCACGATGGGCCCTGACAGTTCGGTACTGGATGCTGTTCGCCTGATGGCAGAACGCGATATCGGCTCTGTCGTGATTCTAAAGGGGCAGCAACTGGCCGGTATCCTGACCGAAAGGCATTACGCGCGTAACGTTATTCTTGCTGGCAAACGATCAGATACAACCCCCGTTAGTGAGGTGATGGAAACCGCTGCTATCTGTGTCTCCCCAGAGCACAGCGTTGACGATTGCATGGCGTTGATGAGCGAGCATCGCCTTCGCCATCTGCCGGTACTTGAGAACGAAAAGCTGGTTGGCGTGGTCTCCATCGGGGATCTCGTCCGTAGTCGTATCGCTGATCAGGAGCAAGTCATCAGCCAGCTGACTGAATACATCCAGGGCTAGGAGTCTGCGCGGCAGAAAATCCCTGCTGCGAACAGCCCCACTTCGGCCAGTTTTACCGCCCATTTTCGTTACTTAGGCCCACTAAGCGCCTCAAATGAGCGATAAAACTGACTCGAATTGGGACTGTGCTCGCGACGGTATTTTCTACCGCGCAGACTCTTAGCCTGCGCGCGAGCGAATCCGGACGCTATTTGATAATCAGATTACCTGCTTGCCGGAGTACTTTGGGTTCGTCAATGATCGGCTCTCTACCTCCACGTAATATCGAGTTTCCTTCGAAGGTTTCGCGTTGATCAACAGGGGCGGCGTCAAGCCAGTCTTCCTCACGTATCTGGCCACTCTTGCCGTATGCCTCAAGTGCATTGGCATAACAGGCTAGTTCTACAGCCTTGCGACTGACACCCCGGGATAGGGCCAGGGTTGCAGTCTTTGCCACAGCCAGCGGTTCGGAAATTCCCCAGTCACAGGCGGAGTTGACAATGATCCGTTCGCCACCGTATTGCTGTAGCAGGGCTACCATACGCTCGCTACCCATTTTGGTAGACGGGTAGACAGAAAATGCAGCCCAGTACCCGCGATCAAGAACCTCATCAATGGTTTCCTCATTGTTATGATCAACGATGACCCAGCCGGGATCAATGTTGTGTTCTTCACATACGTCCATTGAGCGTAGCGTGCCGGATTTCTTGTCCCGATGTGGTGTGTGGACCAATACCGGTAACGCTAGCTCTTTCGATAGCTCTAGCTGCGCCCTGAAATATTTGTCTTCCAGCGCGGTCTGTTCGTCGTAACCTATTTCTCCGATGGCCACCACTTTTTCCTTCAGGGCAAAGCGCGGAAGTATCTGCATGACATCTTCGGCCAGCGATTCGTTGTTTGCCTCCTTGGAGTTGAGCCCGATAGTGCAGTAGTGGCTGATACCGAACTGGCTCGCTCGAAAACGCTCGAAGCCGATAATCGATGACAAATAATCCTCATAAGTGGCGACGTGCGTGCGTGGCTGACCCTGCCAGAAGGCCGGTTCTATCAGTGCCACAACGCCAGCAGCGGCCATCGCTTCATAGTCATCGGTAGTGCGCGATATCATGTGCGCGTGGGGATCAATGAACATCATGCGGCTTGCTCCTGATTGAATTCAAGGCGCTCATCGTGAGTCATGAGCGGTACCGTCAGAGACCACAACTCTTCGGGTACAGAACGCAACGCTGCACGCCGTTCACGGGCGAAATCAAGAAGCATGCGAACAAGATCGAGATTGTTTCGCTCCTCCAGATGGACGATCGGTGCGAGTGTGGACTCGATAAACAAGGCCTTGAGCACCATGTGATTAAAACGGTGCGTATCCAGATGCCAGCCAGCATACGGATTGTTGTGAGCAATAGCCTCAAAAACTTCGCTGATATTGCTGCGCAAGCCATCGGCCAATCGATCGTTCACGGTTGCCGAGGCTGCGTACAGCGGCAGGCCCTTGTACAAAGCCAACTGTTCATGAAGATCAGCGTGGCGTAGCAATCGCGTGAGTTGTTCTGCCAGTTGCCGGGTATCACTGAAGCAGGTTAATACAAGCATGCGTGCAACGGCATCCATAGAGACCCCATCAAGGTCCCATCCGGGCATGCATTGATTCAAATCGTTTTTTTCTATCGTTGTGAATAACAGGGGTTTCTTGCCCAGTCGTCGGGGACACAATCCAAAGGCCAGGTCCACACTGCGGTTGCTTTTTTCGATCGCCACCAGCGCGAGCTGATCACTTAGCCATTGCTGTTTTTCCGTCGATAGTTGCGACATCAAAACGGTCTGGAGAATGAGTCTTGCGCGTTGGCGATCGGTTTCACCAGGCGGACTGCTGTGGAGTGACATTTGCTTACCTTGTGTTCATTCAATCAATAGTGGCTCATGCATGAAACCGGTTCTGGTCATACTCGCCGTCGGACTCAGCCCATCGATGGTGGGGGAATACACTCCAAACCTACGCAAATTAGTTGCCAGAGGGGGGCTGCGTAGTTTAAAAACTGTCAACCCGGCGGTGACCTGTTCGGTACAAAGCACCTTGCTGACAGGTGAGTTGCCATCCGTGCATGGTGCCGTCGCCAACGGCTGGTACGATCGTGAACGCGCAGAGGTAGGGTTCTGGAAACAATCCAACAAGCTGATCAAAGGTGAAAAGATCTGGGAGACGGCGCAACGTCTTAATCCTGACTACACCTGTGCCAAGATGTTCTGGTGGTATAACATGTACTCCACCGCTGACTGGAGTGCCACGCCAAGGCCTCAGTACCCGGCAGATGGCAGAAAGATTCCGGATCACTACACAGCCCCTGCTGAGCTTCACGATGAGCTTTATGCAAGGTTTGGTCAGTTTCCCTTGTTCAGTTTTTGGGGGCCAAAAGCCGACATCGTCTCCAGCCGATGGATAAGCGATGCAACCGTGCACGTCATGCAAACGCGTAACCCGAATCTGACACTCACCTATCTACCGCATCTGGATTACAACCTGCAACGTCTCGGACCTGATCTTGCACATCCCCGATTACAACAGGACCTGCAAGAACTGGATCAGCTATGTGGTGAGTTGATACAGGCGGCGGATGCACAAGGTGCCCAGACGATTATCGTATCCGAATACGGCATAACGAGCGTTACCGATTCGGTTGATATTAATCGATACTTGCGTAAGGCCGATTTGCTTGCGGTACGACAGGAATCAGGCATGGAACAGCTTGATGCGGGTGCATCGGTAGCCTTTGCTGTGGCTGATCATCAACTGGCACATGTCTATGTCAATCAAGCGGATCGTATGGCAGAGGTTCGTGAGCTATTACTCTCGATCGACGGTGTTGAATCGGTATTCGCTGGCGACGAACTGGCGCAGCTAGGTTTGAACCATGCGAGAAGTGGAGATCTCGTCGCCATCTGCCATGCCGATCGCTGGTTCAGCTACTACTACTGGCTCGATGATGAAAAAACGCCGGACTATGCTCGTTGTGTTGATATTCATCGCAAGCCGGGCTATGACCCGGTTGAGCTTTTCGTTGATCCTCACATACGATGGCCAACGCTTAAGGTGGCTTCCATCCTCGGTGCGCGCAAGCTGGGATTCAACCGATTGATGGATGTGATATCACCTTCAGCCACCACCCTTGTAAAGGGGTCTCACGGCAGACCCACTGATAATGATGCTGACGGTCCGTTAGTGATCAGCAGCAATGCAGCGCTACTTCCGGACGGTGCGGTGCACGCCACAGAGTTCAAGGCTCTGGTGTTGGCTCATCAGTTCAGCGAACTGGACATCCGTGAAACCGCATGATGTGTCCCGCATTTGACGTTATGTTCCGGCGACCCAGCGTTGTAACAGCAACGTTGTGCTCATCGCCATGACAGAAACGATGGCCCCTTCAATTCCCCATACCCATGCCAGAAAAAGCCCGTCTACAAGACAGATGCCTGCAATCAGCAAACCGATAGCCTGGCCTTTCAGGTGTACAGGTCCTTGATGAAGGCGTGTCTTTGCCCTGGCAATAACAATGACCAGCAAGCCAAGGGGTAGCAGCACTGCGGGTGAAGACAGGCTGAAAAATCCCCCCAATAACACTGGAATACAAAGCAACATTAAGGGCCAATGACTGAGCAGGGAGCCCGACGAGTGCTCGATAGTGTGTTCATGTTTGGCCAGGAACGTCAGGCCTGTTAGCCAGGCAAGAATAGCAAGCAGGACAATAAACAGCGCAGACGCGAAGCTGGCTGTCAGTGCGTAACTGCTTGTTACAATGACCGCAGCACGGCAAGCCGCCATCAATATCGGACTAAATGAATTGTCTTTGTGATGGCGGTTATAGACAACGATACACAGCACCAGGCTAAGGGTACCGCTCAGCCAGCCAATACTTGCGCTACCTTGCGCCTCGGGTGAGGACATACGAGCGGAATACACGAGCAGAAAGGCCGCAAGGCCATAGGCGAAGGCAAACGCTTCAACGGTGTGCTGCGTGATCAACCCTGCCGGAATAGGGCGGTACGGTTGATGTTCGGTATCATGTTCCGCATCGCAGGCATCGTTGTAGTACATGCCTGCGACATAGAACAAGGACATGGCAAAGAGCAAAAGCAGATTGCTGGTCGATATCAGGGTTGCGCCTGCCAATGTGCCTGCAGTCAGGACATTAGTCCATACAGTGGGCAGGTTTGACACCCTGCCCAGAGTCAGATGAGTTTTAAGAGACATGAATCGGGTTGGAACCGGATGATTGTCCGAACGTCAGGCGACCTCAGTTATCGAACTATCCAGCTTGAGACTATCGAGCACCCAGTCAAGCTCACGTGCAATCGCCTGGTCAACCGATACGTTGCGGTAGCTCTCCGGAAGCACATCCCAGGTATAGGTTTCCACCTCAAGATGAGGTGCGATGGGTGAACGAGCATGCGCCTGCAGTACGCGAGTCAGATCCTGTTGGGTTGTACCAAAGTGCTCAAGACTGGAAAGAAAAACCGGTACATGAAAGTGCACACGCCATTCCTTTTGGCCGTTTGATTGTGGCACGCTGAGCTCGTCGGCCTGAATGGCGACAGGCAGATCGTGAAAACGCGCAAGTCTATCGTTCTGACGCTCTACGACTTGATGCAGATAGACCGGTTCATCAAAGTTTTGCAGGGCGGCAAGGGTTAGCGGATTTACGACAGGCAGCTGTAGTGCTGAGCTGAGTTGAAGTTTAACGATAGGCACACCGGCTGATCGCATTTTTTGTATCGCTGCCAAGGGGTCCTCAAACTCAACGGCGGCATGACAGATGTCGTAGCACACACCGATATGGGTGTGCATGGCAGTCCTGGCAGCAGCGGTATTTGAATTCGCCAGCTTGGCGAGCAGCTCTATCGAGGCTGGACTGTATAGTTCTTCTTCAAAAAAAGACAGCACATCATCGACGGTTTCCAGCATGCAGGCCGGTTCTGGTTCCAGCGCTATGGCAATGGTTATTCCAGTGTTGCAATGAACGTCCATACAATGCGCAACACAACTCAACAGGTTATGGATGATGGCGGATCGTGTGTCCGGGTTCACCCATTCCCTGAATGTGCCCGGTACGGTACTGATGCTGCCGAAGTCATCGGGCGGACCGAGCTGTGCGAGCACATCGATAATGGCGCAGGTGTAGTCGAGACGATACTGAGTGCTCCAGTCCGGTCGATAGACATCAGCCTTGACCTGAGTTCCATGAAATGCGCCGTAGGGGAATCCGTTGACCGTAAACACATAGATGTCCTGCTCTTTTAGCCATTGTTTGAACTCTGCTAATAATTCAGGTTTCCGCAAGGCGCTGATGCTCGCCATGGATGCGCGTAAGCCAAGGCCAAAAGCAGTGTCCGGGTTTACTTGTTGCTTTACCTCCGGTACATGCTGCTGAAGCAGCGGGAACAGGTCTTTCCATTGCTCACCTGCGTGAATGTTCGTGCAGTAGCTCAAATGTGCAGTCCGAGCGGTTTTGCTGGTCAGGCGCATGTGCTCACTCCACTGTGCATGGCTATGAATGCTTGTTCAAGCAAATCATCTTCCATCGTGTGAACCTCCTGACCAACGCCTATTCTTCGTGGCAATGTGATTGTCAATTTGCCTCCAAGGTGACGTTGAAAATCATCAAGTCCCTGCCTGACAAGGCGTTCGCCTTTGACATCCATTTTGTCCAGCGCCATGTCATACAGCGGAAAGCCCAGTGCTTGCAAAACAGTGATGATGCGCTCAAGAGCGTTCGCTGGTAGTAAGCCTTTTAGCTGCGCATAGCGACTGTCCAGCACCATGCCGATAGCGACCGCGTCCCCATGGCTCAGACGGCTTTGTGTCATTTTCTCCAGCTTGTGCGCAGCCCAATGACCAAAATCCAATGGTCGGGCACTACCTTTTTCGAAGGGGTCGCCGGCCTGCGTGATCTGGTTCAGGTGCAGTTGAGCGCAACGTTCTATCAGATGACGCACTGCGTGTTTGTCGAATGCCACCAGTGCCTGTGTGTTGGCTTCTATCCAGTCAAAAAAGGCGGCATCTCTGATCAAGGCCACTTTTACCGCTTCGGCCATGCCCGCTCGCCGATCGACAGGTCCCAGAGTATCCAGGAACAGATCATCGTTGATCACTGCAAAGGGTGGTGAGAATGTTCCGTGCCAGTTCTTCTGGCCGAAGCGGTTGATGCCATTCTTGACACCAATGCCCGCATCGTTCTGAGCCAATACGGTTGTTGGTAGCCGGATAAGTCGGACACCACGATGGGCTGTGGCTGCCGCAAGCCCCACTGCATCAAGCATGGCCCCACCGCCAATGGCAACGATGTACGAATGCCTGTCAATGTTGTTGAACTCAATGTACTGCGCCAGTGTTTCCTGCAGCGATTCATCATTTTTTGCATCTTCGCCACCGGGCACAAGAACAGGTGTGCCTGCAGAGACAATGGAGTCGGAATAATGCTCTGCGTAGGCGAGCCACTGTTCTGCCAGCTGCGGTGTGGCTGTCGCAACACCTGCATCGATCAGCACAAGTACGCGGTGCCGTTTTTCCGGCTCTTGCAAGCCGAGGGTCTGTACCAGTGTCGGATTATGCTTGTCGAACACCCCGGTGGTGAAGACAACCGGATAGCTGAAACTGACGCTAAAGCTGGCCTGATGGATTGCAGGTTCCAGAGTATCGTCGCGAGATTCGACAGGATGCGATGAGCGTTGAACGGGTGAGCTGGGCATGACGGAAACTGAACGCTGGGGCGAAGTTACCCCTTTTCAGTGAAATATTCATGCCATGTTAGCCGCTTGTTGCAGCAGTAATGAATCAGGGGCTTGCGCAGGCTAGGAGCCTGCGCAAGCTTGTCAGTGGCTATGAATTAGCGCCGGAAACCGGTCTCCATGGTGAAGTAGGTCGGATTCAGCCCACTGAGTGGCTCCTTGAGCTGCTCAAGCTCTTCTGCCGGACCGTGAATTTCCAGTAGATCGAGACTGGCGATCGCCAACGCCTGTTTCAGCAGACCATCCACGTTTTCCAGGTGAGCCAGAATGCCTTTTGCGCTGCTGTAAGCTTCGCGACAATGTGCACGCTGGCCGCTGAAACTGAAGCCATAGTAGACGACCTCGGATTCCGAGCGGGTCTTTTCGACCATTTGCTCACCCAGTGCCTTGAATTCTTCGAGCTTGCCATCCTGCACGGTAAAGTAGGGGATCAGGCTGCAAACATTATCGGACAATGCCATTAGGGTTCCTCACGTGTGTTGTTTTAACAGGAACGCACAGGTTACAAGAAAACACCGCTTAGCTGGACAACTGGCATAGTGTCCGCTAGACAATAGACGGCAGGCCGGTAAAGCCGGCGTGCAACAGGGGAGGCTTCATGGGTACTGAGCATACACTGGCAGACAAGTACACCGCCCGCACTGGTAGTGTGTTCATGACGGGTACGCAGGCACTGGTACGCTTGCCAATGGCGCAGATGCGCCGTGATCGTGCGGCTGGACTCAATACCGCCGCCTTCGTGACCGGTTATCGTGGATCGCCATTGGGTGCCTACGATCAACAGCTGATACTTGCTCAAACCTATCTGCAGCAAGAGCAGGTACGCTTTCAACCCGGTGTCAATGAGGATCTTGCGGCAACCTCGATCTGGGGTACGCAACAAGTGCCGTTTTCCGAATCGGCAAACAAGCAAGGTGTCGTGGGTTACTGGTATGGCAAAGGGCCCGGGGTTGACCGTTGTGGTGATGTGTTCAAGCATGGCAACGCGGCGGGTAGCTCAACACACGGTGGGGTCATCTGTTTTGCCGGTGACGACCATGCAGCCAAATCATCTACGCTGCCACATCAGTCCGATCATGCTTTTATGGCTGCGGTCATGCCTGTACTGTATCCGTCGAGTATTCATGAATTCATCGAGATGGGGCTCTTCGGCATTGCGATGTCACGTTACTCAGGTTGCTGGGTAGGCTTCAAGGTTATTTCGGATACGGTGGAAACCAGCGCCGTAGTTGCATTATCAGATGAAAATACACCGTTTGTGATTCCCGAAGATCATGAGTTGCCGGAGGGTGGGCTCAATATACGCTGGCCCGATCCACCGCTTGTTCAGGATGATCGGTTACAGGAACACAAGGCTTATGCTGCGCTGGCGTTTGCCAGAGCTAACCGGATAGATCAGGTTGTTCTGGATTGTAATAACGCACGGTTTGGTATTGTCGCCACTGGCAAGGCTTTTGAAGATGTTCGTCAGGCGCTTGTCGAACTGGGCATTGATGATGAGGCAGCGCGAGAAATTGGCTTGCGTCTTTACAAGGTGCGTATGCCCTGGCCGCTGGAACCCGAAGGCATCCGCGCATTTTCTGATGGGCTTGAAGAGGTGCTGATCATTGAAGAGCGGCGCGAGATTATCGAGCATCAGATCAAGCAGCAACTGTTTAACTGGCGGGCGAATGTCAGACCGCGTGTGGTTGGCAAGTTCGATGAAAATGACAAACCGTTTCTACCATTGTCGCTGGCGCTATCCACGTCTCGTGTGGC
The DNA here is from genome assembly GCA_045110475.1 of Granulosicoccus sp. Taxonomy (GTDB): domain Bacteria; phylum Pseudomonadota; class Gammaproteobacteria; order Granulosicoccales; family Granulosicoccaceae; genus Granulosicoccus. Next base: position 32,252 of record JBGCGC010000048.1, read on the forward strand.
ACGGGCACTGGCAACCAGACTGCTACGGCTTGAGTTTGATGAGTCGCTGAAACAGCGTATCCGGGACCGGCTTGACTATCTGCAAAAAAGAGCCGACGAACGTGCGGCTTTCAAGGCAGCAGTGGAGCGCCAACCATGGTTTTGTTCAGGTTGTCCGCATAACACGTCAACCAAGGTGCCTGATGGATCAAAAGCCATGGCGGGTATTGGTTGTCATTATATGGTTCAGTGGATGGATCGTAGTACAGATACCTTCACTCAAATGGGTGGTGAAGGTGTGCCATGGACAAGTATTAGCCACTACACTGACGAGAAGCATCGCTTTGTTAATCTGGGTGATGGCACCTATTTTCATTCCGGTATTCTCGCGATTCGCGCCTGTGTTGCATCGCGTGTCAATATAACGTTTAAAGTGCTGTACAACGATGCGGTGGCGATGACAGGAGGCCAGTCGCTCGATGGTGACTTGTCGGCAAGTCGTGTTGCCAGGCAGCTTTATGAAGAGGGTGTCTCGCCAATCTATCTGGTTAGTGATGAACCCGATCTGTTTTCAGCTGATCAATTGCCGCCAGGCACCTTGATTCGTCATCGTGATGACATGGACACCATCATGCGCAGCTTGCGTGAGTGTCAGGGGTGCAACGCTATCGTCTATGCACAAACCTGTGCAGCAGAGAAGCGCAGGCGGCGCAAGCGAGGTCTGATGCCTGATCCACCTCGACGCGTATTTATCAACAGTGATGTGTGTGAGGGTTGTGGTGACTGCTCGATTCAATCCAACTGTGTGTCTATCGAACCCCTTGACACGCCTTTGGGGCGCAAGCGGCAAATCAACCAATCGTCGTGTAACAAGGATTTCTCATGTCTCAAGGGTTTTTGTCCCTCGTTTGTGACCATAGAGGGTGGTCATTTGAAAAAACGCACGGCGGCGACCGCCACAACACAACAGCGCGAGCTGCCAGATCCCACGGTGCCAACACTTGGGGAAGAGCCGTGGAACATCGCGGTTACCGGTGTTGGTGGCACCGGTGTGCTGACCATAGGCGCTTTACTGGGCATGGCGGCACATATTGACGGCGGCGCGAGTATGGTGCTGGATATGGCGGGGCTTGCCCAAAAGGGTGGCGCTGTATTAAGTCATGTGCGACTGGCTGCGAAGCCCGAGCAGGTGGCCAGCCCGCGCATCGTGTCCGGTAGTGCTGATCTGATCATCGCTGCCGATGCAGTGGTTGCCGCTTCAGGGGATGGACAGGTTCTTTGTGATGCGCGACGAACGCAGGCCATTGTCAATACCAGCACAGCACCTGTGGCTAGTTTTGTTCACGAGCGGGATTTTGATTTCAAATACAGTGCCGTTGAGCGTGCCATCGCGGAGAAGGTGCAAGACAGCCGTCATTTTCTGGCCTTCAGCGAGTACGCTCAGGCTCAAACGGGCGACAGCATTTCAACCAATGTCATGATGCTGGGCTATGCCTGGCAACAGGGACTCGTACCGTTGAGTTTTGCTGCGCTCGATCAAGCAATCAGACTTAATGGCGTTGCGGTGGAGCTTAATCGCACAGCCTTTTATCTCGGCCGTCTGCTATGTGTAGATCCACAATCTGTTAGCAAGGCGTCTGCTGGCGACTCCGTCGTGGCTATGCCCGCAACAACCGCGAATTTGTCCCGGATTCTGGCGCAACGCACGGAACATCTGCAAAACTACCAGAGCAAGGCATTGGCTGACCGCTACGCCCATCGGGTGGAATCGTTTGCCGCCTCCTGTCACGCAGCAGATCTGAACGATTCCCTGGCTACGCAGGTGGCGAAAAATTACGCGAAGCTATTGTCGTACAAGGATGAATACGAGGTGGCCCGCCTGTACAGTCTGCCGCAATTCAGGGAGCGGCTGAATAACACTTTCGACGGTGACTATAGAATCATGCTGCACCTTGCGCCGCCGTTCTTGAGTAAGTCCGCAGCGGATGGTCGTCCGGTGAAGCGGGCTTTTGGGCGGTGGATTCTCAACGTGTTTAGTATTCTCCAATACGGCAGGCGGTTGCGCGGGTCGGCGCTGGATATCTTCGGCTACAGTGCTGAACGCAAGCGCGAACGCGGATGGATTGCGATCTATGAAAGCGATATTGACCGTCTGGAGGCACTACTTGGCAAGCTGGATAACCAGGAGAAAAGGGCATACGCGGCGCAGATAGCCGAAATTCCAGACTCGATTCGCGGGTTTGGTGTGGTCAAGGCAGAGGCAATGGACAAGGCCGCTTCTGAGAGAGACCGGCTATGGGAGCAGCTTGAATCCGGGATAAACATCTCGCACAAGGCTGCCGCATAATTGACCGGTACGGCGCTGTCAGCACCAGAACCGGAGCACAAGCGAAGAACGGTTACTCTGTGTAGTCAGAGCCCATTCAGGCTGTTATACTCGCGTTGTTAAGTGCAATGAACTCCCTCAGCAGTTGCCTGCTGACAGTAGCGTTGTATCAGGTGGCCCCCGTCAACGAGGCGGGCCATTCAGTCATAGATAGTTATATGGGCTCCTGAGGGAGCCTTTTTCATTGGTCATTCTTATCGTTTCAAGTTTGGCGGTATCAGGATTTTTTGATAGTAGTTTTTTCGATATTAACGGAGTGTTTGCACGATGCAGAGAGCAAGTCCCCAGGTCGTCAGCGTTGTCGAGCCAGTGGTTACTGGGTTGGGCTATTCGCTTGTGGGGGCAGAATTCGGTCAGGCCGAGAATGGCCAGACCTTGCGCATCTATATCGACAAGCCCGAGGGTATTGTCATGGAGGACTGCGCTGCGGTAAGCAGGCAGCTTAACGCAGTGCTGGATGTTGAAGATACAATCAAGAGTGCTTATTTACTGGAAGTTTCATCGCCAGGGGTCGACCGTCCACTATTTACCGAGGCTCAATTTACGCAGCAGATCGGTGAGCAGGTGCGCGTGCGAATGGCGGACGCAGTAAATGGTAGACGTAATTTTAAGGGCAAGCTGGTAGCCGTGGAAAACACCTGCGCCGTGGTTGAGGTAGACGGTATCGATTACGAGCTACCTGTGTCCGATGTGGAGCAGGCGCATATTATTGGTCGGCTGCCCTGAGCGTACCGACAGAATACAGGTTGAGATGACAATTAAAGGTAACTTTGCAAGTGTGGTTTTCGCACTTCGTACAGAGGCTCACGATAAATGAGTAAAGATATTTTGCTGGTAGTGGACGCTGTCTCGAATGAGAAGGGCGTGGACGAGGGCATTATTTTTGAGGCGTTGGAAGCAGCGCTTGCATCGGCTACGCGCAAACGCCACGGTGGTGATATCGAAGTGCGTGTGGCTATCGACAGGGCGACCGGCGACTACCTCACGTATCGCTGCTGGGAGGTTGTTCCTGATGATGCAGAGATGGAATTTCCGTTGCGGCAGATTACCTTGTCAGCTGCGCAATATGACGACCCCGCTCTTGATCTGGGCGGATTTGTCGAGGAAGAAATAGAATCTGTCGACTTCGGGCGTATCGCTGCACAGACGGCCAAGCAGGTTATCGTGCAAAAGGTCAGGGAAGCGGAACGCGAGAGAGTCGTCGAGGCGTATCGAGAACGTGTTGGCGAACTGGTCATGGGGATTGTCAAGCGACTCGAGCGAGGCGGTGTGTATCTGGATCTGGGCAGTAACGCAGAAGCCTACATCTCGCGTGAGGACATGATCCCGCGAGAGGCGGTTCGCCCCGGTGACCGACTACGTGGGTACCTGCGTGAAGTGCGTAGTGAGCCACGCGGCCCACAGCTGTTCGTCACGCGCACCGCACCTGAATTCCTGATTGAGCTTTTCAAACTCGAAGTGCCAGAAGTAGGTCAGGGCGTCATCGTCATTAATGGTGCGGCCCGGGACCCCAGTGCACGTGCAAAGATCGCCGTATCATCGCTGGACCCAAGGCTCGATCCGGTGGGTGCCTGCGTCGGCATGCGCGGTTCGCGTGTGCAGACCGTCTCCAATGAGCTGGCGGGTGAGCGAATCGACATCATTCTGCACAACGACAACCCGGCCCAGTTTGTCATTAACGCTATGGCGCCTGCGGAAGTGAAAGGTATCGTTGTTGACGAGGACAAGGGCAGTATGGATATTGCCGTGGAAAATGAAAAACTGTCTCTGGCTATTGGTCGTGGTGGTCAGAATGTCCGTCTGGCGTCTGAGTTGACTGGCTGGACGCTGAATGTCATGGATGAATCGGCGGCTGAGGAAAAGAGCGAAGAGGAATCCAAAGTTACGGTACAAGTGTTTACCGACCAACTGGATGTGGACGAGGAGGTGGCTCTTATTCTGGTGCAGGAGGGTTTCACCACTGTTGAAGAAGTTGCCTACGTACCGCGTGAGGAGCTCCTTGGTATTGACGAATTCGAAGAGGAAATTGTTGACGAACTGCGTAGCCGCGCTCAGGATGCGTTGCTGACCAAGGCGATTGCTACCGAGGAGAAGCTGGGGGGCAACACGCCAACCGCTGAACTGATCGCAATGGAAGGTATGAATGAAGAGCTTGCGCTGGAAATGGCAGCACATGAAATACTGACGGTTGATGATCTGGCTGATCAGTCGGTTGATGACCTGATGGTTGTGCAGGGAATGGAAGAAGAACTGGCCGCGACGCTTATCATGAAAGCTCGTGAAAGCTGGTTTACCGAAGACGAGGCAGGAACCCCTGCCGAGGCTGCGGCGCAGAGCAAATGAGCGTTGAACAAGTAAGAAGTTAGTACCTTCCGGCAAAGGCCGGTTGTACGGGAAAACACAAGAGAAGCTATGGCTGAAGTAACTGTAAAACAGCTCGCGCAAGTCGTTGGGACTCCTATCGACAAGCTGCTAGTGCAGCTTGGAGATGCGGGTATTCCGAAGGCGGGTGAAGACGACATGATCTCCGATTCGGAGAAACTGACGTTGCTCACCCATCTGCGTGAATCACGCGGACAGTCTGGTACTGCCGGTGCTGCCAAGAAAATCACCTTGAAGCGCAAGCGGGTGAGCGAGCTCAAGACTGACGCATCAGGGCGTAAAAAGGTCAACGTGGAGGTGCGGGGAAGACGCACCTACACGCGTCCCGGCGACGAAGAGCCGGCGACCGCCGAGCCAGAAGAGCAGGTGCAGGTCGCGGATACGCCTGCCACTGACACAACGCAAGCCCCTGCAGTGGTGGAGTCGGAAGCTGCGGATGCTGCAGCAGCCGAGGTAGCCAATCAGGTTGCTGCCAAGGCGGCCAGTGAGGCTGAAGCACAGGCACAGAGAGAAGCTGCAGCTGTCACCGAGGCGGCCGTTGCCGAGACGCCAGGCGTCGAAGAGTCTGAAGCCTCCGCACCCCCGACCTCTGCCGACGATGTTGCAGCAGCGCTTGAAAAACAGGCAGCCGCCGCCGCCGCCGCGGTCGCAGCCGAAGCTGAGAAAGCCGCCAGTAGTGCTGCACCGACCGAACCGGTCGACGAAATGTCGCCTGCAGAAAAAGCACGTCTGGCTCGTGAAGCTGAAAAGCGGGTCGAGATGGAAACCCAGGCGCGTGCAGCTGCTGAGCGAATGGCAGAAAAGCAGGTTGCTGCTGAAAAGCGACGCGAGAGCGACGAAACATCAAAACGCGATTCCGAACGACGCGAACAGGAGCGTGTTGCCGCTGAATTGCAAAGACGTGCTGCAATGGAAGCACAGCAGGCTGCCAGCAGTAATGATCGTGGTAACGCCCGTGGTGCTGACAAGCCCAAGGGCAAGGGTCGCGGAAAAGGCGGTGCAGGTGGTGGCGATACGCGTTATGGACGTAATCAACTGCATGTAGCCAAGGGCAAGTCAGGTCGTAGAAAAGGCAAGGCCAAGCGCGCCATGCCAGCCAATTTCGAAGCCAAGCATGGTTTCGAGAGACCGACGGCGCCAGTGGTACGCGATGTCGATGTGCCGGAGACAATTACGGTTGCCGAACTTGCCAACAAGATGGCGGTGAAGGCAGCTGAGGTCATCAAGGCGATGATGAGCATGGGTGTCATGGCCACCATCAACCAACTGCTGGATCAGGACACGGCTATTCTTGTGGTTGAAGAGATGGGCCACAAAGCCAATCCGATGAGTGCTGACGATGTGGAAGCAGCGCTGGCTGCACTTGTCGCAGGCGAACGCGAAGGCGACGCAGAGACGCGTCCGCCGGTAGTCACTATCATGGGTCACGTTGATCATGGTAAGACCTCGCTACTCGATTACATTCGGACCTCACGTGTCGCTTCAGGTGAAGCGGGTGGCATTACGCAGCATATTGGCGCGTACCAGACCGAGACAGATAACGGGGTCATTACTTTCCTTGATACACCAGGACATGCCGCGTTTACATCGATGCGTGCACGTGGAGCTCAGGCCACCGATATTGTCGTACTGGTTGTCGCAGCCGATGATGGCGTCATGCCGCAAACCGTAGAAGGTATTCAGCATGCTCGTGCGGCCGGAGTTCCGATGATTATCGCGGTCAACAAGATGGATAAGGAATCGGCTGATCCGGAGCGCGTTCGCAATGAGCTTTCTCAGCACGATGTGATCTCTGAAGAATGGGGTGGGGACACGCAGTTCGTGCCGCTATCGGCTCTGACCGGGGATGGCGTAGAGAATCTCCTTGAGGCCTTGATTCTGCAATCAGAAGTATTGGAGCTTACCGCTGTCAGCGAAGGCAACGCGGCCGGCACGGTCGTCGAGGCATCACTGGACAAGGGGAAAGGGCCGGTTGCTACCATCCTTGTTCAGGAGGGTACGCTGAAGCGCGGTGACAGCTTCATTTGCGGCCAGGTAACAGGGCGTGTTCGTGCCATGTTCAACGAAAACGGCGAGGCGGTGGACGAAGCCGGGCCATCCACTCCGGTTCAGGTTCTGGGACTTTCTGCAACACCTAACGCCGGTGATGAAATGCTGGTAGCCGCTGATGAGAAAAGCGCACGTGAACTGGCTGAACTTCGTTACGGCAAGACCCGTGATGCACGATTGGCCGAGCGCCGTCCGGCAAGAATGGACGATGTGTTCTCGCAGATCAAAGGCTCGGTGCCTACCGTCAACTTTGTCGTCAAGGCTGATGTAAAAGGCAGTTATGAAGCTATCAGGGATTCATTGCAGAAGCTCAGCACCGATGAGGTCGAAGTCCGTATTGTTGGCGGAGGTGTCGGTGGTATCAACGAGTCCGACGCCAATCTGGCTTCAGCCTCTGGTGCAATACTGGTCGGCTTTAATGTTCGAGCCGATGCGTCAGCACGGCGCCTTGTGCAGGAGCAGGAGACCGATCTTCGCTATTACAGCGTCATCTACGAATTAATCGATCTTGCCAAGCAACTGGCGGGTGGTTTGCTGGCACCTGAGGTTCGCGAGCGCATCATCGGTAATGCTGAAGTAGGCGAAGTATTTACCTCACCGAAGTTTGGTCTGATCGCCGGTTGCATGGTTGTTGACGGTGTTGTCAGAAAAGACGAACCTATTCGTGTTCTGCGCGACAACGTCGTCATCTATGAAGGCGAGCTGGAGTCACTGCGTCGTTTCAAGGATGATGTCAAGGAGGTGCGCATGGGCACTGAGTGTGGTATCGGCGTAAAGAACTACACCGACGTTAAGGCGGGCGATGTGATCGAAGTGTTTGAACGCACTGAAGTGGCTCGCACGCTTTGATCATTTTGAGCGAAGTTTTCAGTTTGGTGGATTGTTTGTAGTGCCAAGCGATTATCCACGTAGTCACCGGGTAGCTGACTTCATTCAGCGTGAGCTATCCGGTCTGATCAGAAACGAGTTGAAAGACCCTCGTTTATCACCAATGCTGACTATTGCGTCGGTAGAGGTGTCTCGCGATCTGGCAGTCGCCAAAATCTATTTCTCGGTGTTTGATGCAAGTGAAAGAGACCCAAGCCAGCAGGCACTCGATAGTGCTTCGGGTTTTCTGCGCAAGCATCTGGCCCGGCAGATGAAGACGCGTTCAGTGCCGCAGTTGCGCTTCTACTACGACGATTCTGCCGAGCATGGTGCGCATATGTCCGCAGTTATTGCCAATGCCGTCGCCAGCAACACGACGAACGACGACGAGGCATCAGATGATCCGGCAGAATCTACCGGCCCTGATACTCCACACAGCGGCGCTTAGCCTGGGTTTACATGGCGCGACGACATCGACGGGGAAGGCCGGTTCACGGCATTCTCCTGCTGGATAAACCCGCAGGAGGCAGTTCCAATCATGCCTTGCAGAGAGCCAAACGTCTGTTTGGTGCGGCCAAGGCGGGGCACACGGGTAGCCTTGATCCTCTGGCAACAGGCATGCTACCCATCTGTTTCGGTGAGGCGACCAAGCTCGCCGGATTCCTGATTGACGCTGACAAGGGCTACGAAACCACGCTGAAGCTTGGTGTGACGACAAATTCTGCTGATGCTGATGGTCAGGTGCTGGAAACCCGAGAGGTGCCCCCGACGCTTGATCAGTCACAATTCGAGGAAATTTGCCAGCGTTTTATCGGACCTATCATGCAGGTGCCACCGATGGTGTCGGCGATCAAGATTGACGGCAAGCGCCTTTACAAGCTCGCTCGAGAAGGCAAGGAGGTCGAGCGTCCAGCACGACCGGTGGTTATCCACGAGCTGGAAGTACTGGCCTTTTCAGGCGATAGCGCGCGTCTTGCGGTCCGTTGTTCAAAAGGTACGTATATCCGATCTCTGATCACTGACATCGGTGAGGCAATTGGTTGTGGCGCCCACGTAAGCGCGTTGCGGCGCACCTTTGTCTCACCGTTCGGACAGTACCCGATGATCTCGCTGGAAACACTGGAGCGAATGATGGCAGCGGTTTCAGACGACGCTGGTGATGCCGTGGTGGACACTGCAGCGCTCTGGCCTGCACTGGATGCGTTGCTGCTTCCGCCTGATGCCGGGCTCGAGCATCTGGCCAGAGTCACCCTCGATGAGGCGGGTAACACAGCCTTTTTACATGGCAATTCAGCGTCCTGCATCGTCGACCAGCAACCTGAAAAGCGCGCTGACAGGCAATCCGAGCCGCTTTGTCGGGTTTACGACATCGACGGAAAACTGATGGGGCTCGGAGAGCTCGGTGATTCGGGAACGGTGTCACCCCGGCGTGTTCTGCAATGGGGCTGAAATTGAGCCAAACCTGATACAATAGCGGGTTAGCTGTAGATGTAAAAGCACAGCTAGTTCTGTTTTTCTGGCAGCTTCTCTGCCATCACTCGATGAGTAACATCATCCTACCAACCCAATAGGTATTTTTCCTAATGTCCTGCTTAAGCGCTGAACGAAAGGCGGAAATCGTCAAAGAACACCAGACCGACTCTACAGACACGGGGTCACCAGAAGTACAAGTTGCATTGTTGTCTGCGCGAATCTCTCATCTGACTGAGCACTTCAAGGAACACAAGCACGATCACCACTCTCGTCGTGGTCTGCTGAGAATGGTTAATCAGCGCCGCAAGTTGCTCGATTATCTGCACCGTAAAGACGCCTCACGCTATCAGAATCTGATCAAGCGTCTGGGTCTGCGTCGCTAGAGACGCCTGTCCATCGCCGCTGCCGTGTATCAACAACACCATTCATCGCGCAGCCGTCTTTTGTCAGTGTATCGAGGCTTTGCCGCAGCTTGGCGTTACACGCGCCCTGATACTGCCAAGGCCGCTTACCTTCTCAGGAACACTTTGTGACCATACATTCAAAAACATTTCAGTTTGGTAGCGAGACCGTTACCTTGCAAACGGGCGAGATTGCCCGCCAGGCAAGCTGCGCGATCGTTGCCAGCATGGGCGACACGGTCGTGCTCGTGACCGCCGTCGGCCGAAAAGAGGCTAAGCCGGGGCAGAACTTCTTCCCCCTGACTATCAACTACCAGGAAAAGACCTATGCTGCGGGCAAGATCCCCGGTGGTTTTTTCAAGCGTGAAGGACGTCCTAGCGAATCAGAGACGCTCATCTCACGACTCATCGACCGGCCACTGCGTCCATTGTTTCCCAAGGGATTCATGAACGAGGTACAGGTTATCGCCACCGTCATGTCACTGGACCCGGAAATCAGTGCGGATATCCCTGCGCTCATTGGTGCTTCTGCCGCACTTGCCTGCTCCGGTATGCCTTTCGCGGGCCCCATCGGTGCGGCAAAGGTTGGCTACATTGAAGGCGAATATGTATTGAATCCGTCAGTTTCCCAGATGGAAGAATCAAAACTTGATCTGGTTGTGGCTGGAACTGACAGCGCGGTTCTCATGGTGGAGTCAGAAGCTGATCAACTGTCGGAAGACACCATGCTCGATGCAGTTATGTTTGGCCACGATCAGATGCAGGTCGCCATCACAGCCATCAACGAACTGAAAGCAGAAGTCGCTGCCACGCCATGGGACTGGAGTACCCCGGAAGCTGATGCGTCTCTCGCACAGCAGGTTGATGATGCAGCACGTGCCGATCTGACAGCGGCTTACCAGATCGCTGACAAGATGGATCGTCAGGATGCAGCCTCGGCTGCCAAGGACAAAGTGGTTGCGGCACTGGCTGCAGCCGAGGGCGAGGAAGGTTATGCCCGCGAGGATGTGAAATCTGCTTTCAGCAAGCTGGAAAAAACGATTGTGCGTCGTCGTATCATAGACGGCGAGCCGCGTATCGATGGCCGAGCCACTGACACGGTCCGTCCCATCACCGTTCACACCGGCGTCCTACCCCGAACACACGGTTCTGCCGTTTTCACCCGGGGTGAAACTCAGGCTATTGTGGCGGCCACATTGGGAACCACCCGCGATGCGCAGATTATCGATGCACTGAGTGGCGAGACTCGCATGGCGTTTATGCTGCACTACAACTTCCCTCCGTACTCAGTAGGTGAAACCGGTTTTGTCGGCTCGCCCAAGCGTCGTGAGATTGGTCATGGCAAGCTAGCCAAGCGCGGCGTTCAGGCGGTTATGCCTGATGAGGAAGAATTCCCGTACACCATTCGTGTTGTTTCAGAGATTACCGAATCCAATGGTTCAAGCTCCATGGCATCGGTCTGCGGAACCAGTCTGGCTTTGATGGATGCGGGTGTTCCCCTGAAAGCGCCGGTGGCAGGTATTGCCATGGGTCTTATCAAGGAAGACGATGGATATGCGGTACTGTCCGATATTCTCGGCGACGAAGATCACCTGGGCGATATGGATTTCAAGGTTGCGGGCTCAGCCGATGGTGTGACCGCGCTGCAGATGGATATCAAGATCCAGGGGATTACCCGTGAGATCATGGAAAAGGCGCTCGAGCAAGCCAAGGGTGGCAGAATCTGGATCCTCGGTGAAATGGCCAAGGTGCTGGGTGAGGCGCGAGACGATTTGTCAGAGCATGCACCACGCTTTATCACCATCAAGATCAACCCCGAAAAGATCGCTGCGGTCATTGGTAAGGGTGGAGCTGTTATTCGTGCCTTGACTGAAGAGACCGGTGCCACCATCGACATCGGTGACGATGGCATGATCAAGATTGCATCCAGTGACCGTCTGGCGGGTGAAGAAGCACGAAAGCGTATCGAACTGATCACCGCTGACATCGAAGTCGGCACCATCTACGAAGGCCGTGTTCAGAAGCTCATGGATTTCGGTGCTTTCGTCAACATCCTTCCAGGTAAGGATGGACTTGTTCACATCTCTCAAATTTCCGAAAACCGAGTGCAGAACGTGGCGGATGAACTGTCTGAAGGCCAGATGGTCAAGGTCAAGGTACTGGAAGTGGACAAGCAGGGCCGTATTCGCCTCAGCATGAAGGCAGTTGAAGAAGGAGAAGCTGTTTCCAGCTGATCTGGAGGGCAACTATCTGGAGGGCAACTAGTAGACACTGAGCGTGGTACTCCTCCGGGTTCGGATTGATCAATTCATGACAATCATTCTGCATTGATCAATCCGAAACCTCACTGCCGTGCTGATGAATCATGCCGGTTTATCGTAGCGTGGGTTCCCGCCTGTTTGGATCACGTCATCGCTCGTTATACCTGCTTACATTAGCTCGTGTTTTGAAGTGTCAAAAAGCAGGTTTTCGTCATTGCCCTAGCCTGGATTATTCATGAAACGCCAAATCCTTTCACCAGACCCTTTGTTCGTAGCGAATTCCGCGAAGGAGCTGATCGCAGCCCGGCGGAATACAGACTGTATTTCCGACGGGGGCGCCCAGCCTGAGTGGGATTCGCTACGGACGAAGGGAATGCGGAAGGATTTGGTGATTTCATGAATAATCCAGGCTAGTAGTGCGACTCTTTGACAAATCATCACGATCTGCAACGTGACAAACGGTAAATGACGACATCGCCCGGCCAGCAGCAGATTGACGAACAGCACATGGACAGGGCGCTCAAGCTCGCACGCCAGGCCTTTTCGCTTGGCGAAATTCCTGTTGGCGCTGTTGTGGTGCTGGATGGGAAAACTCTCGGCGAAGGGCACAACCGCTGTGTCATGGATACCGATCCATCCGCACATGCCGAGGTAGTTGCCATGCGCTTCGCTGCAAAAGCTCACAAGAACTATCGCCTCGACGGAGCAACCCTGTACGTCACGCTGGAGCCGTGTCTGATGTGCTGTGGGGCGCTTTTGCAATCACGCGTAAAACGGCTGGTGTATGGCGTCAGAGAGCCTCGCACTGGCGGGGTAGTCAGTGTTCATGAGTCGCTACGTCTGCCCGGTGTTGACCATCATGTGGCCATCACCGAGGGCATAAGGGCACATCAAAGTGCTGAGTTGCTAAGCCAGTTCTTCAAGGATCGAAGGCAAGTTGTGCAACCCCAGCCTGTGCAAGGAGACGGGACCCACTAGCGACTGACAAACGCCCGTTCGAAAACATAGTCTCCCGGCTCACCGATCGAAGGTGATGCTTTGAAACCTCGCGCATCCAGCAAGGCACGCAAATCAGCCAGCATGGCTGTACCACCACAAATCATCAGTCGGTCGGTGGCAGGGTTGATTGCAGGAAATCCGAGGCTTCGCTCCATTTCGCCGGTTTTCAACAAATCTGTGATGCGTCCATGTCTTGGAAAGGGGTCACGCGACACCACGGGTGCGTAGTGGAACTGACTCGCAATGGCATCGCCCAGATAAGGGTGTTCGGGTAACTGCTTTTCAATGATTTCCTGGTAGGCCAGATCTTCGATATGACGTACGCCGTGCAGAAGCACAATATTATCGAATCGTTCGTACACTTCCGGATCTTTCATAATTGCTAAAAAAGGCGCTAACCCGGTGCCCGTGGCAAGCATCCACAATGTGGTGCCCGGATTCAGATCATGCAGTAGCAAGGTTCCGACAGGCTTGCGTCCAATGTGAATAAAATCACCGGTTTTTATGTGCTGCAAGTGAGAGGTCAGCTTGCCATCATCTACCTTGATGCTGAAGAACTCCAGCTCCTCTTCCCAGTTGGCACTGGCGACGGAATAAGCTCGACGGACCAGTTTGCCGTCGATTTCCATACCCACCATGACGAACTGCCCGTTCTCGAAACGTAGGCTATCGCTACGGGTAGTGCGGAAGCTGAAATACCTGTCAGTCCAGTGATGGACGGAGAGCACCTCTTCTTGTTCAGCGTTCGCCTTGGCGGCAGTGTTGACTTGCGGTGACGATTGATCAGTTGATTGATGTGTCATGGTGTTAGGAGTTTACGAGCTACCTTTGTTGTTTTCGAGGTTTGTTAAACGCTGTGAGAACGTTTGTAAAATCAGGCATACCACTCCCCAGCTGAGTCCAACCACCACACCGGCATCGATAAGCCCACGCCAGGGCTGCGCTATGCGATTCATCAGGACAATCAGCAGCACGATGCATATGGTCGTTATCCATGCGGTAAGACGGCGTTTTCTGGTAGCGTGAAAGAAGCTCATGCAATAGAAAGGCGCGAGAAGCAGTCTGACTGGAGTCCACTCATGTTGGAGCTGGAAGGCACGTTGTACGACGCGAGGCGCCCAGGTTTTTTGAAATGTCCGATAACCTTCCGCGTAGGCCATAAAAAGGACGCTGATAAAAAATACCAGCCAATGTGTCCAGGTCAGAGAGAATCCGAATGCATCAATACTGATGGCAAGCAGGCGAACAATCGCCATGGTCAGAAGACCGATAACGCCACCCAGTCCCCAGATTAACGCAACGTAGCCAACAAGTCCTCGCTGAAGAGAAGGCACAGCCGCGCCTTCCGCATCGGTCAGTGACTCAAACGCCGACGCTGCAGGGGTTTTGGAGCTCTCTGTCATGCTATTTTTGTCCATGCAAAGACATGTTAATTCTTGACGCTACAATAATGTTAAATAGATCAGTTTAAAGGCTTTCCGAATTCGCAACAATCCATCAGGCCATAGAGTGCGGTGTGACACAAAAAGGTTTTATGTGCACGCACCATGACCCTTTGTTGATATCCTTGCAATGGCACCTCAGTCGACCTGTAGCGTATTTGCGCACGTCCTTACTCCGTTGACAGTAGCGCCATACAGGCGTTCCAGCTGTCTTTGCAGGCCTTGCGAGTCTTCTTTGTCTCCGTTGTTTCGATGTCCTCTTTTTTCGGTGCCCCCTTGGTTGCCCCCTTGTGATCGTCGGTGAAGTTACCAGACAGATAGCGCCGTCGGAGATGATGATGCCCACCAAAGTCCAGATAGAATCAGTGTTGATCCCCGCACTCAAAGATCGACTGTAATCCGCCATGCCACGCAGTGCTCTTCTCAAGGTTGCCATCGCGATTTCATTGATCATGCACGGTCTAGGTGCCTGGTGGCTCCGATACGCGGGTACAAATATACCTGCGCCCTTGCAGCAGGGGTTGCTAGTGGTGAACCTGACGGCGAACGAGACAACTCAACTGCCGACAGCGGCACGGGTGACAGATCCGCCGCTCTCAGAATCAGAAGCCATGCCCGAAGCCAACCCGAAATTAGAGCCAGAACCGGAGCCGAAACCAGAGCCGAAACCAGAGCCGAAACCAGAGCCGAAACCGGAGCCGAAACCAGAGCCGAAACCAGAGCCGAAACCAGAGCCGAAACCAGAGCCGAAACCAGAGCCGAAACCAGAGCCGAAACCAGAGCCGAAACCAGAGCCAGAGCCAGAGCCAGAGCCAGAGCCAGAGCCAG
>JBGCGC010000049.1:0-5507 GCA_045110475.1 Granulosicoccus sp.
GCGAGAGTAGTCCAATTTTGAGTCAAATTTTGTGCTCATTTGAGGAGTTTAGCTGGCTAAGTGACGAAAATGAGCGCAAGATTTGGCCAAAAGTGGGCTGCTCGTAGCCGATTGATTTCTGCCGCGCAGGCTCCTAGCGCAGATGTCCAATTTTTAATGTTACGGCGTCCATACAAACAAGAGCGATTTTGTAGATTCCATATACTGGGATTAACCGGGCAGCTTGGGGGGTTTGACATTTCGAGCTGCATTTTTTTGCATCAAATCGGCTTTTATCTTACCTGCTGCATCCGACACTCACAAAATAGAGATCCGTTGATGAAACGCTCCACCACTTTTACGCACTTTTTCTCGTTGCTAGCCCTTTTCGGGACATCAACAAGTTTCGCATTGTCACCACTTAACCCGCTTGATGACATCAAATGGGATGTCAATCCTGATGTTCCAGGCAATCAAGGCAGCGCGCCTGGCATCGAGGCCGGAAGTGTCGAGGCGGTTGAAGCTGCATTCACGAACGCACGGCGAGCAGAAGAAGCTCAGCTGGGTATTACCGCCAACGCACTCGGCGCCCTGAACCTGCCATCTCAAAGCCGGTGGGACACGATGACGGCTTCTGAAAAAGGCCTCATGCTCACGAACGCCGAGCGCACAGCACGAGACGGAGTCAACTATCCGGGTCATGGAGTCGTGCTCGGCCTGCCGCTCGAAGCTGTTGAATCGCACCTGAACAAACTGGCAGAAGACTACGCCGAATATATGGCCAGCAATAATTTCTGGGCTCATGATGTACCCGGCAATATCACTGCCCCTCCGTTTGCCAACAGCGGTTCCTACAACCGAATTTCCAACCACCCGATCATTGGTGACAATGCAGTTGGCGCTGACTGCAGACAGTTCATCAACTCCGCCGAGAACCTCTATATTTCTGCGTCAAGCGTTCAGAACGGCCCTATGCCCAAAACGTTGATAGAAAGTGCACTTTATGGCTTTCTATACGATGACAAGTCCAGTAACTGGGGCCATCGAACCGCCATGTTCATTCAGGATGAGTCGATCTATCGTGGCTCCGGTTTCAACAACGATCATGGTCCCGGCAACAGTGAAGGATTTATGGGTATCGGGTTTGCGGGTCGCGGTGACGGCAGCTATAGCTTCTTTGATGGCAACGCCTATCCGACGCAATGGAACGTCGTATGGCTGGTGATGGACCCCGCAGATGACCCAGCGTGCAACTATGGCATTCCTTCCAAACTCTCTTTACCGGAATTTACCTGGCAGACCATCAGCCTGCCCGCCACACCTCCAGAAAGTGCCAATACAGTTGCAGATATATTTGGCGACGATATTCCCGGGGACTATGGCTCAACATGGAGAGTATGGGCGTGGGATGCATCAGCCGGCACTGCCGGCGACTATTTTGATCCGGGTAGTGATGGTGTCCTTGAGACCGGTCGCGCTTACTGGATTATTCAGGGTACTGGCTCCACGGTGTCGCTGGATATGCCAATTGGCAGTAATCGCACGCAGGTAGCAGAAGGCGATGCATGTATGGCCCCGTTACCCGGAGGATGTCGTGAGCATGCCTTGACAGCCAGTGCCAGCGGTCAATGGAATATGCTGGGGAATCCGTTTTATACCCGTCCATCGGTTGATTCGTTCCGGGTCACAACAACAGCCGGTATATGCGCTGACACAGATGGATGCTCCATGACCGAAGCGGCTGATGAGTCGGTAGCAAACGTTGAGCAGAGTGTATTCTGGAAACACGACGAATCGGGGTACACGGCAATAGGTCCTGGTCAGCAAATGGAACCTTGGGTTGGATACTGGAATGCGGTCTTGCCAGGTGGGAATGGAGCCAGTCCCGCATTGCACATTCCCAGAAACTGACCAGGAGTCTGTGCGGTAGAAAATACCGTCGCGAGAGCAGTCCAATGCGAGTCAGTTATTGTCGCTCATTTGAGGCGCTTAGTAGGCCTAAGTCATAAGTAACGAAAATGAGCGATTAAACTGACGGACGTGGGGCTGCTTGTAGCGGATTTCGTGCGGCCGCCCAGGCAAGGAGCTGATCGCAGCCCGGCTGATCGCAGCCGGGCTAAACACTTCACTACATTTCTGGCCAAGGCGCGCAGCCTGAACAGAATCCGCTACTGACTAATGGGATGTGCGGGGCCGGGGCCTACCGGAAGGGATTGATTTGAGCAGGCGTGACCGTGATTTCATGACAGATTCAGGTTAGGAGCTTGTCGCTGATTTGACAGACTGGGTCTGGACCCACTCGCTCATTTGCACAAACGGACGCCATTCTGAAAAAGCTCGCATACCTTGATGTCGCAGAAACATCATCGATCTCGCGAGACGCTTTTGCGCGCTGCTTAAGAGTATTTAAGGCGATCACTGCGTCACCGAGAGTTTGTGCTACCAAGTGTGGTGCTGCAGAAACCAGACGTGTGATCTCGCGCATCATTGCTAACCATCTCTAGCAGCGAAGGCGGATGAATGAGGAGAGGCTTAAAGCCAAGTCAGGCTTGTATAACCTGAGAGCTCTGCGTCTTGCGAATGTCGATATTCACAGACCGGGGGGCGACAATCAGATACTTGGGTATATCACAAAGCGTCTAATGAACACAACTCCTGATCTGGACGCTTGATTGTAGTTGCAGGAAGTCGTGCGGGAAACCCGCACGACTTCCTGACTACCTATGAGATGAAAACCATCTCAGAACTTCACTGTAATCGACTGATTACATAAGACGCTTCTTACTTGTTGAAGTCATCCGTTGGGTCAAGAGGATCAGACCCGGCGGCAACTTCTACACCGTCTCGTAAACCACCGCCGTCTGTGTCGGACTTGAGCGGATTAGTGAAGTAGATAATGACCTCTTCTATATCAGTCAATTGATCATTATCTGTATCCGCTCTCAGAGGATCAGTCTCTGATGTTCTTAGTTCAAATCGATCATTGAACCCGTCACCATCAGTGTCTCTATCCAGCGGATTGGTCTTTGAACCTCTAACTTCGAACTTGTCTGAAAGCCCGTCGTTATCAGTATCAGGATCGTTCGGATCCGTACCTAACGCAAGTTCCTCTTCATCGGTGAGTCCATCACCATCATTATCCATTGGACCATTGATGTCGTCGGATGGATCGTTAGGATCAGTTCCCATGTTGACTTCCGTGCCGTCATTGACACTTCCGTGCCGTCATTGACACTTCCGCCGTCTGTATCCGGGTTGTTCGGATCCGTGTTGTAGATAATGACCTCTTCTCTATCCGTCAGACCATCGTCATCTGTATCTCTCTTCAGAGGATCAGTATTGGATGCGTATACCAGTGAAAGCTGCCACCCATTCCAGTCGAAGGTTGCCACCCGGACCAGGGCAAAGCTGCCACCCTGCATCGACTTCCTCTCCATCGCTAACACCACCAGCATCTGTGTCAGGGTTATTTGGATCGGTGCCGTAGACATCAACTTCCTGACCGTCTAGCAGGCCGTCGTCATCGCTGTCTGGATCTAGTGGATCAGTGAGAGTCGTGTTTACCTCGTCACCATCTGAAAGACCATCGCCATCTGTATCTGAACTGAACGGGTCAGTGCCCAGGTTGATTTCTTCTATGTCGGACAGGCCGTCGTTGTCAGAATCACCGGATACGACAAAACCATCAAGCGCCATGAGCGCGCAGATTTGGTCTCTTTGGTTTACCGCATCATAAACACCAAAAGAGAACACGAGGGTTTCCGCTTCGGCGGTAAACGTGTAGGTCTGCTTGACCCAAGTCTGGTTTCCCTCACCCTCGTAGGAGTGCGGCTGCGTATTGTAGGCCGTGTCACTTTCAAAAGCGTCATCTTGTCCGCCACGGTCGTAAGGGTTGATTGCCAAACGCCAGAAACCGTCATCGGTGTATCTGGAGGCTTCCCGAGTGCCAGCAACGCCTGCATTCGCGGTGTAGAAGCAAACGGTGTAAGTGTTTCCAGGGACAAAACCTGTGAGGGTCCTTGAGAGATTGTTCCCAACGTTGCCAAAGTACTTGCTTGAGCCACCTACGACAAATTCGCCACATTCGGGGGATGCCCGCAAGCCGCGCGCAATGTAGTTTTTGTTGTGGTCGTGATGGCCACCGTTTTGGGATGACGTGAAATTCTCGTTCATCCAGGAGATATAACCTTGCCAGTAGGGCGGCTCGTTATCGTCGTTGTAGTACCACGGGTTAGGTCTGTGGCTGCCGTTCAGGTCGTTAAACCCGTCGGTGAGCTACGCATTAACCAGCGTTCCGTTCGGGCTGTGCGACCCGTGGTTATCTTCTTTAGCACTCGACGTCACCGGCGCTACAGCCGCCGCGACCCCTATCGCACAGCTAATTAGCGTCATGACGCCATGCTGATGTAGTTTAAATTTCATGCATCTCTCTACTTTGGTCGGTATTAAAAGCAGCTTGAATCTCTCGCTGGAACATCCAGAACATAGGCTCGAGAAGGGCTGATCTAACCGAGAATGACATTGGTAAAGGTTGGGTACGCTCAGTTACAAATTGGTCTGAAATGAAAAAATAACGTTGTTATCGAACATGAGTGTCAAGTTGGAGCCATTTCTACCATCTGAGCTTGTGCCATCAAAGAAAACTAGCCAGAAACGGGTGATCCAACACTAAAAATGACTGTTTACCGCGTAATCTGACAATATCGGCACCGTGTATCACCTCTAACAGGACATTTTTTACAAGCTGAAGTTGAAAAAAACTTCATTCGCTTCGTTGACAGATTGTAACGGTTGCATCAGGGCGAGGTTACCTTAGATGTAACTCAAGTGCATCTTGTCAAATCAAAATATTTGTATCACCAAAACCAAAACAACTACGCTGTCTCTAAACCCGGTTTTTCTGCAACATGACAAGCTCTTGAAAATCATTAGCTTTCTTTCCTAATATCAACAAGTTGTCAAAATCTTGCTGTTGTAAAATTATTTTTTTCAGCACCGTCTCATTTGTGTGTTTTTTACAACAAAACAGTGCTAACGATGGTGAAGCATGACTCAATTGGCGTCTGAAAAGTTCCCCGCCTGTCATTCGCAGAAATGTTCCCTGTAAAACCCAGGTTGGCTTAACTGGCGCGAATTGCTGAATTTATTCGCTGAGTCTGAACATTAGCCAGACTTATTCATGTACCCACGCAGGCTGCTGTGCGTAAGGTGCAATGTCCTCCGGTGCCTGCTTGCGCACAAACAGCGGGATACAGGAAACGCCCCCAAACGACTTAATACCCTTTGGGGCAATTTATCGGGCGTGCGTTTGCAGGATTTCCAGACATTAATCGTATCGAAATTCCTGTCGAAATCAAACGCCAGGCGATTTCGGATGCGCAGATTACCTAGTGTAGTGTGACCTTCAAACGCTTCAAACAGCGGTTTGTCCAGGGGTCAGCCGCTAGGCGTGAGCTCGAAAAGGTATCGGGTATACCTTGAGAGCGAGCAACAACGCGGATGACCCCTGGACGAGCCGCCCTTCGGGA